>CAVISO010000007.1:3156-37973 GCA_963645435.1 Sphaerochaetaceae bacterium | reverse complement strand
CTCGTAACTATCTGCTGCCCACTGGTGCTGCGGTACTGTACACAAACGAGAATCTAGCAATTTTCAAGAGCAGAGCTGCTGCTATTGAGAAGCGTAAGGTTGCAAAGCGTGAGGCTTCTGCTTCCCTCAAGGAAAAGTTGGACAATGTCTCTCTTGACATGGTGGTTTCCGCCGGTGAGTCTGGAAAGCTCTTTGGTTCTGTAACTCCTCTCATGATTCAGGAAGCTCTTGCTAAGCTTGGTTTTGAGATTGAGAAGAAGAAAATTGAAGTTGCTACCCATGCAATCAAGATGGTTGGCACTTACAATGCAAAGATTCACCTTTATGAGAACGAGTTCTCCATGATTAAGTTGAACGTTCTCAGCGAGGCTGAGGTTAAGGCTGCTGAAAAGGCTGCTAAGGAAGCTGCTGCAAAGGCTGCTGCTGAAGCTGCTAAGGCTGAAAAGGCTGCTAAAGAAGCTGAAGCAAAGGCTGCTGAGGCTGCTGCTGAGCCAGCAACTGAGACAGATGCTCCAGTTGAAGGTTGAGTTAGACTTTAAATAGTTTTATTCAATACACCAGTTTTATTTTTCACGAAACTGGTGTATTTTTTTCAAAAGGGGATTTCCCTAAATTATAAGGAGAACAAGAGATGGCAAGTGGAAATATTGGAAGAATTCCTCCAAATAATATTGATGCGGAAGTTGCATTGCTAGGTTCTATTCTCCTTAGAAATAAGACTTTGGACGATGTCCAGAGTCTGCTGACAAAGGATGATTTTTATCAGCGCGGGCATCAGCTTATTTGGGAAGGTATCAATGGGCTTAGAAATGAGAAGCCCAATGTGGCCATAGATATTGTATCGCTCACCCAATATCTTTCTGAGAAGGGTACGCTTTCTGAATGTGGTGGGGGTTCCTACATTGCCACGCTTACGGACTCAGTGCCTTCTTCCACCAATGGTTCCTACTATGCCGAGATTATTAGAAAATGTGCTCAAAAGCGCAGATTGTTAGATTTATCGGTATATGTGGGGGATAAGGCGTTTGATGAGACGCAGGATGTGGAAAAGTCCATAGACGAGGTGGAGCAGAAGATATCGGCTATGGGAATTAGTGTGTCCACAAGCAATTATGTGGAGTCTGGGCAATTTCTCCGGCAGCTGGTATCTGACATTGTGAATGGAAATACCAAGAAGCAGGGGATTTCTTCTGGGTTTAATAGTTTGGATAGCTTTATTGGTGGGTTTAAGCCGGCCGATTTTGTTATCATTGCGGCGCGTCCTTCTGTTGGTAAGACGGCTTTGGGGCTTGCAATTGCTATTAATATGGCGTTTGGGATGGAGCTGCCGGTGGGATTTTTCTCGCTGGAAATGTCGGGCGCGTCCTTGCTGGAACGTGTGTTGTCCAACCGCGCTCAGATAAATAATACCGTTTTGAGAAATGGAAAACTTAAGCCGGAAGACACTAACAAGATGATGACGGTTGCGGAGAATATGTATGAGAAATGTGAGAATTTTCTTATCCAGGATACTCCAAACATTAGTCTTATGGAGATCAGGTCTCAGGCAAGACGCATGAAGCGTGAGCACAATATTCAGGCTATTTTCATTGACTATATTGGTTTAATTGATTTGCAGGGACCGGCTAATATGCCTAGACATGAGCAGGTTTCCATTATTTCTAGATCTCTTAAGAGTTTGGCTCGAGAGCTAAATATTCCAATTATTTGTCTTGCACAGGTGAACCGAGAGGGCGGTAAGGATCGTCCTCCTATGCTGGCGGACTTGCGAGATTCTGGTTCTATTGAGCAGGATGCTGACCTTGTTATGCTACTGGATGACCCTTCAAAGCGTATAAATGAAGAGGGTAAGATTGAGCAGTACGAGGAAGCAGACAATGAAGAGGAGAATCCAGAGGAAGCCGGCCCTAAGCCTAAGAGGCTGAAGGTTATCATTGCTAAGCAGAGAAATGGTAGAACCGGTGCCTTTAATATCAACTTCTTGGCTGATTACATGACGTTCAGAGAGATTGTGAAGTTCTAAGGACTCTTTTGCTTGCTTGAAGGTTGTGTGCGCTTTGTAATCTTAGAAGAACGTCAGCAGTACAAAGATTGCAGCAATAAAAATAATTCCCAGTATTTGCATTGCAAGGTATAGTTTTGGATTAAATGTATGCCCTGTGACAAGTTCTGCAAAACTTAACAGGATAAGGCCTCCATCAAGGGCTGGAATTGGCAGCAGGTTTGCTACGCACAAAGAGATACTCACACTAGCCAACAGGTAGAATACAATGCGAATTCCACTATTAAAGCCCGCTGCAAAGCCCTTTGTGGTCAGCATTCCCATGCTCTCGGAGGCAGCCAGCGTGCCTCCCAGCGTCTCATGTGCCTGCGCACGTCCGCTAAGGACATTTGAAAGCGACACAATGGACTGAGCAAAATTGGAAAAACATTCCTGCCCCGATATCTTCAGGGCCTCAAAGAAATTCATTCCTTTTTCTGTGGTGGTCTGTTGTAGCAGGGTGAAATTCAGCGTAGAAGTAGGATTGTCAAAGCCTAACTCTACCAGGTTATCTTCTCGCTCAACTGTCATATAAATATAGGTGTTAGAAGAAGATGCCTCAAGCAAATCAAACATATTTGTTACAGCAGTGCCATTGATTTGTACAATTTTGTCGCCTGCCTTTAAGCCTGCTTTTTTTTCTGGACTATCGGGCTGAACATAGCCTACAATGGTCTCTTTAAAGGGCAGAATTCCAAACATTCCAGCTATTGGCGTCACTTCATACGTGCTTTCTGTGGTCTCAATTAGTACTTTTTCCTGCTCCTTCTTTTGCGCTAGCAGCGTCTGAAGCTCCTCATAGCTAGCCACACTGGTGCCATCTACACTCAAAACCAGCTCTCCCGTCTTCATTCCCGCCACGTGAGCGGCACATTCTTCAATTCCATACAGGCTAGGATAGTCCGATGCCAGCACGATTTTTGGCAAAGAGGTTGGATTAACTACGTTGATGGTAAGAAGGATTGTGTAGCATAAAAAAGCAAACAACATATTAAAAAGAGGACCTGCAAGGTAAACAAGGATGCGTTTTATTGCGCTTACTGACCAAATTGAGCCATCTTCGCAGGTTTCAATACGCTTTTTCTTCTGGGAGATTGCGTTCTTTAGATCATCCTGTCCACGCATTCTGCACAGTCCGCCAAAGGGTACAATTGCAATTCTGTATTCGGTTTCGCCTTTGCCCCATTTGACGATAGCGGGTCCAAAACCAAATTGAAGCGTTTGAACTGAAATTCCACAGGCTTTGGCGGCAATAAAGTGCCCCAGCTCATGGACAACAACCATGATTCCAATGCCCAATAGCCCTATAGCAATAGATAAAATCCAAGACCAGGTAATTGTCACTTATAGCTCCGTTTGGATGAGAATTTCATTGTTGAGAATTTCATTGTTGATGCGCAGTATATCTTCAAGACTTTCCGGCTTGTGGCTCCAGTCTTTTTCAAGAATCTTTTGTACTACTTCATAGATTTGAGTATAAAGTATTTTCTTTTCCATAAAGGCCTTAACTGCAAGTTCATTGGCTGCGTTGTAGGCTATTGGATAGGAGCCTTCTAGGTGGATACATTCAAAAGCGGTGGCTACAAAGGGAAATTGTTTTGTATCCAGTTTGCGGAAGGTCAAATCAAGGTTCGTAAAGTCCAAAGCCTTACCCACTTGGCGGTCTACCTTTGGCCACATGAGAGCCCTCATAATTGGAAAAACCATGTCTGGTGGAGACATTTGAGCATAAACTTGACCGCTTGCAGTACGCACCATTGAGTGTACTACGCTTTGCGGATGAATGACCACTTCAATATGTTCTGCATCAAAGCCAAAGAGGTAATGGGCCTCAATTACCTCTAGTCCTTTGTTTGCTAAAGTAGAAGAGTCAATAGAGATTTTTGGTCCCATTTTCCAGGTGGGATGCTTTATTGCCTGCTCTGGCGTGATAGAACTTAGCGTCTTTGGATCTCTATCTCTAAATGGTCCACCGCTGGCAGTTATGATCAATTTTTCAATAGTTTCGTTCTTATGGGCTATCATTAGCTCATCTAGGGCAGAGTGCTCGCTGTCTACTGGAATGATTTGGCAGCCTTGTTGTTTGGCATAGTTAAACAGCAAATGACCACCCATCACAACGGATTCTTTGTTTGCAAGAGCCAGGTTACTGCCACTGGCTAAAACGTCAAAAGAGGCTTTAAGTCCCGGAGAGCCTGCAATTGCGTTAAGTACCAGGTCTGCCTTAAGAGCCTGTAGCATCTCATTAAGGTTGGTCCAAAGTTTAATTTGGCTAGGTAGTTCTAGGATTTTTTCAGTAAGATTTTGGGAACCTGTTACGCATAGATTAGGTATGTTATTTTCCAGGCATGCTTTAACTGCATCTTCAACCTTGTTATGGCAGGAGGCGCCAACTATACTTAGGCGGTCTTCAAAAAGTTTACAGCCCCTTAGAGCGGTTTTTCCAATGCTGCCTGTAATTCCAAGTAAAATGATGCGTCTTTTCATGTTTTCCTTCTTTTGGAGGTCTATTTGGCTAAAAGTGCTATGAGAATAAAGAAAATAGGGGCGCTGGAGATTAAGGAATCCATAGAATCAAGGATTCCTCCTCTTCCAGGGATGAGGTTTCCAGAGTCTTTCACATGGGCTGAGCGCTTAAACGCACTTTCCAGTAAGTCTCCAATATTTGCACTAAGACTCATTGCAAAGCCTAGGATTATCTGATGGAAAATAGTCAGGTTGGGCAAATGTTTTTCACAGAGGGTGAACATTAGTACACACATTCCTATGCAGCAGAGAAGTCCTCCAATGAAGCCGGCAATGCTCTTTTTGGGGCTTACCTTAAAGATTCCTTTGTTGTTTTTTCCAAAAAGCCGACCAAAGACGTAGGCGAAGATATCGTTGGAGAAGACCACTAGCATAAAGGTGATTATGGTGTAGGCGGTGGTTTCTGGAAGGGCGAGCATTCTGAGCATGAAGGTAAGCAGATAATTGGGATAAATTATGAGTAAACACTTTTTTGCTGCTCTTGGAATTGAGCCCTCAAAATCATCGGTTTCACCTACTTTAATCTCGGTGGAAAAAGTAATTAGTAGAAGGAGAATGAAGGTCAAGTCCAGTGTTTCTGAAGGCCAGTCAAGGACGCCCTGGAGGTACTGAAGTAGGGTGAGTAGCGGGGCGATGACGGCGGTGAGAACTATTTTGCCGTTAAAAAGCATGCGGCTCATTTCCAGCGTGCCCAGAACTGCAAAGACCATGATGGCGGCGCTGAAGACTATAAAGTTGTAGTCTTGAAAACAAAAAATCCCTACTACTACGGCAGGGACACCAACTACGCAGGTTAAGATGCGTTGTCTTAGATTCTTTTCCATTAGGCTTTTAATCCTCCAAATTTTCGGACCCGTTTTGAGAGGGCATCTAGGCAAAGTTCCAGTTGTTCTTTTCCCCAGTCTGGCCAGAGGGTGTCTAGTGCTAGAAATTCTGCATAGGCGCTGTCCCAAAGCATGAAATTGCTCAGTCGCATTTCACCTGCGCTACGGGCAATGAGATCTGGTGCAGGGACGCTTGGAGCATCAAGATTATTTTGAATGTCTTGTATGGTTATGGGTTTCCCCGGATGGTTTTTTATGTACTTATTGCATGCTCTGGCTATTTCATCCTGTCCGCCGTAATTTACGGCTAGGACTACAGTTATGCCATCATTTGTGCTGGTGTCTTGCGTGGTTTTTTTGACTCCTTCACGGGCTTCTTCTGGTAGCGCTTCAAGGTTACCTCTAAAGAGGAGTTTTATGTTGTTTTCTTTGTAGAAATTAATCTCTCCCGGAAGTTTTTTTGCCAGGATATTCATCAGGTAATTGACCTCCTGTTCTGGACGTTTCCAGTTTTCGGTGGAGAACACATAGAGGGTCAGATAGTCAATTTTGAGTTCTTTGGCTGCTAGGATGATGCGTTTGCAGGCTTTCATGCCTTCCAAATGTCCTGCAGCCCTAGGTAAATGCCGCTGGGTTGCCCAGCGGCCATTGCCATCCATTATCAGGCCAAGATGCATTAGACCTCCATGATTTCCTTTTCTTTGGAAGCTGCAACTTCGTTGATTTGTGCAATATGGGAATCTGTCATCTTTTGAAGTTTGGTCTCGCCATCCTTCTGTTCATCTTCTGAGATTGTTCCGGCCTTCTGGAGCTTCTTGATTTCTTCCATTCCGTCACGTCTGACGTTACGAACTGCAACTCTGGCGTTCTCTGCAAGAGATTTTGCCTGTTTTGCAAGCTCTTTTCTTCTGTCCTGGGTGAGAGGAGGGAAGTTAATTCTAAGAAGCTTTCCATCATTTGATGGGTTAAGTCCAAGATCGCTCTTCTGGATTGCCTTCTCAATGATGCTTAAAAGGGATTTGTCCCATGGCTGTATTACGACAAGTCTTGCTTCTGGAACCGATATTGAAGCTACCTGGTTCAGAGGGGTCTCTTGTCCATAATAATCTACTCTTACCTTATCAAAGATAGCGGCAGAAGCTCTGCCGGTTCTGAGGCTAAGGTAGTCTGTATTAAGAGCCGCAATGCTCTTGTTCATCTTTTCTTCGCAATTGGAAAGTACTTGCTGCATTTTGAACTCCTATAATAAAGGCCGCCCCTAAAAAAGAACGGCCTTGGAAAGTTTTTTTAAATTATGCACCAGCGAGGAAACGCTCGTAGCCGACAATCTCTACATCTGAGCCGTGCTCTTTGTTGAACTTTGCAAAGAGCTGCTTTACTGAAAGACCATCATCATTGCTGATCTGGAAAATCTGATCCATCAAGCAAATTTCTGCATAGTGCTTTGCAAGCTTACCTCTAACAATACCCTGGAGAACCTTCTCTGGCTTGTTCATGTTAGCAACCTGAGCCTGGAAGATATCCAACTGCTGATCTTCGTACTCTTTTGGTACGCAAGAATCGTTAAGATACATAGGAGCTGCTGCACAAACATGCATTGCTGTGTTGAAAGCAAGGGTCTTGAAGTCTTCGTTTGCATAGATTGCACTGTCAGAAGCCTTGAACTGTACGAGAACACCAATGTTTCCATCAGCGTGGCTGTAACCCTGAACCAGGTTGTTAGCTGGGATGTCAAGAACAACCATCTTCTTAATCTTCATGTTTTCATTGATGGTTGCAATGAGCTTCTTAACAAGTTCTTCCATGTCTTCAGTTGGCTGTGTGTAACCCTTGGCAATAGCAAGATTACAAAGGTCTTCACCAAGCTTCTTGAACTCTGCGTTGCGAGCAACAAAGTCTGTCTCACAGGAGACGTCAACCATGACAGCCTTCTTGTCTGTGATTACGAATGAGACTCTGCCGTTGTCAGTTGCGCGGTCAACACGCTTCTCAACTGCTGCAAGTCCAACCTTCTTGAGGTACTCTTCAGCTTTTGCAAAGTCACCGTTGCTTGACTGGAGAGCCTTTTTACAGTCCATGATTCCTGCATGTGTCTGCTCACGGAGCTGTTTAATCATATCCATTGTGATTTCCATAAATTACTCCTCGTCCTTATTCTCTTCTTCTGCTTCTTCAGCTTCTGCATCCTTGTCTACTGGAGCACCTTGAGCTTCAAGGGCAGCAGCTTCTTCTTCGTTTGCAGGGAGGGATTCAATAATCTGGATGCCAACTTCGTTGTCTGCATCAATTACTGCGTTAGCAATGATTTCAACAAAAAGGCTAATTGCTCTGATTGCATCATCGTTGCCTGGGATTGGGTAGGTGATGTCTGTAGGATCACAGTTGGTATCAACAACTGCAACTACTGGGATGCCAAGGCGCTTTGCTTCTGCAATTGCAATGGCTTCTTTTCTTGTATCAATAACAAAAATGATGCCAGGAAGCTCTGTCATGTCCTTGATACCGCCAAGGTTCTTCTCGAGCTTTGTCTTCTGCTTGGTGAGAAGAGCAACTTCTTTCTTAGTAAGGCTCTCAAAAGTGCCATCTACTGACTGCTTCTCAATTCTCTTGAGGGTAGCGATTGACTTCTTAATGGTTGAGAAGTTTGTGAGCATACCGCCGAGCCAACGATTGTTGACATAAGGCATTCCACAGCGCTTTGCTTCTGTTTCAATAGCCTGCTGTGCCTGCTTCTTGGTTCCTACGAAAAGAACTGTCTTGTTGTTTTTGACCTGTGCGCGAACAGCTTCGTATGCTTCTACAATGCATGCTGTTGTCTTCTGAAGGTCAATGATGTGAATTCCATTTCTCTCTGAGAAAATGTAAGTGGCCATCTTTGGATTCCATCTTTTTGTCTGATGACCAAAATGAACGCCTGCTTCCAGCAGACTCTTCATTGTTACTACTGCCATTTTACTGACTCCTATACGTGACGTTCCCCTAGGGACGTCCCCTTCAACTATTTCTCACTTTAAACTGACCCTTTGGTGCAGCTTTAAGCGGATATTCTGTCTGCGCCAACGGCGTTTAGACAGTACCTGCATTATGTCAGAAAGGGATAAAATATACAAGAGGCTGAGAAAGGATAGGGGACGCCGGTGAAGGCCGTGAACTGAAGTTTGCCCTGCTCAAAGAGAAGGTCTAGACCGTGGATGAGCTGGCAGCCTGCCTGTTTGGCGTGGACTAGGAAGGCGGTTTCCTGGGGTCTATAGACGAGATCACAGGCTATTTCTTTGCCAGTGTAGGAAAAATCCCTTGCCGGGTCATTTTCTGGCTCTTGTGAACTGTCCATGCCTAGAGAAGAGGCTTGGACAATAAGGTCTACTTTTCCACTGTAGTTGCTTACTTCTGAAAGGGCTCCATAGTTACAGGAGACTTCTTGGGCTAAGGTTTTTGCGTGTTCAAGGGTGCGGTTTAGGATTGTTATGTTTACGTTGTGGTTACGTAGCGCCCAGACTATGGCGCGGGCGCCACCGCCTGAGCCTAGGACCAGGGCGTTATTGATTTTGCCCGCTTCAAGGGGTTCTTTGATTAGGGCAAGAAAGCCGTAGTAGTCTGTATTGCTGCCACTGTACAGGTCTCCCTTCTTACATACGGTATTGCAGGAGCCCAGCTGACGAACTTCACGGCTGGTTTTGCCAAGGTAGGGCAACACATGAAGTTTGTGGGGCACAGTTACAGAAAAGCCCTGGATGTTAAGAAGTTTTGACAATACAAAGAATTGCTTTACGCTATCCACGTTAAAGGGTACATAAATGGCATCTTCATCTATTGCTTTGAAGCCGGAGTTCTGAATGGCAGGCGACAGACTTTTGCCAACTGGATCTCCTATGACTCCATATATGCGGGTGGCGTCTGTGACCTGATCTGCTCTGTACAATTCTTTCATGGTCTTTATGCTTATAAGACCTACTTCTTTTGGGTCTTTTGCGGCGCAGAACGTCAGTATCGAACCCAGTTTTTTGTACAACACTCTAGAAGCTATCCCGTATCTTCCCATTCCGATAATTATTACTTTTCCTTTGCCTTTAAAACGCTCGCCTAACTGAAAAAGCTCTGTTAACTGGGCAACGGTATTTATTTGTACGGCAAGCTTAGGAAGGTCTCCTTTTGCTAGAATATGCGAAATTTTCACGGCATAGTTGTCTTTTAGGCCATCAAAATCATGAATTGAACGAATGAGCTGCTTTCCTTGCGCCCTAAGCTGTGCCTCTAAATTTGGATTACGAACGTTAGCTTCCAGGTCTACGTAGGTAAAGGCTCCGGCAGAGACTTTTTTCAAAAGAGAGAGACGTTTTCTCTCTGAGAAAGGAAAGTTGCCGGAATCGGTCTTGCGTCTGCAGGTGAGGATGACGGGTAGGCTGGTGCGGGAGGGAAAGAGGGTGGCCTCTTCTAGTTCTGTGGGGTTTTCCAAATCCAGGCAGTCAATGCGAAGTTCAAGGAGGGAGGCGTAAGTGGCGTTTTGAGCCACTGTGGTGTAGTTTTCTTGCATGGTTGCGCCGTTGAGAGTAAGGCAAAGCATATTGGTCTCCTTGAAGAATTTGGACTTCTTGTGGTAGCATATCACACGAATTTTGTTGTTAAAAGAACAATTATGGGAATACTTCAGGTTCAGAATATAAGTCTATCGTTTGGCGATAGAAATTTACTTACAGATGTCTCGGTAACGTTGGGTGAACATGCCAGGGCGGCCCTTGCAGGTGGTAATGGTGAGGGAAAGTCTACGCTTATGAAGATCATTGCGGCTATTATGCCGTGCGATGGCGGAAAGGTGACTAAGACCAAGGGGATGCGCATTTCCTATCTGCCCCAGAGCGATATTGTCTTTAGAGAAGGTACGGTTTACGAGGAGATTGAAAAAGGCTTTTCCAGGTTTGAAGCAAATTTAGAACGACAGCATGAAATTGAAAGTCTTCTGGCAAGTGAAGCCTCTGGCGTGCAAGCGAGTACGGATGCGCTATTGAAGGAGTTAAATGAGCTTCAGGAAGAACTTTTGGACAGTCCTTATTATGATAGAGAGGCTAGGGTTTCGTTAATTTCAAAGGGCCTGGGCTTCTCTCAAAGTGACCTTAAGCGACCTTGCGGGGAATTTTCTGGCGGTTATCAGATGCGAATTGCCCTTGCAAAGGTCCTCTGTGAAGACCCGGACTTGATGATGCTGGATGAGCCTACCAACTATTTGGATATTGAGGCTAGAACCTGGCTTAAGGAGTTCTTGAAGACGTACAAAGGCTCTCTGTTTTTGGTATGCCATGATAAGGGCTTTATGGACGATACTGTCAATGAGGTTTATGAGCTCTTTAATGGTAAACTTACCAGGTACAGCGGTAATTATACTTTCTATGAAAATCAGCGCCGTTTAGAGATTGAACAGCTGGAGGCTGCCTATAAGAAGCAACAGGCGGAGATTGGTAAGACAGAGCAGTTTATTGAACGCTTTAGGTATAAGGCTACTAAAAGTAAGCAGGTGCAAAGCCGCATTAAACAATTAGAGAAGCTTGAGCCCGTGGTGGTACCGTCTCATCTTAAAACGTTGCATTTTTCTTTTCCTGAGCCACCACATAGTCCAAATGATGTCGTAATTATTGAAGATATGGCAAAAAAATATGGCAATCAGGTCATATTCGACCATTTTAACATGCTAATTCCTAAAGGGCAGAGACTTGCTGTAACCGGTCATAATGGTATTGGAAAAAGTACGCTTTTGAGAATTATCGCTCAGAAGGATCCTGATTTTACTGGAGTTGCTAGGTTGGGAACTGGGGTCAAGGTGGGTTATTACGCCCAGGACACTCAAGATTCTTTGGACCTTAGCGGCACGGTTTTCTCTGAAGTTCAGGCTTACGGCACTGAGGGGGCAATTAGAAATGCTCTGGGCGCGTTTTTGTTCTCTGGAGACGATATCTACAAGAAAATCAGTGTCCTTTCTGGCGGAGAAAGGTCTCGGCTTGCGCTACTGAAAATCTTGCTCCAGCCGGCATCGCTTTTAATTTTGGATGAGCCTACCAACCACTTGGACATCAACGCAAAGGATATGCTGCTCAAGGCCCTTGAGGATTACAAGGGCACCATCATTTTTGTAAGCCATGATGCCTACTTCATTCGTGCACTGGCCAACAAAATCCTCTATCTTTCAGCCGATGCTCCTGAATTTTTTAATGGGGATTATGATTATTTTGAATGGAAGCTGGATCAGCGGCTTGGAATTGCCACGGATAAGACGGCTTCCAAAACCTCCGACTCAAAGCCTGCTTCTTCCATAGCCACTGCCAATGCAAACTTTGTTGCAAGCTTTAATTTTGAAAACCCCAAGAGCGCTGCAGAGAGCCGGGCTGAAGCCAACAAGAGGCGCAACCGCAAAAACAAGCTTAAGTCTACTTTGCAGGAACTGATGAATAAGGCAGATACTCTTGATCTTCGTATCTCTGAAGTTAAGGCACTTATGAATCTTCATGAGAACTACAGTAATGTAGAAAAGATTAACCAGCTGGTGAAACAACTGGAAACTCTTCAAGCAGAGAAGGAAGAAACAGAACTTCAGTGGATTTCTAAAAGTGAAGAGTTTGAAGCTGAATTTGGCTCTGACGAGAGCTAAAAGTTTTATACACTACTTTATACACTACGGGAGAGGGAAACCTTGAAGACGGAACCAATGGAGATGTTGCGCTCTTCGCCGCTTGGAATGACTTTTGCTTTTAGGATTGCTTTGCCGTTCTCGTTTTTTACTACTGAGGTTGGGAAAACAACAAGGTTCTCATCATTCAGTTCCAGCCTTAGTATGCGGGGTTTTGAGCCGCAGGCTTTCTTGATTAAAGAAAGTTTTGCATTGTAGTCAAAGCCACTGGCAGAGGGAAGTTTGGAATAGCGGAAATCTTTTCCAATTTGGCTCTTTGAGATTATAAGTTTTGACGTTATGAGTTCTTCTAGTTCTGGACTAAGGCAGCCTTTTTTCTTGGCTTCAGCAAGAAGTTCTTGCTCTTGCTGCTGCCAGTCCAACAGATTGGAGAAATTGGCAGTTTCCTGAGGCAAGGTAGTAAACTGAGCACTGTAATTGGTGCAAGAAACAAAGCTTTGCTCTGAACTTGCTAGTGGTTCTGTAACTGGAGTAGGCAAAGCCTCTAGGTCTATTGCTTTGGCTAGGGCCTTACTCCAAGAACCGTAGGTGCTACGACGCATCAAAAAGAGATTAGCTGAGAACTCCTTCATTATATGGTCAGAGATTTCTGGAATACCTTTTACAATTACGGCAAGCTCGTTGGTACAGTTTAAGATAATTCCATCATACAGTTTAATTCTGGAAACTGCTGCTTCCCATTGGTCAAAGAGAGATTTGGTAAGTTCTTCATTATTTAAATAATCTTCTATGGTCTTCTTGCTAAGGCCCAAATCTAGTGCCCGGGCAAAGCTGTCCCTGGTAATGGCATAAACTACAAGGTTATCGCAGGTTTGAATGTTGGCAAAAAGAAAAAGTAAATCCGTTGGTTCTGGATTTCCATAGTAGGAAACGGTGAGATCTGTGTTTATGGTAAGAGCGGAGCGTTCAAGGGGCTTTTCCAGCACGGAGGTGTTAAAGAAAGCTACCTCTTTATCCAAATAAACCAGACCAAGCGCCTTGAGGTCTTCAAAGAGTACCTTAACATCTGTATTTGGCTTAAAAGAGTTTATTAGACGGCACAAATACTCAACTGAAGTAGGAAAATAATTCAATATGGTCAGGGCTTTATTGCACGCCCAGGCGGAAGAAGGACCGTCTTTGGCTTCAAGAGCTGACATGTTGAGGTCATAAGTACTCTGTTGTAAGATTTTTTTGCATTTTTCAAAATTCAAAGCTACATGTTCACCGTTTCTTTCAACTGTTTTAGTTCCCAAAGCAAGATTCTTATAAAGCTCAAAGAGGTGAATACCTTGCTTTTCCTCAAATCTAGGGAAGATTAGCTTAAGCTTGCCTGATTTGATGAAATGATGAAGATTTGCCTCTCTTTGAGGTACTGCTCCGTTTATCAAAAGATTGAAGATTGCTCTAGCCGTATTGGAATCAGCATAAGGAACGTTGGTTTTGCCTCCGGAAGGAGAATCCTTAAGCATGGCAGAGAAGTACACCACCGTGTCCATACCATTTGCATGGATGGCACTGTCGTACATAATTTTGGCTTTAGAGCTACTGATGTAAGACTCAAGAAAAGGTTCTAGCAGGGGATTCAGCACATAGGTTTTTTTTAACTTGAACAGAAGAAGGCGGTCACAGAGGTTTTCTAGTCTTAAGGAAAGCACATAGTAGGGCATTTCAGGACAGAAGGCTAGAAGCTGTGCATCTTCAACTTCTTTAAGAAGATAGATTAGCGCAAGAATTTGTTTTTCTCTGTCTCCTATAGCCGATATTTGCGCCGTTAGATTGTCCTGGTTTAGAAAGAACGAAAGTATACTTCTGTTTACCTGCTGCCTGTTAAAGGGAGAGGGAAGCCTGCCTAAAATGTTTGTAGCTAAGAAGTAGTAGTACTCTTCCTCCACGGAAGAAAGGAGGTTTAAAAATTTCATGGACATTTGGGTTTCAATCAAGGTTTAAACCTCCTCTACTAAGTATTTATAACCTTGCTCTACAAGGAATTTTTGTCTATTTGCTGAAAATTCTTCCTCAACGGTGTATTTGGTAATGACAGAATAGAAATAACAGGGGTTGCGTTTGGGTCTGAGAATACGACCCAGTCTTTGGGCCTCCTCTTGCCTTGAACCAAAGGTGCCTGAGATTTGAATGGCAACAGAGGCATCTGGAAGGTCTATGGCAAAGTTTGCAACCTTAGAAACAATTATCACCTTTTCAAGTCCTTCCTTAAACCGCTGATACAGTTCATCTCGCTTGGAATTTGAGGTGCTGCCAGTAATTAATGAGAAGCCAAGAGCCTTTTGAAGTTCCTTTAACTGGTCAAGATACTGTCCAATAATCAGGATACTTTCTCCAGCATGCTTGTGGAGTAAATTCTCAATTACCGCCCATTTTTCATGGTTGGTACTTGCAATCTTGTATTTGTCTCTGCGGTTTGCAACTGCATAGGGCAGGGCTAATTCTGGTGCCAGCGGCACTCGAACCTCTACGCAGTAGGCACTTGCAATCCAACCCTTTTGAGCAAGATCTGTCCACGGAATGTCAAACCGCTTGGGCCCAACCAGGCTAAAGACATCTTCCTCCTTGCCATCCTCTCTAATTAGGGTAGCAGTAAGACCCGCTCTGTATACGGATTGCAACTCCGCTGTAATCTTAAAAACCGGCGCCGGTAGCATATGTACCTCATCATAGATGACAAGCCCCCAATTGCCACTCTTAATGACCTTCATGTGTTCAAAATCAGCGTCTTTATTAGCCCTATAAGTCAATACCTGGTAAGTACATACTGTAATTGGTCTTACTTCTTTCTTTTCTCCCGAATACTCGCCAATAAGCTCCTCTGGGACGTTAGTCTTAGCCTTGATCTCCGCAATCCACTGGTGCACCGCCACCACGTTTGGACACAGCACCAGAGTTCTTGTCTGCAGCGCAGCCATAATGCTAAGACCCACCACGGTTTTTCCACTTCCACAAGGCATCACAATGGTGCCATAGCCCGTTCCTGGCCCAAGGTCACCCAAAAGCGAGTGCATGGCTTCCTTCTGATAGTCACGCAGTTCACATTTCATCTTAAGGGGCACGCTTTCAGACTTCACCAGCGGCACGCGGTCGTCCACCGGATACCCCAGCTTAATCAGCGCAAGCTTGACATCTCCCCGTTCATACTGATTTATTTCAAACGCACAGATATCTGGCTGTTTCTCCAAGACAACGGGACGCAGGAGCTTTGACAGCTTTTGGTTGGCAGCAATTGCTTTAGCTATAAATAAATCCGATATTTTTAACACAAAACTTTGGTCTGAATACGGCTCCAAAACCAGCTTTCCAAATCTAGAAGAAACATCCTGAATATAGCTTTCAACAGGCTGTGGAATGGGAAATTTAGACCATTTGTCCAGGCGCTGAAGAATCTCTTTTGTATCAAGACCAGCACTCTTTGCATTCCATAGAGAGATGGCGGAAACAGAGTAGGTATGAATATGCTCTGGAGCCTTGACCAGCTCTGCAAAAGCCATGATTTCATCCCTGCATTGAGCAGCATAAGGGGAGTGTACATCTAGTAATATTGTTCTGTCACTTTGAACTATCAGTGGCAAATCCTGGGTTTTTATTTCAGGCATTTTCCTCTCCATTTCTTGCAGCTTTCAAGTAAAGCTGGTCTAAAACCACCAGAGCTGTCATAGCCTCAATAACAGGTCCAATTCTCAGACATATACAGACATCGTGCCGTCCTTCAAGGGTGGTTTGCACCGTTTCTCCCATAGACGTTTGCATAAACTGTGGCTTTCCAATAGACGGGGTGGGCTTTACCGCCACACGGAATTTAATTGGGTTTCCATCGGAAATTCCACCAAGGATGCCTCCTGCGTACTTGGCTTTATTATTTTCACTACCAAATAGGTGCTCGCAGTCAAAACCCGAGCCAAACTCAATGCCTTTTACGGCTCCAATAGACATGACACCATGTGCAATGCAGGCATCTAGTTTATCAAATACAGGTTCACCAAGACCAATTGAAAGACCGTTTACCACGCAATCTATAGTACCACCAACGCTGTCATTATTGGCTTTAGCCTTTTGTAAAATAGCCTCAATTTCGCTTAAATTAGTGTAGGGAATACCGCCAATAGAGTGGAGGCTTGAGCTAATAGTTATTCCTCGTTTTGCAAGTACTTGCTTTGCAATGGCTCCAGCGGCAACCCTGCTTGCGGTTTCTCTGCCACTGGCTCTGCCACCACCCCTGTAATCTCTAATTCCATAGCGAGCCTGATAGGTTTCATCTGCATGACCTGGTCTGTAAAGGTCTTTTAGCTTTTCATAGTCAGAAGGTTTTGCATCCTCGTTTTGAATGAGAATAGTAAGGGGCGTTCCAGTGGTTTTGCCTTCAAAGAGTCCGCTTACAATTTCAAATTGATCCCTTTCTTTGCGGGCACTGGTGTAAAGACCTGTATTTGGTTTTCTTCTGTCTAGTTCTTCTTGAATTTGGGATAGATCCAACTTAAAGCCACTTTCAAGACCATCAATTACCACTCCTAACATTGGACCATGCGATTCTCCAAAGGTGGTAATTTTCAAGATAGAGCCAAAAGTGTTAGACACAAAATCCCCCTATGGTCTAAAACCTTCTAAATTAACTCTTTTAACTGCTTTAGAACCTCTTTTTCAGACCATTTGTACAATTCTATCACATAATTGGAAAATTCTAAATAATTTTTATCTCTTTTTACGTATAAGGTATGAAAGGTTTCTTTGGAATCTTTTGGACCGTTGGTCAGGTAAGGGGGAAGACCTCCTGCCAGCATTCGTTGATACAAAACCTGCTCTGATTCCTGAAGATAGACTAAAATTCCATGGGCTTGTACAAGTTTTAGGCTATTGTTTGCCTCGCAAACTCCTCCTCCAAGGGAGACCACAACAGGTTCGTCTTTTGCGGATATTTGCAAAAGAAGGCTTTTTATCGCCTGCTCTTCTTTTTTGCGAAATTCTTCTGCTCCTAGAGCCTTGTAAAGGTCTCTGCAAGTAGCAAACCCAGCATTTAGTCTGAGGATTTCCTGGTCACTGTCTAGCCAGAGAACCTTCTCTTGCTCAGAGAGCTTTTGTGCATAATAAGATTTTCCACAACTTTTTAAGCCACAGAGAAATAACACTTTACTTTTCATGGTTTTGGTATCTTCTTGGACTTACAGTTCTGACTTCTTTATAGGGGTCTACATAAATTTTAAGTTTGGACTTTTCTTGTTCAGCTGACTTGGGTTGGGATTGCTTAATCTTGTGAACAACCGGCTCAGAGATGTCTGCTTCTTGCCAGAAGTCCTTACTTTTGGCATGGGTTTTAAGGAAATCGGACTCTGCTTTGTTGCGTTTGGATTTCACGCTTTGTATGGCGCCGGGGTTTAGTGCAATGCGAAAGAGGATGATGACAAGTAGCCAAATTGCACTGGCACCCAAAAAGTAGATGGAGAGGGCTCTTGCGAAGACCAGTATGGATTCTTCAGCCTTGGTGGAGGTTTGTGCAAGCAGACACAAAGCGGAGGCGGAGAGGAAGACCAGACTGAGTAGTACGGGAACCACCCAGACGCCACCTCTTTTGGAGAAGATGAATTTGATACACATGAGTAAACAGATGAAATCTATGACAAGAGATAGTAAGGGATAGACAAAATAAGGCATAATTCCTCCACAAAATCCTTTTGTATGTTATCATATTGGGAGAATATGAGGAATTGTTATGTTTAAAAATGAGCTTTCTGATGAACAATTGTTGAAAAGAGTGAAAAGTAGAAGTGGAGAGGATGTGCGTTCTCCGTATTACAGGGATACCACGGCTATCATCCATAGTTCGCCCTTCAGAAGGCTAAAGCATAAGACGCAGGTGTTTTTTGCCCCAAGCAATGACCATATCTGTACCCGTATGGAGCACGTGCTGCATGTGGCATCCATTGCTACCACCATTTGTAGAGCCATGGGGCTTAATGATGAGATGGCTTGGGCAATTGGTGTTGGGCACGACCTTGGGCATACTCCGTTTGGTCATATTGGAGAGTTCATTCTCTCTGATATGATGAAGGAGAAGGGTTTTGTAGGCTTTGAGCATGAGGTCAACAGCCTGCGCGTGGTGGATTTTCTTTCCCATCTTAATTTGACCTACGCAGTGCGAGACGGCATTGTCAGCCACTGTGGAGAACATTTCATTCGCACCCTGGAGCCCTCCCATAAGGTTAAAGACCTAGACGCCATCCAAACCAAGCACGATATCATCCCAGCCACCTGGGAAGGCTGCATTGTGAGATTCTCTGATCAAATTGCCTATCTTGGACGAGATTTTGAAGACGCCGCCCGGCTTGGAATAGTCTCTAAGACCAATCTTCCTGATATTTGTATTAAGGTTTTAGGCTCTACCAATGGTGAAATCATCAATACTTTGGTGGAGGATGTCATTACCAACTCAGAAAAAGAAGGGGTCATTGGTTTTAGTCCTGAGGTGTTTGAAGCTATGAAGACCATGAAGGACTTTAATTATCAGTATATTTACAAATCTCCAATGCTTGGTGGCTATGAAAAATACTTTAGGCGTCTTATTCATCTTATTTATGACTATTTGACAGGATTATTGGAACGCAATAAGTTTGATAGTGAACTCTATATGCAGGAAGGAAATATGCTAAGTGCAGGTTTCTATAACTACGTCATGGAGAAAAAGGATGCCTACCTTGAACATGACGGTAATTTAGACCGCATTGTCTTTGACTACATTGCCGGCATGAGTGACAATTTCTGTCTTGACTGCGGCAATGAAATTCTGCGTCCTGAGCACCTAAACGAGTCCATTGAGCGCTCACTTACAGGAAAATGGTTTGATGTAATTAAGCCGTGAGATTGTTGTAAATAGTGTCCTTTTATTATTTTCTAAAAGAATTACTCAATACCTAGACACTATTGAGCCGTTGTTGTATGCTCATAGGGAAAAGAAAAAAGGAAGTAATGCTATGAGATGTCCAGCCTGCGGAGAAATGGAAGATAAAGTTTTAGAGACTAGAACCACCAACAATGGTAGTGCTATGAGACGCAGAAGAGTTTGCCTTAAGTGTGGTTACAGGTTTACCAGCTATGAAAGGGTAGAGGATAAGCCTATTACCGTCATCAAGAAAAACGGAGATCTTCAGCCCTTTGATATTGCAAAGATAGAAAGAGGGGTTCGTATTTCTACGGATAAGCGAAACATTGACCAGGAAACGCTGGATAATCTTATCCAGGACATTGAAGAGGCTATTAAAATCCAAGCTGGTCCTAAGCATGAAATCACCAGTAAGGCTATTGGTGAGGAAACTCTTAGACAACTTTATAAGGTGGATGCCGTTGCCTACATTAGATTTGCTTCTGTCTACAGAGCCTTCAATGACGTAGAGCAGTTTATCAAAGAAATTGAAAGTCTGGCTCCTGCTACTTCTACTGGCGATATTTCTAACAATTAAGATTTTAAAAAACCTCTATTTATTACATTTTTGTATGATACGCGGGGTGAAGTGTTGCAAAAATGTGCAAAATGTTAGTAAAATAACTTCTAACTGGCGTTAGGAGTGAAATATGGCAGAGTCTGTTAGTAAAAAGGTCAGAGAAATTGTTGATAGAACACCTTTTTTGCGAGATGTTCTTAGAAAAGGTTTTCTAAACTATACAAATTTTACAGAAAGCATTCTGGATGAGGTTTCTCAGGCTTGTAACAAAGAAGTCAAAGAGACTGCTATCATCATGGCTTTAAGACGCTATGCCACTGAACTCAATAAGATGGAAGGTCAGAAGGATACTAATGGTGTTATTTATACAATAGTCATGCACACCAACGTGGTAGACTACAACTATTCTAAAACTCCAGAACTTATTCAGCATCTTGGAAGTTTGTATGAACTCTCAGGGCGTAACGGCGGAACAGATTTTCTTAATGTTATCTTTGGCTCCAGCGAAGTTACAATTGCAACTTCTGAGAAATTGGTGCCTCATATTGAGAAAATTCTCAGTCCCTTTAAGCCCCTGTATAAGCAGGATGACTTGGTAGCCCTTACTTTGAGTTTTGGTTCTAACTTTATTCAGACCCCGGGAATTGTTTACGAGGCAGCCCGCAGATTAGCCTGGAACAGTATTAATGTTTATGAAATTGTTTCTACAATTACAGAGCTTACCTTTGTAATCAGACGCACAGACAGCTTTGAGGCCTACAGAGTCCTCCAGAATCTTCAAGGTAAAAAATGACAAACATCCTTCTATGGTTTGGCATGATGGTGCTAAACTTTGCTCTCATTATGTTTGCCTTCAGAAAGTGGGGTAAAATTGGGCTTTTGATTTGGATTCCCATCAGTTGCATGATTGCAAATATCCAGGTTACCAAGAACGTTATTCTCTTTGGCTTTGAAGCTACCCTAGGCAACATAGTCTATTCTACCAGTTTTCTTGCAACCGATATTCTCAACGAGTTTTACGGCGAGGAGCCTGCAAAAAAATCTGTAGGTTTTGGCTTTTTTGCCCTTGTTGCACTGACGGTTCTAATGCAGATGGCCCTCTTCTTTGTGCCCTCCGCTTCAGACCTTGCCCAAGGAAGCCTCCAGGCCATCTTTGGTCTTATGCCTCGCATTGCACTGGGCTCAGTGATAGCCTATCTGCTTAGCAATTATCACGATGTCTGGGCGTATAACTTCTGGCGCAAAAAGACCTCTGGCAAGCACCTGTGGCTTAGAAATAACTTCAGTACGTTTGTAAGTCAAATGATAGATACCCTGGTTTTTACCCTCATTGCCTTCTGGGGCGTGTATGAAACACCGGTGCTACTTCAAATTATGGCCTCCACTTATTTGCTTAAGTGGATTGTGGCCCTTTGTGATACAACAATGATCTATTTAGCCAGGTATTGGGTGAAAAAAGGCTTCATTAGTGATGTTTCAGGCTATCATTGCTAAATTTATATTAGGTGAAAGTTGCTTGACATGTATTTTACGCAGGGCTCATAGCCTAGCAAAATTGGTTGCGCAAAGCGTTTTCTCTCAATTAGTAAGTCATCATCATAAACTACTTCAGTGCCATCTAAATATTTGACCTGCATTCCAAGTTTTAATGCAAGAGCATGAGGGGCTGCCACATCCCAGGCAAAGCTTTTGGTGTTAACACAACTATCAATATTTGAGTAGGCAAAAGGTGCGGCTAGATGTAAGATTCCGCTTCCAAAGATTCTGAGTTTTCCGCTATAACCGTTTAGATTTACCTGTTTTAGTATGTCAGAACCTGTGGTAATTTGTCTTGGAATATTGTAGTGCTCTGGAGCCTGTGTGACTTTGCCATTAAGGTAGACCTTGGATTCATAGGGAGGGCTACAGAAGAACAGCTCTTCAGTTCCTATCCCAAAGCGGGGTGCAAAGATAACGCCGCCACAGGGGATTCTGTCTTTATTTAGAATTCCAAGAGCAATGCACCAGGAAGGAAAGCCCTGGCTGTAGGCATCTGTGCCGTCTATAGGGTCAAGAATGAAGGTGTAGGGGGCCTTGTTGTCAAACTTGTGAAGATCTATTTCTTCTGTAACAATATTGCTTGTAGGATAGAGTTTTTTTATTTCTGGAATTAGGGCGTTGGAAACGGCAAGATCTGTCTCTGTTAGAATTGAGCCATCTTCCTTAAAAGAACGGTGAATGAGTTTTTGATTTTCTCTGGCTTTTCTTCCGCACTGTAGAATGCAGGTGCAAAGCTCATTGAAGGTTTTTGCTTGCTCAGTTGTGGTTGCAAAGCCAAAAGTGTCTTTTTCCTTGAGATTTAAGGTTATGTTGGTAATTTTTGTATCTGTTTTAGATAAAGTTGTTTCCTGCATTTACTTGAACTCCTTTCTTCATAATGGTAAATTGTGCCAGTGATGCAGACGCTCCAATCGTACATCAAAAAGAGTGAAGGGTACAAGGCATTTAGTACCAACAAAAAAGCGAACATCCAGGTAGAGGGGTTAGATGGATTTCCGCTGTTTCAGTGTGCCCATTTGATGGCTACGGAGGTCAACGGGCTGACCTGGATTATCTGTCCTACAGACGAAATTGCACGTCAATTACATTCAAATTACAGGCTTGTAGATTCCCGCAATGTTCCAATCTTTCTGCTTCCAGGAAGTGGAAGAGTGCTTTATAGCCAGTGGGAAGGAACCTCAAAGGAATATGAACAGCTTAGGTGCCTAGGGGCTATAGCTGATTGCAAAAAAGGACTTGTTGTTACCTCTATTAGAGCGGTTTGTTCTCCTCTTCCTGGTAAGGGAGCTGTAGACGTTGGTAGTATTAAGCTTAAGGTAAACGATAGCCTAGATACTATGCAATTGGCTGAAAAATTAGGTCAAGGTAACTATTATAGGGCACCAAATACTACAATGCCTGGAGAATTCACTGTGCGCGGTGAGGTCTTTGATATCTTCCCTTATGGCTCTGATTTGCCTGTACGAATCTACTTTGATTGGGATAAAATTGAGCGAATTTGTAAGTATGAACCACTGTCGCAGCAGATTACAAAGCAGCTGGGGCACGTTGATATTCAAATTCTGGCGGCTAACGATTCTCAGAAGGTAATACCTGGCGGCATAAAGGAATTCTTGTCTGCTTCTGATTATCTCATTTTTTACGGCGATAAGCGCATTGAGACTAGTCTTAAGAGCATGCAACTGGAAGCTAAGACCCTATACAGAAAGGCCTATCAAGAGGACAGAGACGCTCTTAAACCTGATGAGATTCTTTTTGATTTTCCCTCCTTTGCTGAAAACTGGAAGGGCAGTATGACTGTCTTGGATATTGCTGGACAGTCTAACGGTGCCTACAGGTTTGATTTGGAAGGTCCTAGGTCTTATTTTGGCAATTTTACCTATCTGAAAGAAGATTTGGAAGGTCTTGAAAGTGATGGTTGGGATATTGAAATCTATGTGACCACAGAGGTTCAAAAGCGTAGGCTTGAGCAAATGCTCAGCGATTTTGAGAGCCTTCACTACAATGTTGGAACTCCATCCTCTGGCTTTGCAATCAGAGCCAGGAAATTTATTGTTATATGTGAAAACGAGATCTTTGGTAGACGTAAGCAGGTGGTTAAGACGCTGCAACACACGCAGACATCGGTTTTGGATAGCTTTGTGGAGTTGCATGAAGGGGACTTTGTGGTGCACGTGAATTATGGCATTGGAAGGTTCCTGAAGATTGACCGCGTGCGCGACAGGGATTACATCAAGATTCAGTTTGCGGATAAGGAAAATTTGTATGTGCCCATTGAGCAGGCGAACCTGGTGCAGAGGTACATAGGGTCTGCTGGGGAGGCGCCTAAGCTGGATAAGCTGGGTGGCATGGGCTGGGAAAATAAGAAATCCAAGGCCCGCAAAAGCGCGGAAGACCTGGCGGGGCACCTTATTCAGCTGTATGCGCGGCGTAAGAACAGTCAGGGCTTTCCGTTTGCGAAAGATAATGACTGGCAACTTAGGTTTGAGGCGGAGTTTGAGTTTGACGAGACGGAAGACCAGCTGACATGTATCCAAGATATCAAGGATGATATGGAAAGTCCTGCTGTCATGGATAGGCTTATTTGTGGCGATGTAGGCTATGGGAAGACGGAAATTGCTTTCAGGGCTGTCTTTAAGGCGGTTATGAGTGGAAAGCAGGTGGCGTTTTTGGCGCCTACAACTATCTTGGCAGAGCAGCATTATAGGAATTTTAAAGACCGGCTGCACGAGTTTCCGTTGAAGGTGGGACTTCTGAGCCGCATGGTGCCAGCAAAAGAGCAGAAAAAAACGCTGGCTGCTTTGGCTGCAGGGCAGTTGGATGTGCTTTTTGGAACGCAAAAAATCATCCAGAAAAACATTCTCTTTAAGGATTTAGGCCTTTTGGTGGTGGATGAAGAGCAGCGGTTTGGCGTGAAGGATAAAGAGCGCATCAAAGATATGAAGGCTAATATTGATTGTCTTAGCCTTTCTGCAACTCCAATTCCTAGAACCCTTTACATGTCGCTCTTGAAGATTAGAGACATGAGTCTTCTCACCACGCCACCAATTTCACGCAAGCCTATTCGCACGGTTATAGGACGCTATGACCTGGACGAGGTTGAGCGTGCCATCCGCTTTGAGGTCTCCCGCCACGGACAGGTCTTCTATCTGCACAACCGCATTGAAAGTCTGGAAGAAGTGGCCACCATGCTACGCACCCGAATGCCTGACATCATCATTGAAACCGCTCATGGCCAGATGAATCCCGATGCCCTTGAAGACACCATGCGCCGTTTTGTGTATGAAGGCATACAAGTGCTTGTGTCAACTACAATTATTGAAAACGGTATAGATATCCCTAACGTAAATACCATCATAATTGATAGGGCTGATATGTATGGTGTTTCTCAGTTGTATCAGCTCAAGGGACGCGTTGGTAGATCTGACAAGGAAGCGTGGGCGTATTTGTTGTATCCGTCCGATTATGTGCTTTCTGAGGTTGCAATCAAACGTCTTCAGACTATCTCTGAGTTTACAGATTTAGGTTCGGGTTTCAAGGTGGCCATGAAGGATATGGAATTGCGTGGAGCGGGAAATTTGCTCGGGCGAGAGCAGAGTGGCTTCATGTCTGCCGTTGGATTGGATATGTATATTAGGCTTCTGGATGAGGCAATTGCTAAACTTCAGAACACAGGTGCAAAGCAAGAAACTGAGGTATTCTTGGAGCTGGATTACAGTGGTTATATCCCAGACAATTATATCCCAGATCCTACTATAAAGCTGGAAATTTACAAGAAAATTGCTGCTATTAGGACATCAAATGAGCTTGAGCGGCTTTCAGCAGAGCTCAAGGACCGCTTTGGAAATATCCCAGATGAAGTGTCCAATTTGCTCTACATTTGTGAGCTTAAGATTGTGTGTCGTACGTTGGATATTTATCACATGAAGGAGCGTCAGGGCTCTGTTGTGGTGGAGTTCTCGCGTATTGCGTCCATCTCAATTGATAAGCTTTTAGAGATGATTCGTACTTCACGTGGGGCGGTCACCATTGATCCTAAACGTCCGTATATCATGAACATGAAGACCAATGCTATTTCTTTGAAAGATAAGGCGTTATTTATATTGGAAAAACTACAGAGGCTGGTGCCGTGAGGTGAATATGGAAGAGCTGATAGAAAATAATAAGGTTAATACTTCAAAAGAGGTTGCTCTGACGGAGGAGAGTACTACGTTAGAGGAGCTCTTTACCCTTATCCCAGAGCTTAAGACGGTTGAACACAGAGACGAGAACGCCTGGCGGGAAATTAAAAGCTATGTGCTTAGAGGTCAAAAACTTAAGCCCTTTCAAATTGAAGCCTTAAAGAAACATTTTTACGACTATGCAGTAGTACATTCTTTTGAAAAATTGGATTTTCAGGCTTTATTTGGGAATGACCATCCAGTGGTAATTGAAATTGGCTTTGGCATGGGGGACAGTACTGCTCGCATTGCAAGAGAAAATCCAAATATTAACTACTTGGGCATTGAAGTTTATCTGTATGGGTTTTCAAAGTTGCTTTCTGTGATTGCAAAAGAAGGTCTGAGCAATTTACGCGTCATGCGCTATGATGCTGTTCAGGTTTTGGAGGATATGATTGAAGACAACTCGGTTGCTGGTTTTCATATTTTCTTTCCTGATCCTTGGCCCAAGAAGCGTCATCACAAAAAACGCCTTGTTCAGTTGCCCTTTACAACTTTGTTGGCACAAAAACTGGTAAAAGACGGCTATATTTATTGTGTAACGGATTGGGAGGACTATGCAAAGCAGATGCTTTCAGTTCTAGAGTCAACTCCTGGGATGGTCAATCCTTATGCTGGAGGGAGTTTGTTGGGGTTTGCCCCGGCGCGTCCTTGGCGTCCTGAGACTAATTTTGAGCGTAAGGGGCTTGATAAATCCTACACCATCAATGAAGTGTGGGTGGAGAAGGTTTTATGAAACTTGCAGTTGGTAAAGTGCTATCTTGTAGCAATGAGACAACGGCTAATACTTTAATAACAGAGAATGGCTCTATTGTTCTGTCTAGAATGGGGGATAACATTATCTCTGTGGAATATAGAATTAAGGGCTACGAGACGCCTTTGCATTTACAAAAGGCAAGTGAATATTTAACTGGTGACTATAAGGAGCAAACAATAGCCCAATTTGGCTGTGATGGTGAAAAATATGCTTCAAAGTTTGCCAATGCGGCTATTGAAATTAGTGCAGATAACGGCAATATTGAAGTATTCAAAGAAGGAAAGTCTCTCTTTGGCGGCGCTTTGGGCACTAGCGATACCGTCATTTCTCATGAGCAATTCAGACTTTTAGGTCCTTCTGCAGCCCCGTTTGCTCGTTTTACTTGGCCTCTTTCTAAGGATGATAGCTTTTACGGACTAGGGGACAAGGGCGGAGCTCCTAACCATGCTGGAAAACGCTATAGAATGTACAACCGAGACTCCCTAGGCTATGATGCAGAATATTCGGATCCTCTGTACAAGTCTGTTCCTTTTTTTATAAAGCATAATGAAGTTTCCAACACTTTTGTTGGCCTTTACTTCCCAGAAAGCCGTATTGAAAGCTTTGACTTTGGAAAAGAATGTCCCGTCTACTTTTCTACAGACGTCTTTGGCGGACCGTTTAGATATTTTATTATCCTTGGTGACAACTACAAAGATATTATTGCGAATTACTGCCTTATTACTGGAAAACCTAATTTTCCACCACTTTATTCCTTTGGATATCTAGGCTCTTCAATGAATTACGTTGAGGCTGAGGATGCTCAAGCGCGTATGGAGAAGTTTTTCCAGGACACAGAAGACCATGACCTACCTTGCGAGGGGTTGTATGTCTCCTCCGGCTACCTCAAGGCTCCTGACGGAAAACGTTACTCCTTCTTCTGGAACAGACAAAAATTCCCAGATCCAAAGGCCTTCATTGGTGCTTTGGTAGAAAGGGGTTATCATCTTACCTTTAACATTAAGCCTGGCATTTTACTTACTCATCCTTGGTATGCTGAACTTAAAGAGAAAGGTTATTTTGTCAAAGACAATGACGGTAATCCAATTGTGGAATTTTTCTGGGGCGGGAACGCCTCTTTCATTGATTTCGCAAATCCTCAGGCTAAAGCATGGTGGAAAAATAAATTATATGAAGCCTATCTTTCCTTTGGTGCAGAGGGTATTTGGAACGATAACAACGAATTTGAGCTGGAAGACTCTGCCTTAAACGCTTTTGATACACGCACCTTGTATCCCGTTATGATGGCACAGGCTAGCTACGAAGAATTGTTAAGGCACAATCCAGACACGCGTCCTTGGATTTACTCCCGTAGCGGTTATGCCGGACTTCAACGTTATGCTCGCACCTGGACGGGCGATAATACAAGTACTTTCAAGACCTTGAAATACAATCAATTTCAGGCTCTTACCATGGGTCTTAGTGGCCTTGTGTATGTAGGTCATGACCTAGGTGGTTTTTATGGTCCTGAGCCTAGTACGGAACTTTTAGTAAGAAGTGCTCAGAGCGCAATCTTCCAGTGCCGTTTTGTAATTCATTCTTGGCGTGAAGATGACAAGCCTACAGAGCCCTGGAAAGATCCTAAGGCCTTCCCTCTAATCAAGGCAGCTATTGAAGATCATTATCATCACATGCCTTATATTTATAATTGCGCCTACGAAGCTTCGCAGGGGTATCCTATTGAACGCTTATTAGCGCTTGAATACCCGCAGGATAAAAATTTAAGCAGCATGGCACCTGCCTCTCTCTTTGGACCTAGCGTGCTAAAAGCTTTAGTGGTAAAGGAGGGGCAGACTACTCTTGAAGTACACTTCCCTCAGCCCGATGATTGGTATTGCCCTTTGGATGGTAAGTATTATGAGGGGGGCACTTATAAGACTTTTGAGGCTCCGTTGGATAAGTATTGGTATTTCTACAAAGTTGGCTCAGTAATCCCAAGGTCCAAGACAGTGGATAAACTACGAACAGGCTTCTTTAAGAATTTGCAATTCTTTATTGTGCCTAAAGATGGCATCTTCACTTATACGTATTTTGAAGACAATGGTGTAACCCGCCTTGAGAAGGGTATGTATAACCTGTGGGACATTACAGTCTCCTATTGTAAGCGCTCTGGTAAGGGTGGGGTAGATGTTAAGGCTAAGAAAATTGGTTGCAAAGAAGCCTTAAATGACCGTTCTGTTGAGTTTGTCACTCCTAGCGGTCTTGCTGCTACCATAGAATTTAAGGATCTAGATGGTTATCATTTGGCGCTAGAATAAGAAGTGTGTACATTTCTGACCTTGAAAGGCTTGTTTATGTAGAGGTTTTTGCCTCTGTACATTTATAAAAAAAGGCTGGGCAAAACCCAGCCTTTAGCATTAGCTCGTAAGCGTTTACTTATTAGCCTCTTCTTCAGCAGCAGCCTTAGAAGCCTTGATAACATCTTCAGCCATCTTACCTGCGAGAGTTTCGTAGTGGTCAAAAGCCAGTTCAAAGGAACCTGTACCAGAGGTCATTGACTTGAGGTCAATGGCGTAGTTGAGCATCTCTGCCTGTGGAACTTCAGCGTTGACCTGAACCATGTTACCGCCTAAGTCTTCCTGACCAAGAACACGACCGCGCTTGGAGGAGAGATCTGAGAGGATGTCACCTAAGTACTGGTTGTCAATGTAAACAGAAAGCTTTGCAAATGGTTCAAGAAGAACAGGACCAGCCTTCTCAATAGCCAACTTCATTGCGCCCTTAGCAGCAAGTCTGAAAGCCATTTCTGAAGAGTCAACTGGGTGCTCCTTACCATCAACAAGGGTGACACCAATGTCAACCATTGGATAACCAGCAAGGAAGCCTTCTTCCATTTGGTCATGCAAGCCTTTTTCAATGCCAGGAACGTATCCCTTAGAAACTGAACCGCCCTTAACAATGTTATCAAAGGTGTAATAGAGACCTCTGTCAATTGGAGCAATCTCAATGAGAACCTTACCATACTGACCATGTCCACCAGACTGCTTCTTATGAGCATATTCAACAATACCAGACTTCTTTGTGATGGTTTCTCTGTATGGAACTCTTGGAAGCTTGGTGTTGATTTGAATCTTCTGCTTGTCCTTAATCTTGTCCAAAATCATGTTGAGGTGAAGTTCACCCATGCCGGAGACTGTGGACTGCTTTGTTTCTTCATTGTAAGCAACCTGGAAGGTAAGATCTTCTTCAGTTACCTTATGAAGAGCATCATTCATCTTGTCTTCAGATTTCTTATCTGCAGCAGAAATTGCAAGAGAATAAATTGGGTTAGGGAAGCTGAGAGGCTTGAAGGTAAATTTCATTTCAGCGTTTCCAAGAAGGGTGCAGTTGGTTGTTGCAACGTTACTCTTGGTGATGATGCCAATGTCGCCTGCCACGAGGGAATCGGTTTCAATTAGCTTCTTTCCTACTGCGTGGTAGACCTTGCCCGGTTTCTCTTTCTTGCCCAGTGCTGGGTTGAAGAGGTCAGAGTCTGCTGTGATGGTTCCGGTGACGACCTTGAGGAAGGAGAGTTTTCCGGAGAACTGGTCAATTGTGGTCTTGAAGCAGAGTGCGGCAACTGGACCGTCTGCAGAGATGGCAAGCTTTTCTTCGCTACCGTCTTCTTTGATGATGGTTTCTTCAGCACCAACTGGTGATGGGAAGTTTTCTGCAATGAAGTCAAGAAGGCTTGTGATACCTGCGCCGTTGGCTGTGCAACCACAGAAGACTGGAACAAGAACGTTGTTCTTGAGACCTTCACAAACACCTCTATGGATTTCTTCTGTCTCAAGAGTCATTTCTTCAAGGTATTTTTCCATGAGGTCATCTGCACCTTCTGCAGCGGCTTCAATGAGGGTTTCTCTGTATTCTTCAACTTCGTCTGCGTATTCAGCAGGAATTTCTCCAGCTTTTTCTTTCTGTCCAGCCTGGAAGAAATATGCTTTGTTCTCAATAAGATCAATGACGCCCTTGAAATCTGGTCCATTTCCCATTGGAATTGTTACAGGAACAAAGGTGATCTTGAACTCTTCCTTGAGGTGTGCAAAGGTTTTGCCATAATCAACTCTTTCTCTTTCCATCTTGTTGAGGAAAACTGCTCTTGGCTTGTTTCTGCCGTTGAGGTTTCTCCAAAGTTTGATGGTCTCAATCTGTGCACCGTCTCTAGCATCAACCACCATGAGGGCGCTTTCACAGGTTCTAAAGCCACAGGTTACTTCTCCAACGAAGTCTGCTGTACCAGGAGCATCAATAAAGTTGAGGGACTTTCCCTGCCATGCGATATTTGCAAGGGCGCTGTGAATTGAAATCTTTCTTGCGATTTCCTCTTCCGTATAGTCACTGGTGGTTTTGCCAGATTCTACCTGTTCAGCTCTTGAAATTACGTTGCTGTAAAAAAGCAATTGTTCAAGTAAAGCTGTCTTACCTGTTCCATTATGTCCCGCGATTGTGACATTTCTGATATCTTTTGTAGCTAAAGCCATGATTCCCTCCTAGAAAGTTGGCATTATGTATATTTTTAAATGGCTGAATTCATTTTAGACTCAAAGGAGTGTAAAATGTGCACAACCTTTCATATTATATACCATATATATACGAAACACTAGAAAAATTTTTATGTATTTTTAGCAGTTTTGCTTAGTTGTTTCCTTTTGGCGCATAGTGACTGAACTCCATTGAGAACGAACCTCTGCCTTGAGTAGCAGATCTAAGCGCTGTTGTGTACCCAAATAGTTTAGCAAGTGGGGCTTGAGCAATTATGTGGTCTGCATTTGGCTTGCTTTCCATGCTGGAAACAATACCACCTCTAGTGGTAAGACTTGAAATTGCTTCTCCAACATATTGAGACGGAACAATGATGGTAACATCCATAATTGGTTCCATCAGAACAGGTTGTGCTTCATTTGCGGCACTGTCAAAACACATAGCAGAGCAGGCCTCAAAGGCAAATTCTGTTGCCGTAAGTTCGTTGTACTTTACGCCAATAAGCTCTACCTTGGTGTCACATACCTCATAGCCAAACTTAATTCCACTTTGGAAAGAATTTTCAATTCCACGCTTAATGGCATTGAAGAACTCTTCTGGCATAGTCTTAGCAGGTACCAGACACTCATAGGTATTGCCTTCTTTAGACGCCTGTGGTGTAAGGCGCAAGGTGACTTCTGCTGCATTTTCTTTATTGGCAATCATACGGCTAAAGGTCTGAGTATGCTCAACGCTCTGCGTAATACTTTCTCTATAGGTGACCTGCGGCTTACCCACCTGACAAGAGACTTTCAGCTCTTTTGTAAGCCTTGTCACTAAGACATCCAAATGCAGCTCGCCCATACCACTTATGACCAGCTGTCCGGTTTCTTCGTTATCCTTCCAGGTGAAGGTAGGATCTTCCATTGCAAGAATCTCAAGCGCCTTTTGCAACTTGTCCTGGTCACTTGCAGTAGTAGGCTCAATTGCAACAGAAATTACCGGCACCGGGAAATCCATCTTTTCCAGCAGAATCTGTGCTCCCTCACTACCAATGGTGTCTCCTGTCTGAGCATTCTTGAAACCCACCACAACGCCAATGTCGCCACATTTAAGCTCTTGAATTTCCTCTGGGCGATTTGCGTGCATCCTCAAAAGCCTATTTATTCTTTCACGCTTCTTTTTTCCAATGTTCAGCACCGCCTCACTTTTCTTGAAAACGCCCGAATACACCCTAATAAAACACAACGGTCCAGCTTCGCGGTCATACTGCACTTTGAAGACCAACGCAAGAGGTGGTCCCTTGGGGTCATTGCTTACTTGAACCTCTGTCTCTTTTTTCGCATGCACGCCAACAACTGGCGGGATATCGGCAGGCGAGGGGAGCAGGTCTACAATTCCATCCAGCAGACACTGTACCCCGATATTCTTCAACGACGAGCCTACGAAAACTGGCAGTAACTGGCGCTCAAGGGTGCACTTTCTCAGGGTTGCAATAATCAGGTCTTCTGGAATTTCTTCGCCAGCAAAGTAAAGCTCAGTAATCTCATCTGAGTAGGTGGACACGGCGTCAATGAGGTTTTCTTTCCACTGATTGGCTTCTTCCTGTAGTTCCGCTGGAATATCTACATAGTCATATTTAGAGCCTTCTGAGCCTGCATCAAAGACCACTTTTTTCATTTTTAGCAGGTCAATCACACCTTCAAACCGGCTTTCTTTCCCAATTGGGATGAATAGTGGTACTGGTTCTTCCTTGAGTTTAGACTTAATATCTTCAAGAACGTTGTAGAAATCAGCACCTAGTCTGTCCATTTTATTGACAAAGGCAATTCGCGGAACATTGTAGGTGTTTGCCTGTCTCCAGACGGTTTCACTTTGGGGCTCAACGCCGCCTACGGCGCAAAAAACACCAACTGCTCCGTCCAAAACTCTGAGGGCTCTTTCTACTTCAGCGGTGAAATCTACGTGACCCGGAGTATCAATGATGTTGATTTGCTTCTCTTTCCAATAGCAGGTGGTAGCGGCACTTGTGATGGTGATGCCTCTGTCCTGTTCCTGCTCCATCCAGTCCATGGTGGCTTCGCCGTTGTCAACTTCGCCAATTCTATGATTTTCTCCAGTATAAAAGAGGATTCTTTCCGTTGTTGTGGTTTTGCCCGCATCTATGTGGGCCATAATGCCTATGTTTCGTATATTTTCTGCTTGCATAATTCTTAATCTATCACAATTTGTACTTCTTAAAAAAGAGCCCACGGAAGGTGGGCTCAATAGTATCGGGTTAAATACAGCGGGTTAGGTGCGGCTGGCTCGCATGGAGTTTAAGACCGCAAGCAGGGCAACCCCTACGTCAGCGAAGATGGCACTTTCCATGCCGGCGAGACCTAGGGCACCTAGAACCATGGCCAGGACTTTGACAGTCAAGGCAAATGCAATGTTCTGTTTGGCTAGCTTAACCGTTTTTCGCGCAATTTGGATGGCCTGTGGGATTTTTGAGATGTCATCTGTCATGATGACCACGCCACTGGCTTCAATAGCGCTGTCGCTACCTACGCCGCCCATGGCAATACCGATATCGGCAGTGGCAAGGACTGGTGCGTCGTTGATGCCGTCGCCAACATAGGCTGTTATGTACTGCTGCTTGAGCTCGTTGACCTTCTCAACCTTTTGTTGTGGAAGAAGTTGTGCTTCACAGGCGTCAAGACCTGCGCTCTTTGCTACGTACTGGGCGGTGCGGTTTTTATCGCCGCTGAGCATGACGGTCTTGGCAATGCCCATGGCTTTGAGGTTTGCAATCTGCTGTGGCACGTTCTCTTTCATCTTGTCGCTGATAACAATTGTTCCAAGCCATTTGCCATCATAGGCAACGTACACCAGAGAGCCTATTTCAGTTTGAAGTTCTTGTGCCTTCTGCTGGTCAATTGCTATTTGCATTTCTTGCATGAGCTTTTCGTTGCCGGCATAGACGGTTTTCTCGTTGTAAAGACCTTTGAGTCCCATGCCAGAAAGTTCTTGAACGTTGGTGCATTCGCCTTTGTTTTCTAGGCTATTTTCTTTGCAGTATTCAACCAAGGAGACGGCTATTGGGTGGGTGCTGTTTTGCTCAACTGCAAGGGCAGCTTTGAGCACTTCTGTGTTATCAACTCCTTCTGCTGTAACAACTTTCTGAACCTTGAATACGCCTTGGGTTATAGTTCCTGTTTTATCAAAGGCTACAGCCTGTGCCTTTGCAAGCATCTCAAGGTGAGTTCCACCTTTGATTAGGATTCCTTCTTTAGCGGAGCCACCCATTCCTGCAAAGAAGGCAAGTGGTACAGATAGAACCAAGGCGCAAGGACAACTGATAACCAAGAAGATTAAGGCTCTGCCAAGCCAAAGCGTCCATTGTCCTGTGATAATTGATGGGATTAGAACTACTAGAGCGGCTATTGCAATTACAATAGGGGTATAGATTTTTGCAAACTTTGTGATAAAGCGTTCTGTTGGAGCCTTTGTTTCTTGAGCATGCTCTACAAGGTCAAGTATTTTCTTTACTGTACTGTCCTTGTATTCAGTGGTGGTCTTAATTGTGAGTACTCCATCAGAGACTATTGAGCCGCTGACCAGTTGGCTACCTACTGTAGCTTTTACTGGTACACTTTCGCCGGTGATGGCTTTCATGTCTACAAAGGAACTGCCCTCTTGAACAAGACCGTCAAGTGGGACTCTTTCACCTGCACGAATTTGAAGTAGTTGCCCAACTTTTACTTCTTCTGGTTTGACTTCTGTAATGCTACCGTCTGCGTTAATGACGCGGGCAATTTCTGGCGCTATGTCCATGAGTGCGCTGATGTTATCGCGAGACTTTTCTGCAATTGCATCCTGGGCAAATTCACCTATATCATAGAAGAGCATTACGGAAACAGCTTCTGTAAAGTCTCCAAGTGCTGCGGCGCCTACCGTGGCTATGAACATTAAAAAGTTCTCATCAAAAAGTTCGCCATGAAAAAGATTGGTGATGGCATTTACTGCTACTTCCCAGCCAAGCACAATGTAGGAGGCTGCTATTAGTATATAATATAAGAACATAGGAAGTTCAAAATGCTTGGTCAAAAGTCCTGCCACTAGAAGAACTGCTCCAACAAGAATTTTTGCTATTTCTTTCTTTGGATCTTCTTCCTCTTCGTGACCGTGGCCATGTTCGTGATGATGGCAGCAACTGCAACCTTCGTGATGGTGTTCATGGTGATGTTCGTGCTCTTCATGCTCTTTATTGTGGCAATGTTCATGTTCATGACAGTGGCACTCGTGGTTATGCTCTGCATGGTTATGTTCTGCATTTTCATGCTCTGCATTTT
>CAVISO010000007.1:0-3104 GCA_963645435.1 Sphaerochaetaceae bacterium | reverse complement strand
TGGTTATGCTCTGCATGGTTATGTTCTGCATTTTCATGCTCTGCATGGCAGCAGCAATGTTCTTTTTTCATTTCTTTATTTTCTTCCATAGGACTCCTCCTGTGTTTTAACAATTAAACATATTAGAATATGTGCATACGTTAATTTATACTTTGATGCCTTAGATGTCAATAGGCTGTGGTGTTTTCATCGATTTATGTTAAAATTGGGGTGAGGGTTGTATGGATATAAAGTTGAATTACGAAGAAAAGGGTAGTGGAGAGGTTTTGATTCTCTTGCATGGAAATGGGGAAGACCATAAGAATTTTGTTGCGCAGATGGATTTTTTTAGTCGTGCTTTTAGGGTGATAGCGTTGGATACTCGTGGTCATGGTCTGTCTCCTAGAGGAGATAAACCTTTTACCCTCAGCCAGTTTGCGGACGACCTCTATGATTTTATGTGTGAAAAGGGGATTGAGAAGGCTAACCTTCTTGGGTTTTCAGACGGGGGCAACATTGCTCTTCTTTTTGCTTTGCGCCATGGTGATATGGTTGATAGGCTTATTCTAAATGGTGCGAATCTTTTTAACGATGGCTGCAAAAAAAGTGTCAATAAATGGGTTGAGAATGAATATAAGTTGGCTTTGGAGCGTGGCGATGCAGATACTGCTTCGTTGATGGCTTTGATGATTTTTGAACCTAAGCTAAACGCTAGCGACCTTAAAGCTCTCAAGATGCCGGTTCTGGTTATTGCGGGTACCAATGATATGATTTTAAAAAATCATACCCGGTTAATTGCGCACAGTATTGCAAATAGTACGCTTGTTTTTATTGAGGGGGATCACTTTATTGCCTATAAAAACCCTGTGGCTTTTAATGCTGCGGTCAGTAGTTTTCTTGAAAAGACAAAGTGAAATACTGCTCAATTAGTTTGTCTACATACCAGATGTTCAAAGGACTACAGTTAATTTCAAAGGTGGTAATAAAGTTCTTGCCTTGAATAATTCCATTTAGGGCATAGAGTCTATATTCTTCGTCGTCTATTCTGCCAAAATGCTCCCAGTAATAAATTTCTAAGGTGTAGGGATGGAGGATTGTGAAGTCTGGGAGTCTACGTGTGGCTCCGCCGTTTAGTGCAAGGCTTTGTTCATAACGATATGGAATGTTAGCAGCAAAGAACCTGTCTGCTATTATGAGTTCACTTTTGATTTTAGGAGCCTTGATTGGGGACAAAAAAAGGCTCCATTGGAGCCTCACGAACATCGCCTGCGAGGATCGAACTCGCGTTGACGGGATGAAAACCCGTTGTCCTAACCACTAGACGAAGGCGACATCTCGTTGTTGAAAGGATGAGCCACATTGGATTCGAACCAATGACCCACGCCTTAAAAGGGCGTTGCTCTACCTACTGAGCTAGTGGCCCATAACAACAACGTGAGATTAACAAATTGAGTGCTTTGTTGTCAATACTCTATTTCTAAAAAATCGTGCGCCAAAAGTAATCTCCTAGTCCATATTTCTTCAAAGCAGTTGCTTTGAGGATGTCTTCAGCGGTGATGCAGGGTCTATCTTCATAGTCCGCAATAGACCTTGCAAGCAGTATTGTCCCCAATCTACCTCGGGTATCCTTAGGAAGGTTGCAGTCACCAGTGCCTGCAAAATCATCAAAAATTTCAATTTCATCTTTAAGCACTTGAAGCGCTTTTAAGGACTGAATTGCCTGACTATTACAGGTTACTCCTTCTATATATTTATAGCGAGCGTACTGGCGCTGTTTACTTAGAAGAATTTTTTGAAGGTAAAAGGAGTCTGGTTTTGGTCTTGATTGAGAGCTGAGACTGCAGATTATATCGGTTTCTTGAATGGGTAGGCGAACGTCAAACCGCTCAATTAACGGACGCCCCATTCTGCTCCAATAGTTTTCTATTTTTTTTGCATTGCAGGCGCAAAGTGAGTGGCTACTTCCTAGGGCTCCACAGGGACAGGGGTTTAGATTTGCCACAACGATAAAATCTTCTTTGTTATCCATGAAGGTTCTGACTAAATCTAGTGTTTTTGGATTGTATTGGTTTAGCTCATCTAGAATTAGGGTACCTCCGTTAAGTAGGCTTTGGGAGTTAAGTCCTTTACTGGAAAGTATTTTATAGGTGTTACTTGCGTTACTGTCATGGGGTAGAGTTAGGCTTATGGGCTTAGGTGTTAGCTTGTTTTCTGCCTCATGTACGGCTTGTAAAAGCAATAGTATTTTATTGCTGAGCATGGTTTTACCAACTCCGGGAGGACCAAAGAGGAGCAAGGAGTGAAAACCTGCGGTTGCCATAGCAAGGGTTTCCTTCTCTGTTTCAAGCCCAATAACGTCTTCAAAGATAGGTGCTTTTATGGCTGCTTTAAGGGGCTCTAGTTTTTCGCGCTGATCCAGGGCTTTTAGGCAGGCTGTCATTGCTTCTAGTAAAGTTGAAGCGTAGAGAATTCCAGTTGTTTCCGATAGTGGAGACTCAGGAGTATCGGGATTGGGGGAGGGGAGGATGCAGAGGTTGCAGGCGAGTTTGCGGGCGCTGGCGAGGGCGGGCGCGCAGGTTTTGGAGGGGAGGAGGCGGCCGTCGAGGGAGAGTTCGCCCAGGGCGAGGATGCGGAGGTTGCCGGTGAGGGTTTTGCCTTGCATGGCTTTGCAAAGCACGATTGCAAGGGCTATGGGGAGGTCTAGCGTGGTGCCGTCTTTGGGGATGTCGGCGGGGCTGAGGTTGAGCAGGACGCGGTTTTGGGGGAAGTTGAAGCCGGCTGTTTTGAGGGCGTTGCGGACGCGGTCTTTGGCTTCTTTGACGGGAGTGCCGGGGAGACCGGTGATGTCGAAACCGGGGAAGCCGTTTCTGATGGAGCAGTCTATTTGGATTTCAAGACCTCCGTAATTGGTTGGCATGTAGCCAAATACTGTTGCTTTGTTCATAAGCACCTCTTTAAGAATAAAGTGGAGACCGCGCGTTTGGGGTTTTTGCTTTTGGTTCCCGTGTGGCGCGGAAGGCTCCCTACTTATTAGTACAAAAAAAAGTTCAAGATTCTTTTAATTTTCTTTTAAGAAATTTGTAACTCTTTGATGGGAAATAAATTACTTTGACTGGCAGTGATGA
>CAVISO010000006.1:0-40765 GCA_963645435.1 Sphaerochaetaceae bacterium | reverse complement strand
TTATGCTGAATGCTAACCAGAATAGCATCAGCATATTTTTTTAGTTAATCCAATCTTTAGCAAGATCATCAAAACTCTGGTCACTGCCAGCTGCCATACTTCTTAACTCATATGGAATATCCAGCTTATCAAGAGTATCCTTGGCTTCACTTTCGCTAGCAAATGGAATAACAACAATTGTCTTGTCTCCATTTTCAATGCACTGACCAGCATCACCAAGATTTAAGGTGACATCTGCAAGTGGGGCAGCAACAAGAGCAACGTTCAAGTCATAGCCAAAGTCTTTTGCGCTATCAAATTCAGCCATTGCAGCCTGTTTTGCAGCACTGCCTTCATATTCCTTGAAGCTCTGAGCAGCAGAAGCATCAACAACAATTGAACCAGGAGCAAGAGTTACTTTCTCAGCCTCTTCAACTGCTGGCTCAGCTGGCTCTTCTTCTGTAGTAGATTCTTCTTCAATTTCTGCTTCCTCAGAAGATTCTTCAACCTCAGGCTCTTCAACTTCTTCTGTTTCTGTTTCTTCAACAGGCTCAGGTTCTACAGCCGGCTCTGCAACTACAACAGGAGCTGCTGCGTTCTTGACATCATCAGCAAGTTTTTCAACGATATCTGCAAGGCTGTTAAGTTTAGACTCTAGGCGAGCAAAGTGTTCTTCATAGTCATTCTCAGACTCTTCAGTTTCTTCCTGCTCTTCTTCTGGGACCTCTTCAAGTTCTTCTTCCTCTTCCTCGTAGTCCTCGTCTTCATCTTCTTCTGAACCATAAATGACTGCGGTAGTGAAATCATCCATCTTATCAACAAGAGCCATGATAGCTTCTACCAACGGCTTATTTGGATCTTCCTTTGGCTCTATTGGTTCTTCTGGAGTAACTTCAACAACAGGCTCAGTTGCAGGTTCATACTCTTCTTCTGGCTCAGCTTCTTCAGCAAGAGCTTCAATCTCAGGATTTTCTGTTTCAGGCTCTGCGGTCTTCTCAATAACAGTTTCTGCTGGCTCCTGATCAAAAATAGAAACAAATTGAGCTTCTTCAGGCTGCTGAACTGGAGCAACTGGAGTAGCAACTGGCTGTGAAGCCTTCTTGCCTGGATCATCAGCGGGTTTCTCAAACAACTGCTGCTCGTAGGCGTTTGGTGGGAGTTTGTCTTCTTCACCTTCTTCCTCATTGTCATCCTTACCCAACATAGAAGCAATAACAATCAACGTAATTCCAATAATCAGAGGGTAAATCTTAACAGCCCAGCTGAAAACTTCACTCTGACTAATCTGATACATAGGTAAGAAGTATTTGATTGCGGCAAAAGTAAGGGCAGCAAAAATAACAAGAACTACTAGAATTGTCGCTAATGCAGTCCTAAACCCTTTTTTCTTGCTCATTAGTGAACCTCCCTATATTTCTAACACTTTTTTTTATTGTAATTTATCGTTATTATATTAAATCAGAGGCGCTATGGCAAGAAAATACGGGTTCCTATTGTTAGTTCTCATTGTTTTAACAGCCAGTTTTTGCAGTTTATTGACCGCTTTTTTTGGAAAAACCGGCTATTTAGTCAATCAAGAGCTCAAGAAGCAGCTGAAAATCAATGAATACCGTCTTGACAGAGATGAGGTTGAACTAGAAAATCTTAGAATCCAAGAAGAGGAATTATCCACTGAAGACGGAGTTAGGTTTGCCGCAATGAACCTTGGCTACAAGGTTGAAGGGGATGATGTTTATCAGTTTGATACGGAAGACCAAGTAGAGGTGGGTTCAACTGAAGAAAATACTGAGGTTTCCAGTTCGCAAAAGAAGGCGTTTCAGCCTTGGAGCTTTGGGAAAATCTTTGTTATTTCCTTTAGCCTTGCTTTGGCTTTAACTGTTTTGATTTGGATACTTAGAAGGAAGAGGACAGAGGAAAATGATTCTCAACAAGATGAACCCGGAGACGGTGGAAACGGTTTCGGCTTTAATTAGAGACGGTGGAGTTGTAGTGCTCCCTTGCGACACAATCTATGGGCTTTGTGCAGCAAATCATATTGGTGAAAAGGCTTTAGTAGATCTCAAGGGAAGGCCGGAAAATAAACCTTTCTTGATTTTAGCCACAATTGAACAGGCAAAAGCCCTTTGCGTTTCTATCCCACAGGATATCTTGGACACTTGGCCGGCACCTCTGACAGTGGTACTTAACACAAAAGACGGTAAGAAAACGGCAATCAGAGTTCCAGCAGATCCTTTCCTTCAAAAAATACTGGAAGTTTCTGAAACTCCCATGTACTCCACCAGCGTTAACATGGCAGGAGAACCATCCTTACTTGATTTCACAGACATTTCACAACGCTTTGAAGCCTTTGTTGACTGCGTAGTCAGGGACAAAGAAATTCAAGGTAAAGTGCCTTCTACGTTAATTGATGCAACGGTCAAGCCTTACAAGATACTCCGTGAAGGTGCCTTTGACGCAACAGTGCTAGTTGCCAACTCAGCAAATGTAAAGCATTCCTAAAAAAGGCAGTAATAGACTGGCAGAAAAACCAAGCTTTTATTACAGCCCCTATTTTTTACTCCTTGTTGGATAGCTCAAACGTGCATCGGTCTTTGCAAAGCACTGTGTTGGGGAAGATTTCGCAGGCCTCGTCCTTAAGCTGGTACAGTTCCCTATCCATGTAGCGCGGACTGTAATGAATAAGCCCCAGTTGCTGGACATGAGCATCCCTTGCAATGGTTGCCGCCTGGGTACTGGTCATGTGCTTCTTTTCATAGGCATCCTCTGAAAGCTCGCGAGTGAACATGCCTTCGCAAAGCAGCAGATCTGCGTCCTGAACATGCTTGGAAATATAGTTTAGGTACATTGTATCTGTGATATAGGCAAATTTCACACCTTTACGAGGCTCTCCTAACACCTGGGAAGGCACTATTACTGTGCCATCCTCTAAAGTAACGTCATAGCCTCTCTGAAGTTCACCCCACATTGGACCACAGGGAACGCCAAGAGCCTTGGCATTTTCCACACTAAACTCCCCTGGTCTATCCTTTTCAGTCAGCACATAGCCCATGCAGGGCTTAGTGTGAAGCAAAGGAACGGCTTCTACCGTATATTCATCAGTATCTACAATTATTCCAGGCTGAACAGGAATGAATTTAATTTCATAATTGATATACATATCCAGCAGCCTGCGATTTGCATCAATATAGTCCTTAAGTTTTTCCGGACCATAGATATAAAGCGGCTCCGAGCGGTCCACCTGAGAAGACAGCATCAATAGCCCCGGAAGCCCGGTAACGTGGTCAGCATGCATATGACTGATAAAAATTTTATTTATACGCTTCCAGTGAAGATTAAGCATCTTAAGCGAAACCTGAGTCCCCTCCCCGCAATCAAACAGAAAAAGTTCTCCCTTTCGCCTCACCATGGCACTGGTCAAAAACCGCCCTGGCAGAGGCTGCATTCCACTGGTTCCTAGCACAAAAACTTCTAAACTCATGCGCTTATACTACCAATTTTACGATATGCTGAAAAGCCGAATAGGCGTAATCTTACGCGTCTTTCTCAAAGTCAGCCACACTGCAACACAGGAAAGCAACAGCAGACACACACTAAGAAGGCCCACCGTAGCCCACGGAATACTCACCTCAAAATCCAGCAGGTAATAGGACAGGCTCTCCAGCCCCACTTCCGACAGCTGACTGAGCACCGGTCCCAGCGCATATCCAATGCCCACGCCCAAACCAATCCCAAGCAGCATCCCCGCAAAGGTCACCAGCACCACACTCAAAAATACCGATACCCTTACCATGGAATCGCTCATGCCAATAAGTTTTGCAACGGAAATGGGTTTGATATCGTCCTGAAGCATCTGTTGGGCAACAGAGGAAGTATAGAAGGCAGCCACAACTACAACCAGAAGCAGGATAATTAAAATCATTTGTTTACTGGTAATAAAGTTATTGTAAACACTAACGTTATGCTCATCCCAGGTAGAAACATTAAAGGAAGAAAGGTTTAATGTTTCAATTACCTCCTGAAGCTTTTCCAGGTACCCGTCCTGAACCAAAAGCTCGCAGCTGGTAGACTCCGCTGAAGGGAAAATAGTCTTAGCATAATCCAGGTCAATGAAAGAAAGAAGCTGATCCAACTGGTCATAGCCACTATGAAAGATAGCCTCAACTCGCACTAAGATGGGTCTAACGGTGGCATTAGCCGTGTTAGTGACTATCATTAGGGCAACTCGGTCTCCTACTTGAACCTCTAGTTGCCTGGCGGTGTAGCGACTAATAGCAATACCTTTAAGGTTGGAAGGTTCAAGGTCTGCCGTTTCAAAAGTTATTTGAGAAAGACGTTTTTCATTAAAGTAGGAGGAAGAAACGCCCTTAAGTTGTACGGAACTTGTAGAAGTTGCAGAATACATAAGCCCGTAGCCGGTTGTAACTTCATCTGCAGAATAAAGATAATCGGATTTAAGTGGGATAGTATTGGAGAAGTTGGAGATTTGGATATGACCGTCTGAGAGGTAGATGTATTTGCTGGTAATGCCGTCAATCATGCTTTGGGAGAAGATAAGCGCGCAAACCAGTGGTGCCATAACCAGGGCAACCAGAATAAGGCAACCAAGCAGGCGTCCTCGTTTGAGGATTCGTCTGAAGCTCCAAAGCCGTACAAAAGGATTCATAGGGTGTTATCCTCTTTGCCTTTTTCAAGGCTTAAAACGTGATTTTTAAGGAGGTAGACGTTGTCGCATTTAAAGGCAAAGTCCTGGTTGTGGGTCACAAGAAGAAGGCTTCTACCCTCTTCTTTGACAAGACTTAAGAGAAGATTTTCAACCTCCTGGGCATTATCCTCATCAAGTGCGCCGGTGGGCTCGTCCGCCAAAAGCACCTCTGGTTCATTCATTAGCGCCCTGCAAATGGCAACGCGCTGCTTTTCACCACCAGAAAGTTGGCTTGGCATATGATTAAGTCTATCACTGAGCCCTAATTTGGATAGCAATTCCAAAGCCCTAGGCTTACATTCTCTTTGGGTTTTGCCTGCTATCAAGGCAGGAGCCATGACATTTTCAAGGGCATTGAAGTCTTCCAAAAGCAGGTTTGACTGGAAAATAAAGCCAATATGGAGGTTTCTTTGTTCGCTTTTTCTTTTATCGTTTAAAGTTGAAAAGTCAATACCATTACAGAGCACAGTACCTTCACTTGGGCTATCAAGCCCGCCAGCAATATGAAGTAACGTACTTTTTCCTGAGCCACTTTTACCAATTACGGCGGTGGATTCCCCCTGTTTTATTGTCAACTCAATACCATTGAGGATGGTAATCTCCTCTTCACCCTTTTCTGCGGCTTTGTATCTTTTAACAATTCCTTTAAGCTCAATTGGATGCATCAAGTATTACCTCCATAATTTCTTTCTTATAAATCTTATTACAACCGGCAAGACAAAAGATAAAGGCTAAGCCAAAGACAAACAGGCAAGATAAAAGCACCTCAGAAGGTCCAATGATAGCCTGAAACTGCAGTAAACCTAGCATTGTACTGCTACCAGTAAGAAAATTGGCTATGCTTTCAACAAAACTTAATACCTGCTGCAGGTTGCAAATGACTAAAAATCCAAGCATTACTCCTAATATTTCACCAATTAAGCAAATAGAAAGTCCTTGAAGGAGAAAAATTGAATTTACTTGCTTTCTGGAGGCACCTAAGGCTCTGAGCATGGCGCCTTCTTGCTGTTTATTCTTAAGTAATCTTCTTGTGGTATTTTTTAGGTTTACACAAAGAATTAAAAACATGAAGGCTAAAAAGACATACATCAAAGCCTTTTCCAACATAAGTGCAGAATATAAGGCTTTATTGTACTGCTGCCAGGTGGTAATTTCTGCAGCAGGAAAAAGTTCTTGAATTTTGGCTTTAAGTTGTGCTTCACCTCTTCCAGAGGAAGCATTATTCTCTACATAAACGGCAACCTTTACAGAAGTTTCTCCCATAAGGTTCAATAGATAATCATAATCTACAAAAACTGTACTAGAGCTGAACTCTGTCATGGAGGAGCCATATAAACCAGTAATATCCAAGGTAGTAGAATATGGGACAATGGTGGCAGTACGTCCTGGTTTTAAGAAGGTAATGTTAATGGAGTCTGAAGAAGCAACAGAAAGACCACGTAAGAGATTATAGGAAAGCATTATACCAGAAGTATCTCCACCGTAGAGTCTAAAATCATCTGCCATTCTTGGGCTGTTAAAAGCGCCAGTACTATAGGCTCTCACTCTTACTGTGCTACTTTCACTGCTGTTTTTATCTACAATTAAGGCGTTGGTTTCAATGAAGGTAAAAGCCTTCTCAATGCCGTCCAGAGCCTCAAGTTGTTCTAAGGCAGAACTGTCTACGTTATCTATAATTAAGTCAAACGATTCTATTGCTCTTAACTGATCTAGCTGGGCCGATTGAAGGGAATTCATAATAGAAGAAATGACTAAAAGTGCCATAAGACCTAAGGCAAGTCCAATAATAATTACAATACTGGAGGTCCTTTGCCCCTTGCTCTTTGAGAAAGCATATCTCATGGCAGTTTTTAACACAAACATCTTCTTACCTGTACTTTATATTCTCTACTGTAATATTATCTTCTTTGTAATAAATATCGGCAACTGGTCTTCCATCTTTATACACAGTTCTTACTAGTTTTGCTGAAGAATAGTCCGTAAAGGAGGAAATTAGTCCCTTATCATTATATTCTGTACTGCTGGTTTTTATACCTTTTTCATAATTATCAACGGTATAAGAGCCATCCTGCTTGGTAGTGGTTATACTCTTAATAGACCTGGTCCCATCCTCATTGTCTTCATACTCATACTGTACCGTCTGAGAGTCTGAAGAAATGGTCAAAAGATAGCCTAAAGCTGAATAATGATACGTAATTTGGTCATCAAGTACCTTAAAAGAGCCATCTTCCAGCGTTTCATAGTTACCGGTAAAAATCAAACTGGAAGAGACAAGGTTAAAGAACTGACCATTCTCATAGAGGTAGGAATCCCCCATAAGTTGAAGTTCAGAGTCCCGCTTTATTGCAATTAGCGTGCCATCAGAGGAAGAACGTAAAAAATAAACCTCTTTTCCATCCACCACACAAAATGCAAGTTTCTTATCTATATAATTAAATATAGTTGAAGTCTGTGGTGTATGAAGCTCTTTCAGCAGCCCATCTTCATACCTGAGCACCTGCTCTGTCCCGTCAGCATACGTTTTAGTAATTGTCTTACTTGAACCTGAGATCTGGGTTTCTAAAAACCAATAGACTTCTCCATTTTTATAAAGCGTCTGCTTTTCTTCTGAAGCCTCAAGATAATAGCCTTCAAGTCCAAGCTTTTGTGAAAGATCTAACTTTTGTCCAAGCTCATTTGACTTATAAATATCAGCTGCACAAAGAGATAGCATTATGGAAGACAAAAGCAGGAATAGAAGGATTCTTCTCACCTAGGACCTCGCAAAGATGTTATTTTGACAGTCCTGCCAACGCAGTTAAGAACTCATCCTTGTCAAAGACATGAAGGTCCTCATAGTGCTCACCAGTTCCAACAAAGGCAATTGGAAGTCCAATTTGTACTAGAGCCCCAGCTTTGGAGGCGGAGTCATACTTGGTAAGTATTAAAGCATCAAGTCCAACGGCTTCATTGAAGATATGAGCCTGACTTATTGCATTTTGACCTGTGGTAGCATCAATGACCAAAATCTTCTTGTAGCACTCAGGAGCAATACGATTCTTAATGACCTTATCTATTTTCTGAAGTTCCTTAACAAGGTTCTCCTTGTTGTGCATCCTTCCAGCGGTATCGCAAAGAATAAGATCATCTCCCTTAGCCTGAGCGCTTGTGATGGCATCATAAATAACCGCACCCGGGTCACTGCCGTTTTCCTGTCTGACAATACGGGTACCTGTACGCTTTGCATGTAGATCCAACTGGTCAATAGCGGCAGCACGGAACGTATCTGCAGCAGCCATAACCACCTTGTAATCCTTTTTACCATAATAGGTTGCAAGTTTTGCAATAGAGGTAGTCTTACCTACTCCGTTGACACCAAGAATCAAATATACGGTAAGTTTTCCTTTTTCAGGAACTAGGTCTGTGCCACTAATTTTGTCCTGTAGTAATTCCTTTACAAGATCAAGAAATTCTTCTTCCGTCTTAGGTTTTCTCTTACGAACCTCATCACTAATTAACATGGCGTTCTTTGCACCAAAATCGCCTTCTATAAGTAAATCTTCCAGATCCTCAAAGAACTGATCGTCTAAAGTTTTCTTAAAACTAAATAAGGATTTAAGTTTAGCTCCAATGCTCCCAAATTTGAACATTTCTTTCTCCTCATCCCTTAGGGGGATACGTATTCCGAATATTTATAGTAGTTAATCAAATTTCCTGCTAAATCTGTCAACGACAGGTAAAGGGCTCCAGTACATATTGTATCTGCAGTAGACCAAAAAGTATTGTAATTTGTGCTAAAAGTTTTTGAAACAATCTTAAGTCCAAAAATCAACAAACTTCTTGCAAAAGAATTGTAAAACTTAGCGCGAGCTTTTTCATAAGCCTGTTCATCATTCATCCAAGAGGGCTTAAGGCTTACACTAATAGAAGACTTCTGTGAACTAAGACTTATTGTCTTAGTTTCATAGCCTTCTGAGCTGAAATTAAGCAACAATGGCAAGGTGTAATCCTTTAAGGTATAAGGAGTTGTTCCCAAAATTTTCCCGTCAGAGGCAACTGTTGAAACTGGATTAGACTCAAGGAGAATGCTATCATAAACTACCTTTTGCATTTCCACATAAAGCGTACTTACAGTGTTGGCTTTAAGTTCTGTTTTTATGTGCTTGGTTTCATAACCGCTAAGTTCAATATCAAAGGTATGAACTCCACTTGAAAGCACCACAGAAGAATCCACTAATATACTGTTTACACCGTCAATATAGACACAAGAACCTTGTGGAAGGCCATCAAAAGTCAGCACTGCAGGATCTTCATAATCAAATAAAGCTGCAAGTTTTAATAGCACGTCAAGAGAATATTCAGTAGTGTTTTGACTTAGCTGCTCGTAAACTAGACTAAGGCTCTTATCTGAGCTTGAATAGGCATATAACTGAAGGTGTCTAAACCCGCTCAAAGAGCCACTTACTGGAATTAAAATTAAGTTGGCACCTGTGGTTGAGCAAATATAATCCAAAATAAGTAAATCTTTAGTACTTATAATATTATCAATAGAAGCCTCGTACTCTGTATTGGTATATTCCTTCAAAGCAACAGACAAGGTATCCCCTGCTTCAAAGTCCAAAATTAGGTTAGTTTCTGCCTGTTCATAATTGACTTTAGCCTTGGCAATGGAGGCTTCATTTTCAGAGGTATAAGCCTTGGATAGTTCTTCTCCAGAAGTTTTCAGAATTTCAGTTAGAGAACTATTGTAAATATCGGTATAGAGAGAAGTTGTGCATATTTTGGAGGGAAAGAATGCGCTTACGTAGTTGGAAATTTGGCTGTTGGCGGGGAAAATTAGGACGTTGTAGTCCTGCGAAAACGCCCACTGGCAACAAATGAGGCTCAGTAGGAAGATTAGCGCGAGGACTTTGCGTCTCAATTATTTCTCCTGGTTCCAGCGCAGATAGGCTTCAATGAAGTTATCAAGATCTCCGTCCATGACTGCTTGGATGTTGCCGGTTTGCTCCCCTGTGCGAGCGTCTTTGACCATTGTGTAGGGCTGGAAGACGTAACTTCTAATCTGAGAGCCCCAGGAAATATCCTTCTTTTCAATAGCCTCGGCCTTATGTTCCTCAGCAAGTTTCTCGCTGTAATAGTCATAGAGGCGGCTTCTGAGCATCTTGAAACACTTATCTTTGTTCATGATCTGAGAGCGTTCATTCTGGCACTGAACCACAATTCCAGTTGCATAGTGAGTAATTCGTACAGCTGAGTCAGTCTTGTTGACGTGCTGTCCGCCAGCGCCACCTGCTCTGTAGGTATCAATACGAATATCTTCCGGTTTGATGACAATATCAATGTTGTCGTCTACCACTGGTGAGGCATAAACACTGGAAAAGGACGTATGTCTTCTGGCATTGGCATCAAAAGGCGATATTCTTACAAGGCGGTGAACTCCAGCCTCGCCCTTCAAATAACCAAAGGCATACGGACCACTTACCTGAATGGTTACACTCTTATAACCACCCTCATCTTCTAAGGTGTCCAAGATTTCAGCCTTAAACTTATGGCGCTCGCACCATCTGAGGTACATGCGCATTAGCATGGAAGTCCAGTCACAGGCTTCCGTTCCACCAGCACCAGCATGAATGGTAAGGAACATGTCCCCCTTGTCATACTTGCCGTTAAGCAGGGTCTTAAGTTTCAAAGGCTTGAATTCTGCTTCAAGGCCAAGGATTCTGTCGTCAACTTCCTTAGCATACTCCTCATTGTCATTATCCTCTTCTTCATAGAGTTCAATGAGGTCGTAAGTTTCGTTGATATCAGCAATTAACTTTTCAAAAGGCTGAATTGTATCTTTAATGGTATTAATTTGGGCAAATACTTTATCCGCATTCTGCTTGTCGCCCCAGAAGTCAGGCTCTTGGGTCTGCTTCTCAAGCTCTGCTTGTTTTGCTTTCAACCCTTCCGGGTCAAAGTCCCCTCCAGATGGCTTGGGAGTCTTCTTTAAGCTGCTCAAGGAGCGCTCTATTCTGTAGTGTCATTGTTCTTCTCCTTTGTCTTCTCTATGCTAAGTCCAATCGTCAGGCTGGAAACCTGAAGAGGTCTCAAAGAGAGCTTTCTACGAATCTTAAATTGAGTATACTCATAAATTGTCTTATCTCCAAGACAGGTGTGAACTTTTTGCTCCACATTCTTGCACGATATCAGCGCTTCTTCGCTCAGCCCAATAGAAATCTTAAACGGGCACGACGGATCTTTGATGAACACAGAGCTGGTTTTCACTGGTTCTAGCCCCAACACCTCACCCTTCATGGTCTTCACTTCAAGGGCTCTAGGCAACGACAAATCCAGCGTATTGCAATACTCCACCCCCTCCAGGGTCTTATTTGTGTCAAGATTTTCCACCTCTACCACCACGGAGTGCGTCGCCTGCCTCAACTTGATATGCTTGGTCAGACTAAGCGGGACTTTTTTCATCTCAAAGGCAGGGCCTTTTGCAAAGAACTCATCTTTCACCTTCTCCATGTTGGACAATTCATATACCTTAGCCGATAATTTTGTCTCTTTCCCCGTGGTACTGTCTATGAAACTGTCAGCGAAAAGCCCCTCTCCACTGTGCATTGCAAGGTCATATTTAGCAGGTATAAAGTTTAATCTACTAAGGACTGCCCCTCTTGGATTGAGATAGCAAATACTTGACTTGCCAACAAATATGCGCTCTTCCAACCTTGAAGATTCCAAGTTTGCAGTAACAGGCATTAAAGAGCCTGGAATCTTAAAGAGCATGCTTTCAATTTCGCAAATACACTTACTGGAAATTCGTCTAATGGATGGCACCTGATCTTGATTAGGAATATAAAGTCCACAGGAACTGGCCTTCATAAAAAGAGCTTCAAGCTTTTTTCTTTCATCAGTATTCTTTTTACAGTTTCTAATGGACTCTCTGAGTATATTCAGCAGAGCAAAGTTTCTGTAAAGTACCGGATGTTCCAGAATATACTGGTTTATGGAAAGTGCTTTTCCAAGAGAAATGTCCCTTCCGTATACTGCCGATGTATAATAAAAAGACCTTTTAATTTCATTTTGTGCAAGAAATAAAGAAGGAAGCGTACAATTTTTACCAAGTTTAGAATAAAGCAATGGAAAAATTTCGTGGGAGTTATCAACACTCATAAGCTGGTCAAGATTCAGCATAATTGTATTGATGGCTCCGGAGACCCCTAAAGCCATCTTTTCCATGTCTGCAAGGTATTTTTGAAGGTCAATGTTCCCCTTATGCAATTCTAAGGTTTCTTTGGAGAACTTGTCATCATAAGGGAAAATTATTGTGGTTTTGCCCATCTCATCCATGTAAAAAGGCTTATTGAAAGGCACAGAATTGGTCATTTGGTTGTAGGAAGAAACCATTATGTAATCCAGACCACAATTGTTTGCCACCGGGACTAAGGTAGGTGAAAAAATTTGATTATAACACCAAAGTCCCTTTGGCTTTCTGGTAAATCTTTTCCGCAGATAGGTAGTGGTTTTTTCCACATGAGAAGACCTTTCATGAGCAGGAAGTAAAGATAAAACCACGTCATTAAAACCAGAGGAAAGCATTTCCATTTGACCGTTTCTGCAAAGGTCACAAATGACCATGTTTAGCGCTGGATGATGAATTTCAAAATATTCGTATTCACTTGTGCTTAAATAAAATAACAACTTTAAATTTGGATTTTCATGAACCATGGTAAGCAGAGGCTTTAACTGCTTTTCCAGTAAAGCCTCGTACTCGTCAATGGAAGATCCGTATGGAAGTTGACTATAAGCGCCAAGTATATATTGCATTTTTAGTTCCTAGTTCTTGCTTTTAATTATATGCCGTGGACAGGCCTGCGCTGCATTTGACATTGCTTCAATATTATATGAGCCGTCATAGTTTGCACAAGCCAAATTTTGCTCCACTTTGAAGCCAGCTTCCGGGAACTTAATTTCACAAATCTTACAACCAATACAACCAACGCTACAAACCTTGCGAACCTCAGAACCCTTATCATGGTTATTGCAGGCAACCACGTAAGGTGCATCTGCAGGAATAAGTTTAATTACTCCGTTAGGACAAACCTTAGTACAAAGTCCACAGCCCTGGCAAAGGTCAGGATTCACAGCAAGAGAACCGTCTTCTTTTCTGTAAATTGCGTTTGCTTCACAAACGGACATACAGGAGCCTAAATGCAAACAACCTGACTTACAACCAATGTAGCCCTTAAAGAGCATTGCTGCTGCATTACAGTCCTGTATTCCTTTGTAGTCAAACTCTTTAGGAGCACATTCGTAGTTACCGCTACAGAAAATGTAAGCCACTTTTTTCTGAGCCATTTGAACTTCAACGCCAAGAACCTGTGCCATCTTGTTGGCAAGTTCTACTCCACCAGGAGCGCAAAGGCCAGGAAGGACCTTCCCCTGATAAACAGCCTCTGCATAGGCACTACATCCGGCATAACCACAGCCCCCGCAGTTGGCTCCCGGCATCATGTTTTCCAGCTCTTCCAGTTTCTCGTCCTTAGGTTCTGTGAGGAACTTATCAGCAATAGCAAGCCCTAAACCCAAAATTGCACCAATTCCAGTAATGATTAAAAAAGCGTATAAAATTGCCATAACTTCCTCCCTTATACCAAATTAAGATTATAAAGGAGAGTCTTATCAAAGGCCATGAAAGCCAAAGCCATAAGACCTGCAGAAATAAAGGCAATAGGTACGCCCTTAAAGACCTTTCTTACTGGTTTGAGGTCAAGTCTCTCTCTTACATTACTCATAAGAACAATAGCCATGGTAAAGCCAAGACCTGCGGCAACACCGGCGGTGAAGGATTCCAGCAGGTTGTAGGCTTCATCCACGTTAATTAGGGCAATACCTAAAACTGCACAGTTAGTAGTAATTAAAGGCAGATAAATTCCAAGAGCCTTGTAAAGGGCTGGACTCATCTTCTTTAAGACCATTTCAACCAACTGAACAAGAGCGGCTATAACCAAAATAAAGGCGATAGTCTTCAAATACTGCAGCTGAAGAGGAACGAGAAGTCCTTCGTAAACACACCAGCAAACCACGCTGGAAACACCAGTTACAAACGTAACGGCAAGCCCCATTCCAATTGCACTTTCGCTGTTTTTTGAAACTCCAATGAAAGGGCAAAGTCCCATGAACTGAACAAAGATGAAGTTGCTGATAAAGATGTAGGTAACAAGAATTCCAATGTAACTCATGCAGCAGCCTCCTCTTTCTTAGCGTTCTTGGCACCTCGTGCGCTCTTCCACATAAAGAAGGCTTTAAGATAGCCCATAAGTAAAAGAGCACCTGCAGCCAAAGCCATGACTCTTATAGGATAGTCCTTGAAGAACGGAATATGAATTACACCATCCCAAGATCCAATTGGTATGAAGGTAATTGAACCAGAGCCTAGGACTTCTCTTATGATAGATATAAGAGAAAGAGACATGGTAAAGCCAAGACCCATTCCAATTGCATCCAGGGCAGAATCCAAAACAGAGTTCTTACTTGCAAAAGCCTCTGCTCTACCAAGGATGATACAGTTAACTACAATCAGGGGTAAATAAACGCCAAGAGCCTCGTAAACACTAGGCAGGAAGGCGTGGAACACCATTTCAACAATTGTAACAAAGGAGGCTATGACAACTACATAGCAAGGAATTCTTACACTGGAAGGAATTATGTTCTTAAGCAGGGAAATGAAAATGTTACTGAACAAAAGAACAAACAATACGCCTGCGCCCATTCCAAGTGCATTTATAAGCTGAGTTGTAACAGCCAGGGTTGGGCACATGCCCAGCATGATTATAAAGGTTGGGTTTTCTTTGAATAAACCCTTGGTTAATTCTTTTAAATGTTTATTATTACTCATTTTGTAGCCTCCTTACTAAGAGACTTGACGTAATCAGAGCCGGTTTTAAGGGCACTAGAAATTCCGGTGAAGGTCATGGTTGCACCGCTGACGGCAGCCGAATCTACTTCAGAGAGCATACTCTTGGTGGTTGGCACCGGTTTTGAACTGGTTCCAGTTCCAAGGAACTTGTCCATGTAGCCCTCATTTTCTGCCTTCTTTCCTACTCCAGGAGTTTCGCTGTTGGAAACGAGGTTTACGTTGGCTACAGAACCATCGGTATTAAAGCTGGCAATTAGTGTGATGTCGCCACCATAACCGCGGGTGTTTAGACCCAGAATGTAGCCCACAAGTTGTCCGTTGGAGTAAAGTTCGTGCATATAGTCCACTGTTGCGTCCCCTACGGAGATTTCTGGACCAATTTCGTTGCCGTTTGCAACCACTTCTAGAGCGGCAGTAATCTTGTTGGCTTCGTAGGCGTTAATGTAAGGTGTGGTGATGACGTTAACCGTTGCAAGTAGAATTGCGGCAACTGCGCAAATGCCTGCCAAGACAAGAGTTGTGCGTAAATATTTATTAGCCATTAAATTCTTGAAACTCATTTTGCCACCTCCCCAAAGAGTTTGGGTTTGACGAACCTGTCTATGGTTGGTGTGATAATGTTCATCATGAGAATTGCAACACTGGTTGCTTCAGGCAGAGAGCCAAAGGTTCTGAACAGGAAGGTAAGCGCACCACAACCACAGCCAAAGATTAGCATGCCTTTGTGGGTCACAGGCGAGGTTACCATGTCCGTTGCCATGAAGAAGGCACCAAGTATTAATCCGCCTCTGAAGATGCTTTCAAGTACCTCTCCGTGGAACAGTCCTAACCCAAGTGGAATGCCACCAAAGATGAAGGTAAGAACGGCAAAAGATCCAATAAAGGCAACTGGAATATGCCAAGTAATTACTTTTGAAAAAATAAGATATAGTCCGCCAAGCAAAAGGAGGAATTTGGAAACTTCACCAATACAGCCTGGGATGTTTCCAAAGAAAGCATCTACGTTGTAGGCGTTAATTCCAGTTAAAGCCTGAACCTTCTGAGCAAAAGCAGTGGTCTGAACCCCCTGCTGAGCAAGAATTTCCAGGGAGGTAAGTCCTACACTCTGACCTGAGGAAGCCACCGTTTTAATCAAAGAAAGTGGAGAGGCCTGGCTGGTAACTTCTACAGCGTTTATTGTATTTGGAAGCGTGAAAGTGCTCATTTGAGAAGTGAAGGAGAAGAACACAAAGACACGTCCTGCCATGGCTGGGTTTGCCCAGTTAGCGCCAAGGCCACCAAAGGTCCATTTTACAACGGCAATGGAAAATACACTTGCAATTGCTGGTATGAAAAGTGGAATTGTGGAAGGCATATTCATTCCTACCAGAAGTCCAGTTACCAAGGCCGAGCAGTCCCAAAGGGTATTTTCCTTGCTAATCAAGCCTAAGAGATATTCTGTAAGTAGAGCAAAGCCTACTGAAATCAGTAGCACTAAGGCGGCTCTGAATCCAAAGGCATATACGCCCCAAATACAGGACGGAAGCATAGCAAAGACTACGCTTAACATTATTTTCTGTGTGCTTGCCCCACTATGAAGATGTGGAGAAGTTGTTACGGTTCTCATTTCTTCCTCCCCATTTTCTTTCCAAGTTTCATTGCCTGTGCCAAATCCAGGTGAGCAGGACAAGAGAAGGAGCAGCAGCCACATTCCTTACAGTCCATCAGGTGATTTGCCATGGCATCAGAATATCTGGCATGAGTGATTAAAGCATAAAGTTTGGTAGGTTCAAGTCCAATTGGACAGGCTGCCACGCATCTGCCACAGTTCAGACAGGCGGTGCTCTTTCTCTTTACTTCATCCTTAATTGCCAAGATTCCACTTGTGCCCTTTACTATTGGGGTATTTTCGTCAAAGAAGGCAAAGCCCATCATAGGACCGCCGTTTATGAGTTTATCGGGTTCTTCAGAATAGCCACCGGCAAAGGAAATTAAGTCTTTGACCGGTGTTCCAATTGGAGCAATGACGTTACAAGGTCTGTTTATGCACTCGCCGGTGACGGAGACTACTCTTTCAATGAGTGGCTTTCCATAAACTATGGCCTCGTAGACGGCAAAGGTGCTTCCAATGTTGATTACTACAGCCCCTACGTCCAGCGGGAGTTTTCCTGAGGGTATTTCCCTGCCCAATAAAGCATTAATAAGCTGTTTTTCATCTCCCTGCGGGTACTTCATCTTGAGTAACTGTACTTCAATTGGAAGGTTTCTAAGTTCAATTTCTGCCTGAAGTTTCTTAGCAGCATCGGCCTTGTTAGCCTCAATGCCAATGATGGTGCGGGCAGGATTGACTATCTTTCTGCAAATCATGATGCCTTCAAGAGTTTCTTTGGTTCTCTCTAGCATAGACCTGTGGTCCGCAGTGAGGTAGGGTTCACACTCTACGCCGTTGATGATTAGAGCATCTACCTGTTTGCCAATTGGTACTGCTACCTTGACATGCATAGGGAAGGTAGCGCCACCAAGCCCTACTACGCCCTTGTTCTTGATTTCTTCAATCAACTGATCCTTTGTAAAGTCCTGGTAATCTATCTTCTTGTTAAAGAGTTCCGGCTGCTGGGCATCTGGAACAATTACAAAGGCATCACAGCAGACACTGTTGGCAAGTGTTACTTTTCTAATCTCTTTTATAGTTCCAGAGACTGGACTATGCACATTTGCTGAAATAAAGCTGGATGCTTCGCCTATAAGTTCACCCTTTTCTACATGATCTCCTACATTCTTTATTGCTTTTGCAGGAGCACCTAGATGCTGGGATAATGACACTATAAGTTCTGAGGGCATGGGTAACCGCTCAAGGAGTATCTTATTAGAATACTCCTTTCTCTCAGGTGGATGAACACCACCTTTCTTGAAAGTTAATAATGACAAAATCACTCCTCCATTTTTTGTTCTATCCTTTGCATTTTATAGCACTTTGGCTATAATGTTAACTATGAAAATGATGTTCTTTAGCTCTTTATTTAAGCCTCATCAAGTTAAAACCTACGCTTTAGTGGGCAGAAGTGGCACTGGAAAGAGCTTTAGGGCGCAACTTGTGGCGGACAAGTATCACATTCCTTTAATTATTGATGACGGACTTTTAATTAAAAATGACAGAATTATTGCAGGAAAAAGTGCCAAACAGGAATCCAACTTCCTTACTGCCGTCAAATGTGCTTTATTTCAGGAAGAAGATCACCTAAATGAGGTCTTAACTGCCCTTCAGAATGAAAAATTCAAAAAAATCCTTATCATAGGGACTTCTGATAAAATGGCAATAAAGATTGCAAAACGCTTGAATTTACCTGAACCTTCTGTAATTGTTCACATTGAAGATGTTGCCACCAAGGAAGAAATTGATACGGCTATGAGAATAAGATACACGGAAGGAAAACATGTTATTCCTGTTCCTCCACTTCAAATTACTCGTAACTACCCTTCCATTGTTTATGACTCCATCTTAGTTGGACTTAAAAAAAGTTTTCCTTTCCTTCCTTTTGCTACTAGGACTCAAACGGTAGAAAAAACGCTAGTTTGTCCTCAGTTCAGTAAGCAGGAAGAAAGCTCAATTAGTGAAACTGCCCTCACTCAAATGGTGAACCATTGCTTAGGAGAATATGGAAATACTCTTAAGTTGGAAAAGGTTACCTTCCAGAAAAATAATGAAGGTTACAACATTGTAATTACAACTAGAACTCCACAGAAATTATCCAGCCAAACAATTATAGATTTGCAGGAATCTATATCAGATAGCCTTGAGAAGTATGGCGGAATTTTGGTACAAAAGGTAACTATTCAGTCGCAGACGTGGTAACAACTGTAGCGGCTGACGTTGAAAGAGAAGTCTTCTTTTTCCTTTTCTTGTAATAGATTGCATTATTTTTAGCTTTGGTATTCTTAGAAGCGTTATTTACGTTTCGCACTGCGCCTTGATTCTTTGCAGCGGCCTTGGAGACGGCTTTTGCAGGCTTGGAGTTTAAGGCTCCCTTTGGAACATTGTTGCCATTAAGCCGCATATGCATAACCGCTGTAGATTCTAATTCAAATCTAGGAGGAGTAATTGGACTAAGCAGTACCTTTACCTGGCGCAAAGTATCTCTGAAGATCTCCTTAGAATCAGTTAATTCCTTGTTGTCAGCAATGAAGGGATGCACCAGTGCCAAATACATCATGGCTTTGGGGAAGGTTCTGCGCTTGGCATCTGAGGTAATCTCGTTGATTTTGTCGTCCAAAACATTCAGAGAATCGTAAAACTGCTGATATTTCCCATAGACAGAAATGCAGGGCAGCATGTAAGACAATAGCCCAAACTGATACAACGCTCTAAAAATCTCACTACTATTGCCACTTGCGAGTATCTTATTTATCTCTTCTGTCATTCTGGAAGTGCTGACGTACTGTAGTTCTGGAGCATAATGTTTAATTGCCAGTTTTAGCAGTAAGGACATTTTGAAGCCAGTAGTAACAGAATATTTGACGCCTCTAATCATTCTAACCGGATCTTCAATAAAGGTCTTGTTCAGTGGAATAAGAGAAACCAATTTCTTGTTCTTAATGTCTTCCATGGAATTGTTAAAATCAATTATGGTCTCGTTAATTGGGTCATAATAAAGACTGTTAATGGAATAGTCTCTTCTCTGGCAATCCTCTTCAATGGTGCCAAAGGTGTTGTCATTGTTGGCTTCATGTTCATCAAGACTTCTGAAGGTAGAAACTTCAATAATTTTTTTTCCAAAAACAACATGGACAATTTTAAACCTACGACCAATTATCATGGAATTTCTGAAAATTCTATGTACTGCTCTTGGAGAGGCAGCGGTAACTACGTCAAAATCCTTTGGTCTTCTGCCTAGCATTAGGTCCCTTACAGCACCCCCTACCAGGTAGGATTCATAACCTCTCTCTTCAAGTCTTTCAATTACCCTAATGGCATCACTGTCCACCAGATTGGGGTCAATCCCGTGCTCCTGCTGAGAATAAACCTTTGCTACTGCTTCAAGTGAGCCAGCATTCTTCTTATATCTAATGAACATTGTTGTTAACTTCTGCCAGCCGTTGAATAATCGTTTTTTAAACTATACAATAATTAACAGATTTTTAATTTTTACTCAACTCTTGGAGATAACAATAATGATTGAACCAAAAGTCCTAAAAGGCTTCAGAGACAGCCTTCCAGCACAAGAAATTGCAAGACAAGAACTTATAGCAAAAGTTCAGAATATATTCCGCTCCTTTGGTTTTGTACCAATTGACACTCCTGCTTTGGAGTATACAGAAGTACTTCTTGGTAAAGGCGGTGGGGAAACGGACAAGCAAATGTTCCGCTTCATGGATAATGGAAACCGTGACGTAGCCCTACGTTTTGACCTCACCGTTCCCCTTGCCCGTTTTGTGGCAGCCAACTATGCAAATTTGGCCTTCCCTTTTAAGCGATATCACATTAGCAAGGTCTGGCGTGGTGAAAAACCTCAGAAGGGTCGCTACAGAGAGTTCATCCAGTGTGATTTTGACATTGTTGGTGCAGACAATGCCCAAAGCGATTTTGAAATTCTGCAACTCATTCACACCTGCTTAAAAAAGATGGAAGTTGGTGAATTTAAGGTCAGCGTCTCTCACAGAGGTCTGCTTAACCGCTTCTTGGCTTCAATGGGCCTTGAGGACTCAAGTGTTCAGGTACTTAGAGCTATTGATAAGCTTGGTAAGATTGGTAGAGACGGAGTTTGTGCTTGTCTTAAAGAAGACGGTCTTTCAGATGAAGCCATTGAAAAACTTTTGGATTTCATTTCTATAGAAAAAGTTAGCTTTGGTGCTACCCTGGAAATTCTTAAAAATATGTTTGGCGCTTGTCCTGAAATTGAGAGACTTGAAGAAATTTATTCTTATATGAAATCGTGCTGCATTGAAGATGATTTTATTCTTGATACTTCAATTACTCGCGGTCTTGATTACTATACAGGCGTTGTATATGAGACTGTTCTTGTCAATATGCCAAGTATTGGATCTATATGTTCTGGTGGTCGTTATAACAATCTTGCTGGGCTTTATACTAAGGAAAAGTTGCCAGGTGTTGGTTCTTGTATTGGTATTGATAGACTGATTGCTGCCCTTGAAGAGCTTGGAAGTCCAATTGTTAGCAACAAATCTTATGCAGATCTTCTTGTTGCCTATGATAGCAAAAATCCTGAATGGAGCCAAAAGACAGCAATGCGCTTTAGATCTAAGGGTTTACGAGTAGATTGTTACGTTGGAGATAAGTCTATTGGCCAACAGTGTGCCTACGCTGAGCATAATGGAATACGAACTGTAGTTCTTTCTGGTGACGGCGAGCCTTACTATACCTTAAAGAGCACTCAAACTAGACATGTATATGAAGATCATTTTGATGGAATTGTAAAATCTGCCTACTACAGCAGGTATCCAGAATATTAAAATGACAGATCCAAAACTACTGCCAGTATACCTGCATAAACAGGCTATTTTGGACGCACTTTCTACTAATCAAGTTATTGTGGTGGAAAGCCCCACAGGCTCAGGTAAAACTACACAAATTCCTTTAATTCTCAATGAAGCGGGCTATGCAAAAAATGGCATGATTGGTATTACACAGCCCAGAAGGATAGCAACTCTAAGTGTGTGCTCGTATATAAAGGAACAACTGGCAGGTAGCTCTTATCCAGAAACCTACTGTGGCTATAAAATGCGCTTTTATGATACCACGGACGCTGGTACTCGCATAAAAATACTCACAGACGGCATGCTGCTTCAGGAGTTGAAGGCAGATCCTTCACTTTTGAAATATTCTGTCATCATGGTGGATGAAGCCCACGAAAGAAGCCTTAACATAGACCTCATCTTAGGTTTATTAAAACAAATTGTAGCGCAACGCAAAGATCTAAAGCTAATTATTTCCTCTGCAACAATTAACACCAAGGCTTTTGCTAGATTTTTTGCTTCTTCTGATGGAAAACCTGCTCCAATTATCAGTATTAAAGCCCGCATTTATGAGGTTGGGGTAAAATACTTTCCTCTTAAAAATCCAGAGAATGTAGATGAAACCGCTCTTGCAGTTTGTCAAATCATTAATCAAATGCTAAAGCGTTTTAAAGCAACAGGTTACAAAAATAATGAAGACACCCTAGTCTTTTTACCTGGTGAGTTTAGCATCATTACCTGTATGACTCAGTTATACAGTGAATGTGACACAAGACATCTTCAGATTTATCCGCTTTACGGCAGATTAAATAAAGAAGAACAGGAACAAGTCTTTGAAGAAACTGAAGCAGGTAAAATGAAGGTGGTGCTTGCCACCAACATAGCAGAGACTTCTCTTACAATAGATGGAATAAAAGCCGTTATTGACGGAGGTTACGCAAAAATTAACTTCTACAACCAACGGGATTTCACCTCTGCCCTCATTCAGAGACCAATCTCAAAAGCCTCTGCAGAACAGAGAAAAGGACGTGCAGGACGAACCTCCAACGGCATTTGCTATAGACTCTACACCAAAGAAGATTTTGACAAGCGTCCCCGCTTCACCCAGGAAGAAATTCTTAGAACTGACCTTTCTGAAGTTGTACTTAGAATGGTAGATTTAGGAATCTATGATTTTGAGACCTTCCCCTTCATCACTCGACCTGATGAGGAAGCGCTACGCAGTGGCGAACGTACTTTAAAACTTTTAGGTGCCATAGATGATAACCGGCATCTCACCTCAATTGGTGAAGTTATGGTCAAATATCCTCTACTTCCTCGCCACGCCCGCTGTGTTTATGAAGCGGTAAAACAATATCCTAATCTTATACTTCCTGTGCTAATTTGTGTAAGTTTTCTCTCTTGTAAGACACCGTTTCTCCTTCCCCCTGGAGAAGAAGATCTTGCTAGAAGTGCCCATAAAGCTTTCTTTGATGAATATGGAGACTTTGTAAGTTACCAGAAACTTTACAAAAAATATGCTGCACTTAAGACTAGTAAACAACGTGAAGATTTTTGCAAGAGCTACTACCTAGACGTTCAGAGTATGGATGAAATTGTTCATGTTACAGAGCAACTTGCCAATATTACTAGGGATTTAGGGGTTCCTGTATTTGAGGATGAACCCGGCATAACTTATGCTGCTGAAAAACTTTCTAGAGAGGAATTTGTTCACCAGCTTTTGGTATGTTTAGGTTCTGGGCTTCTTCAGTACGTTTGTGTAAAAACCAAAGCACGAGGTATGGAATACAGGACGTTGAATACAACAGAAATTTTCATTCATCCAGGATCGGCTTGGTTTAGAACCGCTCCACAGTATCTGCTTGCGGGGGAAATTGTGTATACCTCTAGGATGTATGCACGCACCGTTTCCCCGTTAAAACGCGAATGGCTGGATGAGATATCGCCCTCGTTGGCCTCTCGCATTAGGAATTTGGCAAAAGAAGAGAGTTCTAAAGATAATTCTAGAGATAATTCTTGGCGAGAAAAGAAGATGGATTCTGTTAAGAGGCCAAAGCAGTGTTACGTCTATGATATGGCCTTTGAGCTTGGAACCCTTGCAGGAAAGAAAGATAAACAGTTTGCTATTATTCCTTATACCTCGTTGCCAAAATTGGCAAACGCCTATAAGAAAGCCTCCAGGCATCCAAAGAGTATTGCTGCAGCCCTTGAATATAAGGGATCTTACATTGGACTTGGTTCAAAACTTCAAGATTTAGTAAGACTAAATGGTCGTATCAGCTTTAAGGATGAGAATTTTGTTGAAAAACCTTGTCAGCAGGTCTTTGATCTCAACTCTCTTGATAAACTTGTCCCCTATTTAGACCAGTTAATGCAGCTATCTCCTTTGAAATTAAAAAATAGACTTGGGTTTGTTGAGTTGTTAATCAATAGAAACAGCGCATTCTTCCACGTAAATGCAAGTTTTACTGAGGCACTTAATAATACTGCTTACTCTCTTCTTGTCATTTCAGATGAACGGCCAGATATTAAAGATTTCCGTCTAACCTATAACAAGATTATCCGTCTTTTGGACTAGTTCAAACCTTCTTCTGCTGTTTACACCAAATGTTCATGATCCACTTCTTGGGAAGGAATTTTACTAGACGAACCTGCATTCTGACAGGAAGACCTAAGATGGAGACAGTCTTTTTCTTGCGAAGATCTTTCATAGCCCTGTCAATGACATCTTTGCTCTCGTAGTAGCGGTCATAATAAACAATTGTGGTGTTGTCTTTGACGGCCCTGTTGAAAAATTCGGTCTTAATCCAGCCGGGGCAAACACATAGCACGTGGATGCCGCGTTTTTTGAGTTCCACTCCAAGGGCTAGCGAGAAGCTTAGTACAAAGGCCTTGGAGGCGGCATAGGTGGCAATGTAAGGCACTGGTTGATGTGAGGAGTTAGAGCCCATGTTAATTATGAAGGAATCTCTTTCCATGAAAGGAAGTACTGCATGAGTAACTGAGACTAAGGCCCTGTCGTTTAAATCTACAATGCCCTCTAGTTCTTCCCTATTACTTTCTTCAAAAGCCTTGAAGACTCCATAACCTGAAGCGTTAACTAAGGCACCAACTTTAACATCCTTCTCTTTTAGAAGATTTTCAATGGTATTTGTTGAATTTTTATCAGATAAATCCAGCGATAGAGGAACAATCTCAGTCTTACAAACAGACTTTAACTGTTCAAGTCTATCTGTTCGTCTAGCAATGACCCAAATTTGGTCAAAAGAATATTCCTTGTCTAAAGCGAGAACAAAGTCTCGTCCCATTCCAGATGATGCACCGGTTACAATTGCTATACTCATGCCTCTACTCTAGCATGTTTTTGCAATTGATAACAGTTTCAAATAATGATAAAACATAAATATGCAGGAATTGTTAAATTGTTTAGGAACAAGAGTATTAGTTGCATCTGATTTCAACGACTTATCCTACCATGTTGGAACCCTGGGCAGGAACACTCTTTGGGTCTGTGATACAAATACGGCGCGAATGGTTAGACCGCTTCCAAATCCAAACGTTATCATTGAAGCAGGAGAGAATTCAAAGAACTATTCTTCCGTTGAAAAAATCATTTCCACTGCTGCTGAAAACAACCTGGGTAGAGACTGCACCTTTGTTGCCCTTGGCGGTGGTGTTGTCTGTGACATAACTGCTTTTTCAGCCTCAATTTATATGAGAGGCTGTAAACTGGTTTTAATTCCTACCACCCTGCTTTCCATGTGCGATGCCTCCATTGGTGGCAAGACCTGCGTGGATTTCAAGTACACCAAAAACCTCATTGGCACCTTCTTTCCTGCAAATGAAGTGCTAATTTGCGCTGACACTTTAAAATCCCTTTCCAGCAAAGATTTTACTAACGGGCTTGCTGAGGTTATAAAGCACTGCTTCCTCACTAAGAACGATGAACTTTTTAATATTCTTGCTACTAGTAAGGAAAAAATTCTTGCCAGAGACCCTGAAACTCTAAGCCGTATTGTCTCTCTTTCTCTTGAAGTTAAAAAAAGTTACGTAGACCAAGACCCCTATGATAGGCTGGGAGTTCGTGCTGCTCTTAACCTCGGACATACCTTTGGTCATGCACTGGAAAGCCTTTCAAGACTTCAGTACACCCACGGACAAGCGGTGGCCTGGGGCATTAGCCGCTCCACTCAAGCCAGCAAAGAAATGGGACTTTGCAATCCCAATTTCGCCGCCGGTGTTGATAAACTACTAGCCTATTACGGTTACGATATTAACTACAAAATCAACAGAAGTGATTGGCTGGATTACAAGTTCCATCTTTCTAAGGATAAAAAGGTGGTTAACAATGTCATCAAGTTTGTTCTGTTAAAAGAACAAGGGGAAATTGTTGTCAGTGAGATTAATGAAGGTCTTATAAAGAAGCTAGTTATGATGACACTAGTTTAAGATTTGTCTATAATTTGACCATGTACTATTTTGATTGGACTGCAACCACTCCCATGAGTGAAAGCGCACTTGAAGAATATGCTTTATGTGCAAGAACTTATATAGGAAACCCTTCCTCCACCCACCCGCTAGGATTAGAGGCTGCCTCACGTTTAGCTCAGGAAAGACAAAAAACCGCGACGCTGTTAGGCTGTAAGGCTTCAAATGTTTATTTTACCTCGGGTGGAACTGAAAGTGACTCAATTGTTATATCTTCTTTGTTAAAATCACCTTCTTCAGGTGAGATTATTACAACTGGCATTGAGCATTCGGCGGTTCTAGAGTGGAAAAAAACTTTGGAGGCAGCAGGCTGGAAGTTCACCGTTTTACCCTGCCCAGGTGGCTATTTGAACCCTCTTACCCTTAAAGAAGCCCTCAATAGTAATGTTAGAATGGTTTGTGTAATGAAGGTTAATAATGTAACTGGCACCATTCAAGATACAAAAACAATTGCTAAGATTATAAGAGAAAAAGAATTAGAATATGGACGACATATTCATTTTCACTGCGACGCAGTTCAGGCGTTAGGTAAAATTCCTCTGAATTTAGCAGAGGAAGATTTTGACTCTGCAGCCTTTAGTGCTCATAAGTTTAAGGGACCAAGAGGAGTTGGAATTTTATACAATAGAAGTAAGGCTATTGCAGCCCTTTCTCGTGGTGGCGGTCAAGAAACCGGCTTAAGACCGGGCACAGAGAACCTTACAGGAATTTGTGCAATGAATAAGGCTCTTGAAGAGGCACTGGAAAAGCTTGAAGAGAAGAATCAGCAAATTTTGCTATTTAAGAGCAAAATTGAAGAGACTTGTTCTGAAGCAGGTTTTAAACTACTCTCACCTTCAATAAATTCAATTACTGACGAGAAAAAAACCTCTCCTTATATTGTAAACCTTTCAGTAAAGCCCGTGCCCTCTGAAGTATTCCTTAGAGTGATGGCAGATAAAGGTTTTTGTCTTTCTGCTGGTAGTGCTTGTTCCTCTAATTCCAAAGGAAAGGCGGAGGGAGTTTTGGCAGCAATGAAGGTTGACCCTATGGACAGAAGGTCTAGCATAAGGATATCCTTTGGTACTGACACAACTGAAGAAGAAGTAATTCTTTTGTGTAAAGCACTTAAAGATTCCTACAAGGAGTTAGGATATGGGAAATAAAACTGGTTATAAAGGTTATAAGAAAGATTATAAGAAAGAAACAGAAGGCATGGCTCTCTATTTAATAAAACTTGGCGAAATAAGCCTTAAGGGACTTAACAGAGGCTTCTTTGAGAAGAAACTTAAGAACAACATTAAACTTAAGATTCATCCGTACAAAAGTCTTCTTACCAGAGAAAAGGGAAGATTTTATCTTTATGTTGACCCTACCTGCCCTGAAGAACATGTAATCAAAACTCTTAAAACTACCTTTGGTGTTGTTGGTTTTTCAAGAGCCCTTGTCTGCGATAAAGACTGGGATGTAATGTGCCAGAATGCCAAAGAACTCATAGAAAAAGAGCCTTTCTCAGAAGGAAAAGGAACCTTTAAGGTAGAATGCAGACGTGGCGATAAATCCTTCTTTATGAACAGCTATCAAATAGAAGCAAACCTAGGAGGAATTGTCCTGGACCGCTATCCCAATATGAAGGTGGATGTCCATCATCCTCAAAAGCAACTCTTTGTAGAAGTTAGAGATAAGTGTTATATGTATACCTCTCCTGTCTCTGGTCCAGGCGGACTTCCTGTTGGAACTGCTGGAAAAGGACTTCTTCTACTTTCAGGTGGAATTGACTCCCCTGTTGCTGGCTACAGAATGGCAAAACGAGGACTTAAACAAGACTGTTTGTACTTCCATGCCTACCCTTACACCTCTGAAATGGCTCTTCAAAAGGTAAAAGATCTTGCCCGTCTTATTGCTCCGTACAACCAAGGCACCAATCTTGTAGTAGTAAACTTCACAGAATGTGAACTTTGGATCAAAGAACACTCCAAGGAAGAAGAACATACTCTTATGATGAGAGCCTGTATGATGAAGGTTGCAAATGCAATTGCAAAGGCAAGAGAATGCAAGGTTCTTGTTACTGGCGAAGCACTTGGTCAGGTGGCATCTCAAACGCTGGAAAGCATTTGCTTTACCAACAGCATGTCAGAAATTCCTGTTCTTCGGCCACTAGTGGCAATGGATAAGGGAGAAATTATTGATACTGCACGAGAAATTGGCACCTATGAAACCAGCATTCTCCCCTATGACGATTGCTGTGTAGTCTTTAGCCCAAAGCATCCACTTGTAAGACCAGAAGTTGATCAGCAGACTGTCTCCTTCCAAGAAATGAAAATTGAAGATTTACTTCAAAAAGCAATTGATACCGTTGAGGAATATCCAATTAGTTACAATGTATAAAAATACCAAGAACAATAGCATGCGCACCTTCCTTGCCCTAGAACTCAGTGCATCTGCCAAGGAAGAGCTGACTCGTCTCTCGCAGGAACTTCAGTCCAACTGCCACGGTTCCTTTTATGGACCAGAGCTTTATCACCTTACCCTCGCCTTTTTGGGCGACATCACTTATGAGGAGGCTCAGGCTCTTTTGCTGGTACTTGAAGAAGAACTTTCCACCACGCCCGCTTTTGAACTACGGCTTTGCCGCTTAGGCTATTTTGCCCAGCCAGAAAGCGCCACCGTCTTCTGCTCCACCGCCAAAGAGCCCAAACTAGACGAACTTGCAAGTCTTACCTACAAGGCCGCCTGGGACTGTGGTATCTCCTTTGACGCAAAGAAATTCCGCGCCCACATCACCCTAGGCCGCCGCGTGGATCTCCGCTCATTCCGCCTTGACAGCCTTCACGTCAAAGCAGTGAGCTTCAAAGTAGACGCCATCTGTCTCTACAAAAGCACACTACACCGCAACGGCCCCACCTACGAGATCTTAGAACGCGTCCCTCTTGCCCTCTAAAATCCCGATATTTTTAACACATTTCTTGATTCGCTTTCTCAATTGCATAAATCATAGAAACCGCTTTTTGTGGTGTGATAACACCTCTGACAATCATATCCAGCAGTTTCACCATTGGCATATCAATCTTGCGCGTCTTAGCCAGCTTAACCACAGGAGGCAAGGCATTTAGCCCCTCAACCACCATGCCAATTTGAGCTGTAGCTTCCTCAACCGGAAGACCTTGTCCCAAAAGACGTCCACAGCGGTTATTACGGCTATGTGGGCTCATGCAGGTAACAATGAGGTCCCCAAGACCGGCAAGTCCAAAGAAGGTCTCCTCCTGGCAGCCTAACTCAAGACCAAGCCGCTTCATCTCGTGAATGCCCATGGTCATGATGGCAGCCTTGGCATTGTCTCCATAGCCAAGTCCGTCAGAAAGACCTGCTGCAAGGGCAAAAATATTCTTAATTGCACCACAAATTTCAACACCACGGATATCGGGACAAGTAAAAACCTTCATGTAGGGGGTGCTGAACACGCTTTGCACAAAGTTAGCAGCCTCGTTGTCCTGGGAGGCGGCAACAATCATGGTGGGAAGGTCAATTGCAACCTCCTCCGCGTGGGTAGGACCAGAAAGTGCCACCACGCGCACGGAGCCAAGTTCATCCTCAAGGACCTGAGATAAAGTCTTGAAGGAATCGTTTTCAAGTCCCTTTGCCACATCCACCACCAGCTGACCCGAACCTATATAGGGAGCAGCCTTCTTAGCCGTCTCTCTTACAAAGACCGATGGTACTGAAAACAGCACTATATCTTTATTTTCACAGGCTTCTTTAATGTCTGTGGTATAGCTAATAGTGGTTGGAAGTACCATCTGAGGCAGTTTTGGATACTTGTTGGTAGCCTTAAGATTGTCAATTTCAGAACTGATGGCAGACCAGACTGTAACTTCTTTGTCAGAGTTAGCCAAAAGTCTGGCAAGAGCCATGCCCCAGGTTCCAGAGCCAAGAACACCTATAGTAATTTTATTCATAAAAGTTCCTCTAATTGTTTACTTCAAAAGAACATGCATGTGGTCTTTTACATCTGTGACCATTGCATTACCAATCTCGTTAGCCTTAGCCGTACCAGTTTTAATGATGTCTTTGACGTCGTCTAAATGAGCCTCGTAGGTGGCACGCTTTTCTCTGATAGGATCTAGGATTGCGTTGAGTTTTTCCGCAAGAAGGCGCTTACAGGCTACGCAGCCAATCTGAGCATTTTTACACATAGAGCAAACGTTGGAAGCCTCGTCAGGATTAAAGGTCTTGTGGTAGGTGTAAACCGTGCAAATATCGGGATTGCCGGGGATTTTGACGCTGATGCGGTTGGTATCGGTGACCGCTTGCATGACCTTTTGGGAGACCGTCTTGGCGTCATCAGAAAGGTAGATGGCGTTGCCTAGGCTTTTGCCCATTTTGCTGTTGCCGTCAAGACCACAAAGACGTCCAGTGGAGGAAAGTTTGGCTTCCGGCTCCGTGATGCTGGTACCATACATTTCGTTGAAACGACGCACTAACTTGCGGGAAAACTCTATGTGTGGAAGCTGGTCCTCGCCTACCGGGACAAGATCCGCGTTGCAGAAGGTGATGTCTGCCGTCTGAGAGACCGGATAGCCCAAAAAACCGTAGGTTAGTTTGGAGAAATCGTAGGTAAAGTCCCCGTCAGTCTCGCCAAAACCATAGTTGCGGGATTCAGACTTAATGGTAGGGTTAATCAACAGATGATTGACGGTGGTAAGCATGGAGTAGAACACCGTAAGTTCAGCTATTGCAGTGACTTGTGATTGCTGAACAAAAGTGATGTTGTTGGGATCAAGTCCTACAGAGAGGTTGTCCATTGCCACCTGATAAATACTGTCATTGATAAGCTGAGGGTTCTGAAAATGAGTGGTCAGAGCTTGAACATCAGCTAGAAGAATAAAGGTGTCGTAGTCGTGCTGCAGGGCAACTCTACTTTGAAGAGAGCCTACAAAATGACCTAAATGAAGCCTTCCTGTAGTTCTATCGCCAGTTAAAATTCTTTTCATTTTCCAAATCTCCTAAAAATTGTCTAAAAATTGAAAGCACCAAGCAATTCAGTTATTACTGACTGAATGGCCGCTTTTTGCTCCTGTGTCAAACCTAGTTCTTTGACACTTACCATATCAAATTCCTGAACAAACTGCTGTTTCAGCTGTTCAAAATCAATTGTAGTCCCTTCTCTTCTTAACTGTCCAACATAAGAGCCCTTTATAATTATGGAAAAGCTCTTTGCAAGACTTTCACTCTTAAGCTTAAAGTCAATACTCAGCATATTATCTTCAAGTATTAAAAGAATATACTCAATATTTTCAAGTGAACTTCTAGGAATATCCAAGCCTAAATCCATAAGGGTTTTTGGGTTAGAAACAAAAATTCCAAGTTCACAATTTGCAAGCTTTTGAGCCTGCTCATCTGAAATTAGTTTTTCATTTGTCTTAAAGGTATTTTCATAGGTAGCCTCTACGTCTGAAGAAGAAAACAGGATAATTCCACTTTTGGGAATTGCCGCCTGAAGTCCGCTTTGTTCATCTGTGAAAAACTTCAAGCCACTTTCTCCGTTTTCCTGGGTAAAGGCACCACTTACCTTTAAGGCGGTGTTAATTAAAAGTTTAGAATAATTACCTTCAAGAGCGCCGTCATAGTCATATACGGTCAAGTCTGCAGGATAAGCATCATATTGACCTGTTTTATCGTACAAAACCAGAGAAAAACGACTCAGACGCTCGGTAATGTAGTTTAATGCAGCATTGTCATTCGTAACGTCAGCTGTTTCTTCACTTGAAGTTTCAGTTGCTGTACTGCCTAGGTACTGCCCCAAATCCATTTTGGTGGCATCCAGGGTTACCACAAGCTGTCCGTCCATCCCGTAAGACTGAAGGAACATTCTGTCCTTTAGTGGGCTCTTATGGGCGCAGGAAGGCATCAACATCACAACGCAAACAATAAGAGCACAAACTACAGGATGAACTTTAACAGTTTTCATATATTAGGCTTTCTCAATCTTCAACTTTGCTCCGGATTCAGTAACTGGTGCATCCAAATTCTTATCAAAGCAGGAATCACTACAAAGTGTTTCTGCTTCAATGAAGGACTTAAACTGGTTGTAAACCTTTTCCATCACCTCATCCCCACCAAGGGTAAGGTTAATGCGGTCACTTACATCCAAGCCAGAATCCTTTCTGAGCGTCTGAATTGCACGAACCACGTCTCTAGCAATACCTTCATGCAAGAGTTCTTCTGTGACCTCAGTATCAAAACCAACAGTAAGCTCGCCTTCATTAAGAATCTTTAGATTTGCTTTCTCGTTTCTCTGAATCACAAGGTCATCCTTGCTAATTTCAACTTCCTGCCCTTCTCCATACTGAACCTTATGCTTAAGCCCTTCCAGCAGAGAAGAAATATGCTCACTTCTGAAGTCCTGAATCTTGGAAGCCACTTCCTTCATTGCCTTACCAAGCTTAGAACCAAGTACCTTGAAGTTAGCCTTTGCAGTATAGTCTACCAAAGAATCCTCGTTGCCGTGAATCTCAACCGCCTTGACGTTAAGTTCCTCAGCAATGATGGAAGACATCTTTTTAAGAATGTTTCTGTCTTCTTCATTTCTATCAACCAGGAAGAGTTTCTTAAGAGGCTGTCTATTCTTCAGGTTATTGGCACTTCTGAGGGATCTTCCCATGGTGATAGCCTGAACGGTGAGATTCATCATTTTTTCAAGGGCATAGTCTCTGTGGGAGGCATCATATTTAGGATAATCGCAAAGATGTACACTTTCAGGATCTGAAGAAGTCTTCAAATTCTGATAAATTTCCTCACAAATAAATGGCATGATAGGACAGGCAAGTTTTACAAAAGTCATCAGAGTCTTATAAAGGGTGTCATAAGCCATTTTCTTGTCACCGTCATTCTCGCTCTTCCAGAATCTTCTTCTGCTGCGTCTGATGTACCAGTTGTTAAGGCTGTCCATGAAGCTCAAAAGATAACCACACGCTCTCTGAATATCATACTTATCAAGAGCATCATCCAGGTTATGGGTAAGCTCTTCAACGGTGGAAATCATCCAGCGGTCAAGTGGATTTTTAAGGTCTTCAAAAGCCGTCTCACTTGGTGTGTAACCATCTATGTTAGCGTAAGTTACAAAGAAAGAGTAAGCATTCCAAAGCGGAAGAATGATGGACTTAAGTACGTCCTTTACCATTTGGTCAGAGAACTTAAGATCATCAGCATGAACGGCAGCACTGTTCATAAGGGCAAAGCGCAAGGCATCTGCTCCAAACTGGTTAACCAGCAACATTGGGTCAGTGAAGTTGCCCTTGCTCTTAGACATTTTTTCGCCGTCTTCAGCAAGAATAATGCCATTTACAACACAGTGCTTAAATGCAGGCTCATCAAACAGAGCACTTGCCATGACGGTGAGGGTATAGAACCAACCTCTAGTCTGATCTAGTCCTTCGCAAATAAAGTCAGCCGGGAAAATTTTCTCAAATCTTTCCTGGTTTTCAAACGGATAGTGTAGCTGTGCATAAGGCATACTTCCACTTTCAAACCAGCAGTCTAGGACGTCAGGAACTCTTCTCATAGTTCCCTTTCCGTCTGGACTTGGCCAGGTGAGCTTATCTACCACGTGCTTGTGGAGGTCTTCCACCTTCTGTCCGCACTTGGCTTCAAGTTCAGCAATTGAGCCAATAACTTCCACATAGTCAGAACCATCACATTTCCATACAGGAATTGGATTTCCCCAGAAGCGGTTTCTGGAAATGGCCCAGTCTCTTGCACCTTCTAGCCACTTACCAAATCTACCGTTCTTCAGATGCTCTGGAATCCAGGTAATCTTCTGGTTGTTAGCCACCATGTGGTCTCTGAACTTGGTTACACTTACATACCAACAGTCCATTGCACGGTAAATTAGTGGGCTTCCAGTTCTCCAGCAGAAGGGGTAGCTGTGCAGGTAGTTCTCTCTCTTAACCAGTTTTCCCTCTTCCTTAAGTCTTGCAATGATTGCCTTGTCAGCATCTTTTACAAAGATTCCCTGATAATCTGGAACTTCAGAGGTAAACTTACATTCATCGTCAATTGGACAAACTACAGGAATACCTGTGCCCTTGAGAACGTTGTAGTCATCTTCACCAAAGCCAGGAGCGGTATGGACAATGCCGCAACCGTCAACGGTGGTAACATAATCACCAAGAACGGTTACAAAAGCACCTTTGTCATAGAGGTTTGCAAAGTAGTCAAATAGAGGCTCATAACGCATACCGGCAAGGTCAGTGCCCTTGTATTTCTCCAGAATCTCATAGGCGCTTTCATCTTTATAGTAGGCGCTAAGTCTTGCTTCACCAAGGATATATTTGTCACCTGAGTCCTTATCAAGAATTTTCACGTAGTCAATATCGGGACCTAAAGCCAAAGCCAAGTTGGAAGGCAGCGTCCAGGGCGTGGTGGTCCAGGCGAGGAAATAGGTGTCTTGGGTGCCTTTGACCCGGAAGCGGACGGTGATGGCAGGATCTGTGACGTCCTTGTAGCCACCAAGGTTGACTTCCATGTTTGAAAGTGGGCAGCCAAGGCCTGGGCTGTAAGGAAGGATGTTGTAACCTTTGTAGATTAAGCCCTTGTCATATAATGTTTTAAATACCCACCAAATGCTTTCCATGAAGGATTTGTCCATGGTCTTATAGCCATGGTCAAAGTCTACCCAACGCCCCATTCGATTGATGGTATGTTTCCATTCGCTGGTATATTTCATGACGCTTTCGCGGCATTTATTGTTGTAGTTCTCTACTCCATACTGTTGAATTTCTCTAGCGCTGGAGATGCCAAGTTCTTTCTTCATAAGATTTTCTACAGGAAGACCATGACAATCCCATCCCCAGTTACGGATAACACGCTGTCCTTTCATGGTTTTATATCTTGGAATTATGTCCTTAATGGTACCTGGTACCAGGTGGCCATAATGAGGAAGGCCTGTTGCAAACGGAGGTCCATCATAGAAGGAGAACTCATTGTCAGCCGGACGATTTTCTACCGATTTCTTGAAAATTTCCTTATCATTCCAAAATTCCAGGATTTTCTCTTCCATCTTTGGAAAATCCTGTCTGGGGTCAACGCTTTTAAACATATCTATCTCCACAAATTGTTTTGAATTGTTTTGCGAAAATTATATATCTTTTAACTGTTTTAGACTACAATATCTAGAAGATTATGACAGAAATCACAACAGAAAACACTGCAAATAAAACCATCCTCAAAACTATAAAATACCCTGTACCCCAAAAGGTTCAGGAATTTGCTAATTTCTTTACACAAAAAGGATTTAGCCTTTATATAGTTGGTGGTGCAGTTCGTGATTATTTACTTGGTCTAGACAACAGTGACTTTGATTTCTGCACCAACGCTACCCCACAACAGGTCCTGAGTCTATTCAGGAAAGTCATTCCAACTGGTCTCAAACATGGCACAGTTACCGTCCTTTTCAAGGGCGATAGCTTTGAAGTCACCACGTTTCGCAGCGAGTCCAACTACACAGACGGTCGTCACCCAGACAACGTCACCTACATCACCAACCTCCACGAGGACCTCTCCCGCCGAGATTTCACCATCAACGCCCTGGCTGCCAGTTGCACAGACGGCACCATCACAGACGACTTCAACGGACTTGAGGACCTTTCATGCCACCTGGTACGCGCCATTGGCAACCCAACTGAACGCTTTCAAGAGGACGCCCTGCGCCTTATGCGCCTAGCCCGATTTTCCTCAAAATTAAATTTTGAGCCAGAACCTAGTACTTTGAAGGCCGCCTGCCAGCTTTCCTCTTTGATTGTCAACGTCTCTCACGAGCGCATTTTTGATGAACTTTCCAAGATTTTAATGACCTCTAAGCCTTCCGTAGGGCTACGCATTTTAGAAGCAACTGGCATTTTAAACCTTATACTACCTGAAGTTACTGCCTGTAGAGAGGTAAAGCAAATAAAAGTTTATGCCAAGGATGTACTTGAGCACACCTACCTTTGCGTAGATGCTGCTGCAAAAGCCGGTTACAGTCTAGCCGTGCGCCTTGCTGCCCTACTTCACGATACTGGTAAGCCCTCTACTCTAACCTACAACAGGTACGGAATAATGCGCTTTCCAAACCATGAAACAGTGGGGGCAAAGCTCAGTATAGAGGTACTAAAACGCCTTAAATGCTCAAATCAGTTGATTTCTGAAGTATCGCTCTTAATAAGTGAACACATGGCAAAGGACTGCCAGAATTGGACAGACGGAGAGGTAAAACGTTTTATCCGCAGAGTAGGAAAAGAAAATCTCCAGCCCGTCTTTGAACTGCAATGGTGTGACCAGATAGCGTCCACCGGTTATAAATGGGAAGAAAACTATGAAATTTTGCTTCCACGCATTGAAAAGCTCATTAACGACCCAATGAGTCTTGCTGAGCTTGCAGTTACTGGACAAGATCTAAACTCAATTGGAATTCCAAAATCCAAACAAATGGGAGTTTTGCTAAATCAACTTCTGGAAATGGTAATAGACTACCCTACATTAAATCAAAAGGACCTGTTACTAAATCAAGCAAATTTGCTTTATCAAGCTGGAACTCAATCTAGTTCTCAGCCTTCCTGAGCCTTTTTGCCAGCCTGGGCATTGATTTGCTCAAGAGCCATCTTAGCAACATTTTGCTCAGCATCTTTTTTATTATGCCCGCTTGCAGGTCCGTAAACCTTATTATGAACAGAGACAGTGTAATAGAAGGTCTGATCATGCTCAGGACCTGTAGAATTCATAAAATTATAAACCGGAACCTTTTTATAGCGCTTTTGAGCATACTCCTGAAGGAGAGTTTTATAGTCCTGCTTAAAACTGTTATTTATTGTAGCATCAAGAATTGGCAGGAGATTCTGCAGAATAAAGGGTCTGACAACTTCAATGCCTTGGTCCAAATAGATAGCAGCAAAAACTGCCTCCATACAGTCAGCAAGAATAGCCTTCTTGAACCTGCCTCCGGTACGTTCTTCCCCCACGCCCATCAGCAAATATCTATCCAGTTCAAGCTTCTTAGCAACAATTGAAAGAGAATCTTCACTGACCACTACACTTCTTATTCTAGTGCAGTCACCCTCATCCCCTTCAAGATTTTCGTACAGCCATTTGGACACAACAATAGACAAAACGCTGTCACCAAGAAACTCAAGCCGCTCATTATCAGGTACTTTACAACTGCGCACCTCATTCGCGTACGAAGAATGGGTGAACGCCGTATTCAAAATATCTATATCCTTGAATTTAATTCCAAGCTTTTCCTGAAATAATAAAAGCTCCTCAATCCTCTCCTGGGGGATCTCTGGAGCCTTACTTGATTTACTATAAGACATATAAATCTCAAAAATCAAAGATTAAAGAACAGAAGCCAAATAATCAACAGCCTCGCCAACTGTCTCAAAAGTTCTACCCTTTTCATCTGGAACTCTAATGTCAAATTCCTCTTCAAAACCGCCAACAAGGTCAAGAATGTCCATGCTGTCAGCCTTAAGATCATTAACAAAAGATGAATTCATAGTAATGGAGTCCTCATCAACAGCAAGCTTGTCAGCGATGATGGCCTTCACCTTATCAAAAATTACATCCTTACTCATTTAATTACTCCTCATCTGGGTTGATAATCTGCTCACCCTTGTAATAACCACACTGTGGGCATACTCTGTGTGGGAGAATGAGCTGTCCGCACTTGGTGCACTTTGAAAGGGTTGGAACCTGAAGCTTCATGTTAGCAGCCTTTCTTGCAGCTGCCTTAGCTTTTGATGTTTTATATTTTGGTGTTGCCATATTATACCTCTAGACAATAATATTCTTTTTTTTACAACATTGTGAGAATATAGAAAATTAGTGTTTAAGTCAACACTTTTTATATTTCTCAGTTCTTCCCAAGCTTTGCTTCTAAGGCATCAATAACTACTTGAGGCACCATTGCGGAAATATCGGCTCCAAAAGCAGCCATTTCCTTGATGGTTGAGCTTCTGATGAGGAAATAAGAAGGATTAGTGGGCATGAAAAGCACCTCAATTTGAGGACATATCTGCTTGTTGGTTTCCGCCAGTTCAAACTCATAGCCAAAATCAACCTGAGAGCGCACGCCCCTAATCATGACGCCAATGCCTTTCTGGCGAGCAAAATCCACTACAAGACCTGGCCAAATGTAAACTTCTACATTTGGGTACTCCTTCAATACCTCTTCCATGAAGTTTTTACGTTCAGAGGCACTGAAAAGGGTTTTCTTGTTAATGTTATCTGCTATAACAACATAAACCTTCTTGTAAAGAGCGGCACAGCGCTGAATAATATCAATATGTCCAAGCGTTGGAGGGTCAAAAGTTCCTGGGAACATGGCATAGTCCGGACTCATTTTATAGCCAGTGGAATTTTCTGTGAAATTGCCCGCTGAACTGGCTTTGCTACTAGCTTTTGATGCTACAAAATCACTCATTGCTTTGTAGCCTCCACCTGTTTCTTCATACCATTGAAGCAGTCAGCACTCTCATACGGAATTCTTGTCTTGATAATATATTTTCCCTCAGCATCCTTAGAAACCACGGCAAACGTGCCATGTCCAATGTAGGAAACCTTGTCAGGCTCCTGAACCTTTTCCTGCTGCCTAATCTTGTCTAGCACGCAATCAAAATGGCTGTAACCACCATCAGGCTCGCTAATAGCCTCAGCAAAAGTTTCAATAGGCTCTCCGCAAATAGCACAGTTTGGTCTAGGTTCCACCACCTGTGGAACCACCACTTCTTCAAAAGTAATATGCTGTCTTTTTTCAGGTTTTGCCATATTCTGTGGGAGCTGCTGAGCATTTGACGGCTTTCTCCCTTTTTGTCTTCTTTTTTTCTTGTTTTCCACTAGAAAACTCCTTCATAGTAGGTAACTTCCCCACCGGTGACACTCGCCACATCAAAGCGCATCACCACGCACCTACACTCCCTATAAACCTTATTCAAATAATCAATTGCAGTCAACTGGATACGGTGCCGCTTTTGCCCATCCACCATGCGCCCCAGCTCCTGCGGCAACCACCTGCGCGAAAGCGACTTAACCTCCACAAAACACAAAATCTCATCCTTGCAGGCAATAATATCCACCTCCCCCTCTCTACACCGATAATTTCTCTCCTTCACCTCATAGCCCTGTTCTTTCAGATACTCCGCTACCCTCTGCTCACACTCACGTCCCCTCTCGTTCATCTCAACCTCCAAATTTTTCTATTTCAAAAGCAGCCCAGTAGGCACGCTGCCTATGCTATCTACGCTACCATAAGCAACTGAAGTTCATTGCTTCGTTCCTTTGAATTCATGAATTCTACAAAATCTAACATTTTACGCTCCTTTTCCCCCACATAAATAAATACAAATTAATTGGAGCATTCCATTGCGTTTTTTTTGAAATTTTTTGGGACTTATAGAAAAATTTTACTCTAACTGTTTACAGCACAGATAGTTAAAAAAATTAAAAATTTTACCTACCGTGAGCTAAACCGTAGTAAGCGTGAGCACCGTAGGTGTCGTAGCCACCATACAAAAAAAACGCGCAACCTCAAATGAAGTCACGCGCTCTAAAGATATGCCACCAATTGTAGCATACAATATAATATTAAAGGAAACCCTAAACTCAGATGCCCTTGTGTCCACGGATCTGCTCAGGAACCTTAGCAGCCTTACCAACCTTATCTCTGAGGTAGTAGAGCTTAGCTCTTCTGACACGACCACGTCTGACAACCTCAACCTTCTCAACTCTTGGAGAGTGGAGAGGGAAGATTCTCTCAACACCAACACCGTAAGAAATCTTTCTTACAATGAAAGTTCTTCTGATACCGGAATTGTTCTTTGCAATAACAGTACCTTCATAAACCTGAACTCTTTCGTTGGAACCTTCAACAATCTTGAAGTAAACCTTAACAGTGTCACCAACGTGGAAGTTTTCAGCATCCTGCTTCATCTGTTCCTGTTCAATAGCCTTAATTAAGTCCATTTTAAAACCCCTTGGTCAAATTTAAATTCATTTCTTTTAACAACTTACAAGTCTTGTCATCAAGAAGCTCCTCCTTGATGGCTTTCTCAAGCAAGTCCGGCCTATTAGACAAAGTCTTTTCCAGCCGTTTCTGCAGCCTCCACTTCTCTATGTTAGCATGGTGTCCAGAAAGAAGAATTTCCGGAACCTCCATTCCTTCATAGACTTCTGGCCTAGTGTATTGTGGGTATTCCAATAACGGACCAGTGAAGCTCTCCTCGTCCAGCGAGGAATCCGTGATAACTCCGTCTATCAGCCTATAAACGGCATCAATTATCACCAGGGTGGCTACCTCCCCTGAAGAAACCACGTAGTCTCCTATGCTAATTTCGTCATCCACATATCGGTCTATAATCCGCTGATCAATACCCTCGTAGTGACCGCAGATGAAGACTAGCTCCGGTTCCTGGCTCAGTTGCCTTGCATAGTCTTGCGTCAACCGCTTGCCAGATGGCGAAGCATAAATGACTCGTTTGTTCATGGCATCAACGTCGTTCAGTGCTTTGAAGAGCGGTTCAGGTTTAATGACCATACCTGCACCCCCACCAAAGGGTGAATCGTCACACTTGTGATGCTTGTCAAGCGCATATTGTCGCCAGTCTATCAAATTATAAGTGACCAGCCCAGCCTTGACCGCACGTGCCATGATTGAATTCGCGAAGAAGCCTTGAAGCATCTGCGGAAAGAGTGTTAGGACTTCAATGTTCATCCCAATAGCTCCCTCTTCAGTAGTCTGATGGTTCCCTTTTCAACGTCCACATCTGTTACATACACCCCTTTGATGTACGGTACCAGATATTTCTTTCCGTCCAAAGCGAGCACTTCCAGCAATAACGCCTGTGCTCCCTCTAAAGTAGAAACCACCTCGCCTACCACCTCAGCTTCAACTTCTTCTTGCTCGTATACCAGCTTCATACCCGGAAGGTCAGCTATGTATACCTCTCCCTTGCCTAGCTTACTGGCCTGTTCTCTGGGTACCAGAATGTCCCATCCAGAAATAAAACGCGCAGATTCAGGACTATCAATTCCCTTGAACTTCACCAAAAGTTCGCCAGAATGATTTAGAACCTGTTCAATCTCCGCCTTTCTGCTTTTGCCCTCACGCTGAAGCGTTACTTCTTTCAGTGAAAAGAAATGCTCAAAGTCAGAAGAATAAGGTCTGACCTTAACAAAACCCTTCACTCCGTGTGGAGCTCTAACAATTCCGGTTGCAAGGACCTGTTTCATACCCAATCAGTCCAGAATTTCAAGGC
>CAVISO010000005.1:30294-44091 GCA_963645435.1 Sphaerochaetaceae bacterium | reverse complement strand
CGAGCCCCGTAGATCTCGTAAAAAAACAGGCAACCTTTCAAAAGGTTGCCTATTTTTTTACTCGACTACATGGTGGGCTCGAAGCTTTGCGGTAGGAAGACGCGAATACGTGGAGCGTCTGAAGCAAAGCCGGCCTGAAGTGCGGACAACCGGGAGCACGTAAGGCGAGCCCCGCAAGCAACTTTGCAGCGAGGCGGCCCGCAGGTGGCCTACCCGGCCACCGCAAGGGCGAGCCCCGTAGATCTCGTAAAAAAACAGGCTGTTCAGAATGGACAGCCTGTTTTTTTATGCATTTAGGGCGCGAAACGTTGTGCCATTTTGCCAATGTGTACCCAAAATCCCGAATGTCTCATTGAGAAACTCTGATAAGCACCAGCATCAAATTATGTTCTTTTTATGAATAGTGTGTAATAAAGTGTGTAATAAAGTGTATAATAAGTGTATGATAAAATCATAGAAAAGTGTTGTAAAACTGTAATATAAATTATATGCTAAGACTATGAAGATTAACATAGATTTTCCTTATGAAACTGAATCGTATGAATTTAAAACCTCATTATCGGAATTGGATAAAGGTATTGAAGCAATTGCTGCCATGCTGAATAAGAAAGGAAGAGCAGATGTATATTTTGGTGTTTCAAATGATGGGGATGCTATTGGATTGAAGGGGCAAATAGGGTCAGAGACAATAAAAAAGGTTGAGACCAGAATAAGTGAAGTTCTTAAACCAGCAATTGTTCCTTCAATTATTTTGGAGGATTACAATGGGAATAAGGTTATTCATGTTAGTGCAAGAGGAAATAGAAAACCTTACTCAAGCTCTGGGGATTATCGTATTAGAGTAGGAAGTTCAAACAAGAAAATTGATCCAGAATTGCTAGGGGAATTATTCTTTGACTCTGAGACCTCTTCACTTGAGGCAATTGAATGTATAAATCAAGATTTAACATTTAATACTTTAAGATATTTTTATGTAAAAAATGGGCATACTATAAATGAGGATAATTTTTACAGAAATGCTGGCCTTAAAGTTAATGGCAAATTTAATATGCTTGCGGAACTTTTAGCAGATGAAAATAACACTTCTATAAAAGTGGTTCGTTTTTCTGGTTTGGATAAGACCAAGATGCTTTCAAGAAATGAATATGGATTCAAATGCCTTTTAGTTTCAATGAAGGAAGCAAATGACTATGTCATATCATTAAATGAGACAAGAGTAGATATTGAGTCATCATTGGAAAGAAAAGAAACAAAATTATTTGATACACACGCTTTTGAAGAAGCTTGGACAAATGCTTGTATTCATAATAAATGGGTCCGTTCTGTGCCTCCTGCAATATACATTTTTGATAACAGAATAGAGATTATATCAACTGGTGGGTTGCCGTTTGGGTACACAAAGGAAGATTTTTTCAGTGGCGTTTCAAGACCAGTTAACCCTGGATTATTTAAGGTTATGGGGCAGTTAAATCTGATTGAACAAACTGGACATGGGAATCTAGTAATTATTGATAAGTATGGTAAAAATGCCTTCAGTATCAACGAAAATCACATCACGGTGACCATTCCATTCTCATTTACCCCTTCCATGAAACAGATAGATGTAAATGATTTAACTCCCGTGCAGATCAAAATTCTGATGGCGCTAAAGGAAAATCCTACATTTACAATTAAAGATTTAGCTAATTTCTGTCAGCTTGGAACATCTAGGGTGAGCCAGGTTATTAAGACCTTAAAAGAAAGAGGAAAGTTAGAGCGAGTAGGTGCTAACAAAGCTGGATATTGGAAGACAAAATAAGATTATCTATCTTTCATATCTCTTTGATTCTTAATTACTATGTTAATTGTACGTCTTTAGTGCGTTATACTCAAATGAAAAAAGGGCTGTAACGCTCGTCAGAAAAATCTGACTTTTGTTGCAGCCCCTGAAAAAGTTTAAAATCTATAATTAGTTATTCTTCTACGTATTTAGGAATGGTAATTGCCTTATTCATTACTACAGTATTGAAATAGTTCTCATCAACAGGTGTAAGGGTCAATTTATCGTCCTTGACGTCAATCTTATATTTATAGCTTGTACCATTTCTTAACAAGCAAAGAACATCACCATCAATAGATTCAATTGTCCCAAATCCGTTACCAGCTATTTTATTCTTTGTGTAGAATAAATTAAAATGCTTTACATTATCATCGTCTTCTGTAATTGTGATGTTAATATAATCACCTGCAACAAAGTCACCCTCTGCTACAGTGTATTTAAGTTGCCAGGCACCTTTTATTTCATCAAAAGTGTACTGTCTGACCTCTGGTTCCTTTTTACAGCCAACAAATAAAGAAAGAACAGCAAGTGCTGCCAATAATACAACTAAAACTTTTCTCATCTAGTCCTCCTGAGCCCTTTGTGAATTAAACTGACTGTCCACCTTTTAGGGGTCAGTTCAGGTCAGTTCACACAAAGCCTCTGTATGAGCATACCCCCCCCAGGTACCCTGTCAATAATCAATTTCGTTCCTGGGAGTAAAAGTCCTGGGAGTAAAAGTTCCTGGGTATTAAACGTATTAAATCTGTGTTATAATGCGAACATAAATCCATAAGGAGGATTAAATGAAGAAATTTGCAACAGTTTTGCTTTGCGCCTTGATTGTTATAGGAGCAGTTTCAGCACAGGCAGTTGTGGAAGTGAATCAGAGCCTTCCAGTTGAAGAAGGGACTATCACCGCTTTTGAGAAATATGGTCATGCAACGCTTGACATCACAATTGAGAAGATGCTTGCAGACGGCTATGAACTGGGAGATACCGTTGATGTTGAATTCAGCAATGGCTATAAGTTCACAAATATTCCATTTTATAACGGTTATTATGTAGCAAAGGGCGAGCCACTTTTGAGAGCCTATCCAGGTCACGAGACAGTTGCTGTTTGTATCAACTACGGCAAGGTCTACGAGGTTGCTGGTCTTAATATTGGCGATACCGTCAAAATCAGCCTCAGTGAGAAGGGAGCTGAACTCGATACTCAGGTGCTCAATTCTCTTAAGTACACTAAGGTGCGTGAAGACTACGCTTCAGACGAAGTTTATGCAAATTTCAGAGAAATCAAGGTTGGTAACATTGCCAATGGTAAACTCTACCGCTCCTGTTCTCCAATCAACAACGAGAACAACAGAGCCGCCTACGCAAACAAGTTAGCAGAGCAGGCTGGTATTAAGAGCGTTCTCAACTTGGCCGATTCCAACGAAGAAATTGCTTCCTATATAAAAGCCGATGACTTTGCAAGCCTCTACTACAAAGCCCTTTCTGACAATGGCAGGGTAATTGCACTTAGTATGCCAGTTGATTTCTCAAGTGCTTCCTTTGCTGAGACTTTAGTTTCTGGCATTGCCAAGATGGTCAGAGAAGGCTATGAGACTCCAGTTCTCATTCACTGTACAGAAGGCAAAGACAGAGCAGGTTTTGCTAGTGCTCTCATTGAAGCCCTCCTGGGTGCAAACTATGATGAGATTGTTTCTGACTACATGAGAAGTTATGAAAACTATTATGGCATAACCAAAGAGAACAATGAGCAGAAGTATAGCATTATTGTTAATAACAACATCAATGAAATGCTTAAGGTTATTGCTGGTGTCAATTCTGTTGAAGGTCTAACAGTGGAAACCCTTGAAAAGGGAGCAAGAAATTATCTTCTTTCCGGCGGCATGACAGACGCTGAAATTGATGCCCTCATCACCGCCTTGAAATAAGATCTACTACAAATAAAAAACCTATGCAAATTTTATTCAAGCTAAAATTCTGCATTCTTGTACCTAAAAAAATATGCGGATGCTATTCTAGTTAGCACTCCGCATATTTTTTTAGAGTATATGATTCAAAAACTCCTGGCATCTTTGTGTCTTTGGATTTGTGAACATCTCTTCTGGGGTTCCTGTTTCAACAATTTGACCATCTGCCATAAAGACAATTTTGTCTGCAGCTGCCCTTGCAAAGCCCATCTCGTGGGTGACAAGGAGCATGGTCATGCCGCTTTTGGCAAGATTCAGCATAACATCAAGTACTTCTTTAATCATCTCAGGGTCTAGGGCGCTGGTGGGTTCATCAAAGAGCATTGCCTTTGGATCCATTGCCAAGGCTCTGACAATGGCAACACGTTGTTGTTGTCCACCAGAAAGCTGACCCGGTTTCTGATTTGCCTTGTCAGCAAGACCAACCTTTTTGAGTAGTTCCATTGCCTTGTCTTCTGCGTCCTTTTTGTTCATCTTTTTGACTTTAATTGGAGCCAAAGTGATGTTGTCCAGTACAGTCAGGTGAGGGAACAGATTGAATGACTGGAAGACCATACCAACTTCTTCACGAATTTTGCGGATATCGGTATCTTTGGACCTAATGTCTACGCCATCTATGAGAATGGAGCCGCTTTGGGCCGTTTCAAGTCCGTTGACGGTGCGCAGCAGGGTGGATTTGCCGCTGCCGGATGGACCTATAATGACCACAACCTCGCCGTCGTTGACGGTAAGTGAGACATTTTTGACAGCGTTAAGAATGGTGCCGTCGTTGTTTTCAAAGTCTTTGGATACGTTAAGAATTTCAATTTTAGCCATTTTTGTGAAGCCTCTCTTCCATGATGCCAACTAGGCGAGATAAAACCAAAGTGAGAATGAGGTAGATTAATGCTACCACAAGCATGGTTTGTAGGGAAAGGAATGTGCGGGAAATGTACTCTCTGCCCCGTTTGAGAATATCGGAAAGGGCTAGGATGGAAACGAGGGAGGAATCCTTGAGCATGGAGATGAATTCGTTTCCAATGGCAGGTAAAACCACTTTGACCGTCTGCGGAAGGATGACGTGGAAAAAGGCCTGGCTCTTGGATAATCCCAGTGCAGTGGCGGCCTCAGTCTGTCCTTTTGGAATGGACTGAATGCCTGCGCGGATGATTTCGCCCATGTAGGCTCCAAAGCAAATTGAAAGGGCAATGATAGCCGCTACAATGCCTTCTATGTGAATTAATGAGCCTAAAGCGTAATATAAGAACATCAATTGAACTAAAAGAGGGATTCCTCTGATTAGCTCAACATAGATGCCACAGATTTGTTTTAGGATTGAGTTTTTAGAAGAAGATCCAACACCAGTGATGGTTCCAATTACCACCGCACCAAGGATTGCAAAGATGGTGCATTCAAAGGTGGTTGGGATACCTGTGATGGTGTAAACAAAAATCTTCCAGTAGGTTTCTGGCTTGAAAAGGCATAAACACAAAAGTAAGGCAACAGCACCGTAAAAGGTCAGCCTCCAAGACGTAACCAAATGCTTGTTGCCTTTCTTTGGAATGAGAACACCATCCGTCATTGTAATAACGGTGTCTTCCTTCTTTGGACGAAAAGGGGAGGATACGATTTTTTTTCGTATCCTCCTGAGCTCATTCTCTGTATTGGGTAACGTTGGTAAATTATTTTTCTTTTCCATTTTTAATTTAGTTAAGACCATACTTGGCTTTAATTTCTGCAAGTTTTCCAGATTCGGAAACCTTCTGAATTCCTTCATTAAGGATGTTGAGCAGCTCTGTATTGCCCTTGATAACAGCCATACCCATGTCATCTGAATTCTGGAAAGAACCAGCCACCTTTAGAACTTCCGAGTAACTTGCATTGGCAAGAACAAAGTCGTTTGCAACAACACTATCAAGAACAACTGCATCCAAGTTGCCATTTGCAAGATCCAAGATAGCCGATGGTGCTTCGTCATAAGTCTTTACTTCAAGCCCTGCATCTTCACATGCAAACTGGCAGGTGGTACCAAGCTGAACACCAATCTTTTTGCCTACAAGGTCATCCTCATTAGCAATTCCTTCCGTGTCCTTCTTGGTCACGATAGAAAGGGAGAACTGCAAAATTGGGGTTGTAAAATCGCAGGTCTGCTTTCTCTCATCTGTAATGGTCAAGCCCGATGCTCCAATGTCATACTGCTTGCTCTGAATTCCAGCAATGATACCATCAAAGGAGACGTTTACAATGTTAATTTTAATATTCATTGCTTCAGCAACTGCCTGAATCAGTTCCATCTCGTAACCAACAATGTTACCAGCATCATCAATATACTCAAGTGGTGGGTAGTCGCAGGAGGCTGCTACCGTGTAAACTTTTTCAGCTGAAGCCTGTTCACTTGCTGCCTGTGCAAAGCAAGGGAGAACAACAGTAAGAATAACCAAAACCGCAATCAATAATTTCTTCATATACATTTCCTTCTTGGCTTCAGCTATTTGCATCAGCCTTATTTTTTAAGTTCATGGGTACATTATTGATTTTGCGGTTTTGGGTCAACTAGTTTTTGCATAAAAATTGCATAAATTCGTAAAATTTGGAAAATTTATGCAATTTATTCCAAAATTCCCGTTACATATGCAAGAGTGTAGGCTGCGCTTGCAAGAGAAATCTTCTGTTGAATAATTTCCATTCGATCTGTATTCACTTCAATTTTCTGAGAAAGCACAGTGGTTTTTGAGATTTGCCCTTCTTTCTTTTGAAATTCCAGCATTTCAAGTCTGCCCTGAGCCTCTTCCAACTTTAAGGAAAGATATTCTATCTTAGTTTGTGCCAGCTGCGCTGCATCAATGTTTTCTTCTGCTACAGACTGTAACTGATCCACTGCTGCATCATAATCAGCAATAGAACCAAGAATTTCACTTTGAGCATAAGAAACGTCGTTGAGTTTTACGCCTCCATCCCAAACGGTGGACTTAATGGCAAAGGTTATATATAAACCATAGTCATCTTTTCTATACCAGTTGGTTTCCACTAAGGGAAGGGCTGACCCCCCGTAGTTCATGGTAACCTGTAAGGCAAAGTCCGGCTTCCAATATAAAGAAGCCTCAGCCACCTTTTTCTTTAACTGTAAGGCTTGAGTTTGTTTCTTGAGCATAGTCAAAGGCTCGCTAGAAGAGCGGGTTGCAAGGGCATAAAGTTCCTCTGCATCCATAGAAACAATAGCCTGAATTTCATCTTCATTAGGAGAATATTCAATATCTTCTGAATTTAGGGTATCGTTGCCGGTTATTGTCCTGATTTCCTGGAGATTTGTTTTGTACTCTTTCTCAATTTCCTTTCTAGTAACGTCAATTTCCATTGCATCAATTTTAGCCTTTATAACCTCTTGCTTAAGAAGCATTCCGTTGTCATAGGCATCCTGGCTTACTCCTACCAGTTCGTCAGCAATTGTCTTGGTCTCGTCTAGGATTTCAAGAATTTCATCCATGTATTTCATGGCTGTAAGTCTCGCTTTCAGCTGGGCAGTTAGCTGCCTTGTTGTGTCTTCAATGGAGAGTGCTCTAATTTCCGCCACCTTGGTATAAAGGGTTACTGCGGTTGGAATCTTTCCCCAGGTGAACAGAGGCTGTGTGATGGAAAGGCTTGCATTGTAGTAGAAATTGTCCATGCCTTTGTAAAGAGTAACATATTCACCAGCACTGGAACCTGGAACTACAACTCCCAGTTGGGAAGCAAGTTCATCCACTCCAATTGTGGTTTTTCCAACAGGTGGATTTAACATATAGGTAGAACTCAACAATAGTTCAACCGTTGGCTGGTAATTAGCTTTTGCATTCTTCACATCCAAAAGGCTTTGCTGGTAGGTCTGCCTGGCTTTTTGTAGTGTGGCATTATTACCATTCATAGAGGACTGAAGCACATCAAGGGTTATGCTGGTACTGCTTGCGCTGTCCATGCTCTGTGCCTCAGCAGCAAATAGAGCTGGAGCTAACAGAAGAAGAATCAGCACTAAGGTGCATAATTTTTTCATTTAACACCCCTTATACCGTGAAGATGAAATTGGAGAAATCAGTATCCTTACTGGTCAACTCAATGGTTCCAACCTCTGTTGCTTCTCTCTTAACCGTAAAGGTGATTGGATTAGAAACATAGGAAACTGGTCTTGCTGTATCATCATAGGTAAGCAGTATTTTCTCCGCTCTTCCAAGTCCTTCAAATTTTCCATTATTTGTTGGACCTCCTTCTACGGTTGCAGGTTCCATTCTTGTTGTTGCGCTTGGTCCAATTTGAGTTGTGGCGGAATAAAGATAAATTTTCTTTCCGTTGTCATTGATATTTCCATATCCAGTGCTAGCCATTGCTGAAGCGGTGTAGACATAGCCGCTTAATCCAGAACCTAATCTAAGATAATTCTTTCTGAAGTAAACATCTACGCTAAGAGTATCATCACTGTCTTCCAGCCTAAGTTCAATAGAGGAATCAGCTGCTCTAAGGCTTGCATCCTCTTCTGATTCGGTCCAACTCCAGTAGTCGTTGTTGGAGCCTTTGCCATCATCAAACTTAGTAAGTTTTAGAGTGCAAGGAGCCGCTGTCATGCCTTTTCTGAACTTAACACTAATTGTGGCTGTGCCGCTGGAGGTGGTAACGGTATCGGACTTGATGGTGTCGCCATCTCCGTTGTTGTACTCCCAGGCAAAGTAGATTGGGTCAGTGATAGTATCCTTAGTTGCACCATCTTTCAGGTGGACCGTTACGCTTACTGTGTTCCAGTCGTTGGTGAAGTACAGGCTGCTGGAAGTGTAGGTCTTGGAGGAAGGAGAGTAGGTCATTTGAACGCTGTCTGCACCGCTATAGCTCCAGTCGTCACCGGTTTGGATGTCATAAACTGTGACGGTAGGAGGATTAGACCCGTCATCCTTGTATTTTACGGTAATTGAAGCCTGTCCGTTTGTGATGGAGGAAACGGTGGCAAAGACGTTATCTGTTCCATCTGCGCTGTAGCCGTCACAGTAGCTGTAGCGGAAGGAGAAGCCACTTGTGTCTGAAATGGTGGAATCTGAGCCCGTTGCGGTGGTGCTGTTGTCTTCAACGTCCTTGAGTTTGATTACTAAGTTCTTGCTGGCAGTTATTTTATCGCAATAGACAATTCCAAAGTTGTTGGACTTGTCAGACTGGACCTTTCTGCCATCAACCTTAATTAGTCCGTAGTCTTTATGGAATACTAAGAGATAAATTGTTCGGCAGTCTGCATCTTTTCCGTAAACTGGACTGTTAGTCTTCCATCTGAGAGAGGAAATTGAGAAGGAACCATCTGAGGTACTCTTTGCAGAAGGCACTGAAAGGTCAGAGAAAACGGTATTCTTATTTTCATTCCAGTTATTATAGGCCTTTTCCCAGGCATCTTTGTCCTCGTAGGCATAAACCATGGCATCTGCAATACCTCCAGACTGAGTTGAAGAGGTTTCTCTTGCGCTTCTATCTTTAACGGTTCCACTAATTGCTGAATCAAAGACGGCAGAACAACTGGTTAGTGCAAATATAACGCAAAATAGCAACAAGGCTGTTCTTAAATTGTTAACATTAATATTCTTCATTCTTATTATCCTCCTCTGCAACTTTTGCAGCTTTCTTTTTATAAACTCTCTTTAATTTGCTTCTCTCAAGCATATAGTAGTAAGTTGGCATGATATAAAGAGTTAATATCATACTTGTAGCAAGACCACCCATGATAACCTGTCCCAACGGGGCATAGATTTCTGCACCTTCACCTTTTGCAACTGCCATAGGAATAACACCCAAGACAGTGGTGAGCGTGGTCATGAGAATTGCTCTAAGTCTTGAGGCCGATCCTTCTGCAGTTTCCCTGTCAAGGATTGCCATTTCATCTCTGAAGCTAAGCATTCCAAGGGTGTCTGTGTATTCGTCAAATTCCACGCCCTTCATTTTCAACAGTTTCTCTCTGTCGCTCTTACGGGCAAGGTTTGCATAGTCTGCAATGACAATACCGTTGTTAACTAGCATTCCAATAAGGGAAACAATTCCCAGAATTGAAACTATACTCATGGAGGAGTTGAAGATGGAAAGGGCTACAACTGCACCAATGATACAGAACGGGAACAGCAACATAATCAAAAGCGGCTGGTCAAAGCGTTCAAAGACGGCAACCATTACTAGATAAACTAGGAACATTGCTATAAGCAGAGCTTTAATCATTGGAGTCAGGGAGGTCTCAACCATCTCACCAAGACCACTGGTTTTTGTAGAAACACCACTTGGAAGTGGGTTCTCTGCAAGATAAGCATTGATTTTCTTGGTGACGCTATCAGTACTTTCTGTTGTCAGCGTTGCTGAAACGGTTAGGGATGTGGCTCTATCATCATGGTTGATTTGAGAAAGGCTTTCTTCCAAATCAAGCGTAGTAACGTTCGCAAGAGAAACCGTGGCTCCAGCAAGGGAAGTTACCTTAATGTCGTTGAGCCTGTCAGAGGTAAGTTCCTCATCTTGAATATCGGAATAGAGGTGGATGTCATAGCGGTCGTCGCTGCCTTCCTGACTGTATTTGCCTACATCCGTGCCGTAGAAGAGGATGGCGGCGGTTAGGCCTGCTTCCTGGGCTGGGACTCCAAGGCTGGTGAGGTAGTCGTAGACGCCGTTGATGACAGCGCTCTTCATATCGTTGGTGGCGCTGATGCTGGTAGTCATGACTTCAGGGTAGGTTTTCAGTTGTTCTTCAATGCGCTGGGCGGCTTCGTAAAGCTCGTCCTCGTCTTCTCCTACCAGCATGAGACCGTAGCCTCCGCCGTTGGAAACAAGGTTTACAAGTCTATCAAAACCACCGTTTTGGACGCTGATGGTGGCATCTGGAATGCTGGAAGACAAAAGCTCCTGAACCTGTAGAATAATCTCGTGGATGTCTCGGTCTCTGTCTTTGACACTGGTTAGAACCACGTGCATTGCACCTTTATTCTTGGTTGCCTGAGACAGGACTGACATGTCTTTTCCAGAGAAAACTACGTCTGTTTTCAGCTCTGGAACGCTTCCAATTACCAGCGCTTCCACCTTATTCATAACCTCCTGGGTCTGCTCCAGGGAGTAAGTCTGTGGAAGTTCTACGTTGATGTAGAAGTCTCCGTTATCGGTGGAAGGAATGAAGGTAAATTCCATGTTAGGCAGAATGTAAACGCTCAGCAGTACCACCAAGAGCGCCATTACCAGCATGAAAGGGGTGTGTTTTTCCACAAAGTAGAGGCTTTTTGCATACCACTTTTCCACCTTCTTCAAGCCTCTTACCACGATATTTTCACGTTTTGGAGTACGGACACTGTCATCTTCTTTCAGAAGTTTCTTCATTAAGAAAGGAATATAAATGATTGAAACCAAAAGAGATGCACTAAGCGATAACATGAAGGTGACTGATACGTCTTTAAGAATTTGCCCTACTAGTCCGCTCATCATTGCAATAGGCAAAAAGACAACAATGGTTGTAAGACCAGAGCCCATGACAGAGCCCATAACGTTATCGGTCCCTAAGAAGATGGATTGGTTGACGCTGTAGAGGGCTTTGCCATCTTTGGTTTGCTGGTAGTATCGGTATACCTGGTCCAGTACAAGAATTGCGGCCCCTACTATGTTTCCCAGTGCAACTACAATTCCGGATAGCGAGAGCAGGTTAACTGTGATGCCCATCAGCTTCATTCCAATGAAGGTGAAGAAGATGGATAGCGGGATGGATAGTCCAATGATGATGGTGGCTTTGAAGTCACTTAAGAAGATAAAGATGACCAAAACTGCAATGATGACGCCTAGTACGCCAGATTCAATAACGGTGGAAAGGGAGGAGTTAACCAGCGTGGAGTCATCGCTGATCATGCTGAATTTCAGGGCTCCGCCGTATTTGGCTTCCTCTTCTGCCAGAATTTTCTTAATTTCATTAGTAATCTCAATGGTGTTTCCGTCACTTCTCTTACAGACATCTACGCTGATAACTTCTTTGCCGTCCTTGGTTACGGTGTAATCGTCCGCTTTATAGTCTAGGGAAATGTCTGCAACATCTCCCAGTCTTAGGATGCCCCCGTCAAGGGAATAGCCAACTGGAATTGAGGCTATCTCGTCTAGAGAAGAGTAGGTGGAGTCAAATTTTGCATCAATGGCGGTGCCTTCAAAGCTAACGGAGTCCAAAGGAATGGAGTAGTTGTTGTAGGAAAGCATTTGATAAACGGCAATTGGGGAAATTCCCTTGCTGTTTAAGTCATCCATTCTAAGTTTTACATCTACCGTTGGATTCTTTGCACCGTTGACGGTAATTGTTGATACTCCAGAGATTTGAGTTAGCTGTGGTTTGATTTCATTTTCAACGTATTCGCCAAGAGCATTGATGTCTCCGTCAGTACTTTCAATGACAAAGGAGGCAATTGAAAGCATTGAAGTTCCACCAACTAGGGCGTAAGGACGACCTTGAATTCCACTTGGCAGGTCATCTATCAGGTCATCAATTCTGTTTCGCACTTCATCTATTTCATCGTACGGATCAATGCCGTCCTGATAGGTAATTGAAACAATTGAAGCGCTGTTTATGGACTGAGAGGACATACTTTTAAAGTTTGGAAGTGTGACAAAGTCTTCTTCCAAAACGTTGGTTACAGTCTCTTCTATATCTTTACTTGAAGCGCCAGGATAAATGGTGACAACGTAGACCATTGGGTTGGAAATATCGGGCAGGAATTCTGTATTGGTATCAGAAACTGCCATGAGACCAAAGACTCCCAACGCTAGAAGCGTCATTGCTATTATTGCAGGGTGTGCAACCGGGTATCGGGTTAGTTTCATCTCTGGGCTTCCTTAATTGTTGCTTGTGCTCAAGTTGCTTTCTATCATGACAACAGGCTGTCCGCTAAAGAGGTCATTTTGTCCTTTGATGATAAACTTTTCATCTTTATATTCTTCTGGAATAAGGACATATTCACTTGAACTGAAAGCCTGAGTCAGATCAATTCTCTTGGCGGTATAGCCGTCATCATTCTTTTGCACATAATAGGCGCTGTTATCCAGCTTAAGGGCACTCTTCTCTATGGAATAACCTGTTTGAGTCTCAATGGTTATTGTGACTTTAACGAACATTCCAGGATTGAAATAGGTTGGATCATCTAGTTTGAGGTATAATTTGAAATTTTTGCTGGTGGAATCTATATAAGGAGAGACTGCTTTAATTGTAGCAGTAGTTGTCTTTTCTTCCGAGTATTCTGTAGCAGGTCTAGTTATTGTAATCTTGTAATCACTTTGTGTGCCCTTTGCATAGGCCTCTGAGAAAAGAGCAAAGTACTGCTCGCCCAAATTCAAATTAACGGTAAGATTTGTTAAATCTGCAATGGTTGCAACCGGAGTGCCTTGAGAAGCCGTGCTACCCTTGCTGAGGATTGTCTTTAGAATGGTTCCACTGGTTTTGGCGGTTACGTCAGTATAAGAGACCTGAAGTTCTGCCAGTTCTAGTTGTGCCTTATACGCATCTCTTTGGGCCTTGACGGAATCATAGTCCTGCTTGGAAGCACTTTCATTCTTGTAGAGTTTTTCAACTCGCTCATAGGCACTTTCATAGGCAATGTAGGCGGCTTCTGCCTGCTGTCTCTGAAGTTCATAGGGCTCCGGGTCAATTTTGGCAATGACATCGCCTTCCTTTACATAGTCTCCTTCCTGAACGTAGAACTCAATAAGTGTACCATCAAGATAAGCGGTAACCGGAATTGTTGAATCCGCAGAAACGTAAGAGGATAAGGTAATTTCCTTGGTTAAGGTTCTGATTTGAGCGGTTGTCACTTCAACGGGAGAAGTTGGTCTCTCGTAGGTATCTTCTGTCCTGGTGGAATAAAACCATCTTAAGACAAGAAAGAGTGCAACAAAGACAATAAATAGGACAAGGTACATTAATACGGATGTTATTTTTTTACCTTTCATAAAAGCCCCTCCAAATACCTGAAGAAAATTACTAATAAAAGCAGTTTTGAGCAACAGTTTCTTGATTAAATAAACAGAATTTAGCCACAACGTATA
>CAVISO010000005.1:0-30284 GCA_963645435.1 Sphaerochaetaceae bacterium | reverse complement strand
GAAAAATTTATAATTCATTATAACACTAGAAGTTGTCTTGCTCTTGTTAGAAATTTTATATTTTCTTTAACTCCAACACTTGATTTTTTAACAACACATGTTGTACTTTTACCCACGTTCGTATTTTTTGCGAAAATTGAACTTTATTTATTGTGGATGTTACTAAAATGAATAAAAACGCGTTGCGTTCCAAACGATTGATTCGTCAAGCTTTTGTTAGTCTTATTAAAACCAAGCCGGTTACTAAAATTACAATTACCGATATTGTTAACGAGGCAAGCATCAACAGAGCCACCTTCTATGCTCACTATACCTGCCTAAAAGATTTGATTGATGAAATTGAACAGGAGGTTGTAGACAAGCTTATGAAGGTTCTCAAAGATTTTAAGCTTGAAAACTTCTTCTCCAATCCTACGCCACTTCTGCTTCAAGTCAGCATTTTCCTTTCCGAGGATCCCGATTACTACAAGACGCTTGCTTCAATTCCAGAATCCAGTCTGTTTATAGAGAAATTAAAATTAATCTTTGTAAATTACATGGAGCAAGATGCTTCAATTCCTTTAGAGATTCGTCAATCCAAGACTTTTCATATTAGCGTTTTGTTTTTTGCAGGTGGTCTAGTTTCCCTTTATACTCAATGGTTAAACGGAAAATTAGATTGCACCTTGTATGACATTCCTCTAGAAGTTGGAAAGCTTTTAAAGGCAACGATTTTTGAGGGATAGCAGGGTTTGATTTGCCTGCTTCAGACTTAGCGAGATGAAGACCGGAAGTAATACCACTAGTTTGCGGGGTGTGCTTTTACCACCTCTTGCGCGCCAGGCTAAATCAAGGGAATTCCAGATGGCAAATAGTTGAGGTAAGAAATTCAAGAAGAGGGCAAACGCTTTTGAGAAAGTCAGTTTTGAATGCCCAAAAGTGATAGATGACTCGATTTTTTCAAGGGATTGTCGCATTTCAAGGTGTGATGTGGTTTTAAAGAAGATTGATGTGTACGCCATGGAAACCACAAGCCTGCTCATTAAAGTGAAGTTGCCTTTTTCAAGTAAGAGATTAAAAAACGTGAGTGTTGGACTGACGGCACTTTCTTCTAACTCTGTGCTTATTGGCATTGGGGTTTTGTCAAAAAGTAGAATTGTAAAGACATCTATAATAAAGATAAAAAAACAGTAGTAGATTATAGGCTTGAGGTCTCTTAGAAAACTTTTGAAGGAAAGTTTTGCTAGTACTACTAAAAGAAGCGCTATAGCAAAAAGGCCTGCGTGACAGGGTATTGAGGTAAAATAGGTGGCAAGCGGAACGCAAAAGAGAATTAGTAGTTTGAGTAAGGCTGGAGCGTTATGAAGGAGACTTTCTCGCTTGCTATAGGAAAAGATTGCTTCTTTCATATTCTATTTCCAGACTAACGTTTCAAGGCTGGTGTAGGAGGTAAGTGGGTTTCTAATTCCCCATTGAGGATTTTGAGTAAGTTTATCTAGTCCCTCCTTTGCCGTGCCATCAAAAAGTAGGTTGCCCGCTTTAAGCACAATAAAACGGTCTGCTAGACCTAGGCATTTTTCAATTTCATGGGTTAGGATAAGCAGAGTTTTTCCTTCCTTGTGTAGCTGCTGGACCAAGGCATTTACTTCCTTCACGCCTGCATAGTCTAGATTGCTGTAAGGTTCATCCAAAATTATGGTTTCAAAGCCTAGCGCCAGAATTGCTGCAATGGCTAATCTTCTTTTTTCTCCACCAGAAAGGAAGTGAGAGGGGCTGTTCCTTTTGTTGTAGAGATTGACTTGTTTGAGGCTTTGATTTGCTTTTTCTTGTGCCGGTTTGCCTTTTATCCCAACGTTGGCAAGTCCAAAGCAAACATCCTCAAGAGGTGTCTCTCCAAGAATCTGAGAATCAGCATCTTGAAAAACAAGCCCTACTTTGCTTGCCGTTTTTATGCTGCCTTTGGTTGGACTTTCAAGACCGGCAATTATGTGCATTAAAACGCTCTTTCCTGAACCGTTCTCTCCACTTATTACTACAATTTGTCCCTTATCTACTTCAAAACTTACATTGTTCAAAGCGGTGTATTTTCCACCATATTTGCCACCATATTTGTCAACCTCAGAGTCGTTGGAGGAGAGAAAGAGTTTTGTGATATTGTTAACTTCAATTGCTTTGTTTTCCATTTATTTATTCTCAGTTTCGTTTTCCTCTGCAAGACGCTCAAGCTCATGTTCATCTGGAGTAAAGATGTACCAGGAAGCAGAAATTCTGAGTTTTGCTGCAAGTAAAATTGCTATAACCATTTTTATAAGATCTCCAGGAATATAGGGAAGGACGCATAGCGTTAGAGTTTGAGTAAAGGTCTTGTTCATTACCAGCATAAAGTGAATTACACCTGGAATGTACATAACTACAAATCCAAAAACGGTAGCCAGAATTAGGCGTAATATTGAAGTTTTTTTGCCATATACTGGTCTTTGGGCTATCATTCCTGCTGCTAGGGTTGCAAGCACATACCCATATAAAAAGCCTCCGGTTGGACCCATAAGCCTAGAGATTCCGCCGGTCCCACCAGAGAAAATTGGAAGTCCAAGAAGCCCAGCTACAAAAAATAGAGCGGTGGAAAGAGTTCCCCAAACTGGACCCAGCATAAGACCTGTTAGGACCGCTAACATGTTTTGTAAAACAATTGGGATTGGAGTCCCTGGAATTGGAATTGATATAAAGCCACAAACGGCTATTAGCGCAGCAAAGAGTGCGGTGAAAACAATCTTCTTTGAAATGGTGTTTGTCATGGTTTTGAATTCTACTGAAAATAGCATTGCTGTGCAAACCTCTGTGCAAAATAGTGCAGTTGTTGTACATTTACTTATGTTTGGAATTTAAGCTTGGAGCTTAAGTTTGGAGCTTAAGTTTGGAGAATCAAGATGGAAAAAGTTTTAGTTGGAATGAGTGGCGGTATTGATTCCTCTGTTGTCGCATATCTTCTTAAGGAAAAGGGTTATGAGGTTCATGGAGTGACTATGACTCTTTGGAACAAAGAGGTTCCCTTTCCAGGAGACCCAACAAAGGCTGCTTGTTTTTCTCCAAGTTCAATTGAAAACGTTGAGAAGGCTAAGACCCTCTGTGATAAGCTTGGCATAGAGCATACCGTTTTGGATATTTCAAAACTTTACGAAAGTATTGTTCTTAAAAATTTCAGAGACGAATATCTTAACGGCAGAACTCCTAATCCCTGCGTATGGTGCAATCCAACAATTAAGTTTGGTGCAATGGTAGACTATGCAAGAGAAGCAGGTATCCAGTTTGACTACTTTGCTACTGGTCACTATGCACGCATAGAGAAAAAGGATGGTAGGTTCTGCTTGCTCCGTGGTGTGGATCCTAAAAAAGATCAAAGTTACTTCCTTTATAGGCTTTCTCAAAAGCAACTTTCCAGTACTCTTTTCCCTCTTGGAGGAATGGAAAAGACCGAGACCAAGCAGCTAGACCTGCTTTTAGGCTTTCATCCTGCAGATCAAACAGAAAGCCAGGATTTTTATGGCGGTCATTATTCTGATCTGTTGGACGTGAAACCTACAAAGGGCAAAATTGTTGACACAGAAGGTAAGGTGCTTGGTTATCACGAGGGCATTTGGAATTACACCATAGGTCAGCGCAAAGGGCTTGGAGTTTCTGCTCCTAGACCTTTATATGTTTTAGAACTGAATCCTCAGCGTAATGAGGTTGTGGTTGGTTATGAAGAGAATACTGGAAATATTGCTGTCACTGCCTCTCAACTTAACTGGGTCAGCGTGGAAACTTTTGAAGACGGCTTAGTTGCTCAAGCAAAAATTCGCTCAACAGGAAGTCCCGTTCCTTGCACCTTGACTCATGATGGAGAAGGTAGGGTGAAGGCAACCTTCTTCTCCCCAGTGAAGGCTGCCACCTGCGGTCAGAGTCTAGTGGTTTATGACGGAGATTACATCCTCTTTGGTGGGATTATTGATTCTGTTGAGCATTAGCTCTCACAGGTATTCCAATTAGAACCTCTGCAGGAATATTTAATCCTGACACTAATTTTCTAATCATTGTTAGACTCAAGCCTCTTTTTCCTGAAAAAACTTCAGAAACTTTTGACTTGCTTCCAAGATATTCAACCATATCAGTATTAGTTAACCCTTCTTGTTCCATTCTATACTTATATTAAAGACAACTCTGTTATTCTTTAAAATACTTGCGGACCTATACTTCTCTTTTATATCTGCTGGACTATCCCATGAGGCTTTTTCTGCTTCAGCAAACCATGATTTAAGTGGCTGCTCTGTTTCAGAGAATTGTGCCCAATAAGCTAATAGAGTTTTTCTTGAGATTATGTGCATCCAGCCCCTAGACTTTTCCCTTTTTGGGAACTGTCAAGTTTTTCTTTATCCTAGATTAATGAAGGCTGTTGGAAAGTTTAACCTTCTTAATTGCAACAAGACCAACGGCATCTGCTAGGAACCAGCCAATAACAATTGACCACCAAATGGCTTTTTCTCTAACGCTTGGAAGAGAAGAAAAGGTGTAGGCTAAAAGCACCCTTGTTCCAAGAGAGATAATGGTTAGTACAATGCTCCATTCTGGCCTGCCAATTCCTCTGTAGTACCCGTAAAGCAGGAACAAAATTCCTATTCCAAGATAGAAGGTGCCTTCAATTCTTAGATATTCAACCCCGATTCTAATGACTTCAACTTCCTCCTTGTTAACAAAGAAAGCCATTAAGGTTGGAGCGGAGATATAAATTACTAGAGAAATTAATACTGAAAAAAGAAGTGAAACCAAGAAGGCTCCTTTTGTGCCTTTTTGTATTCTGTTCATTTTTCCGCCGCCTAAGTTTTGGCTAATGAAAATTGAATAGGCAGAACCAAATTCCTGACTTGGAGTATAGGCAAGCGTATCTATCTTTACAGCCGCAGCAAAGGAAGCCATTACAGTTGCACCAAAAGAATTGACCAGGCCTTGTATCATTAGAATTCCAAAATTCATTATTGACTGCTGAATGCTAGTTAAAAAGGAATACTTAAAGATGTTTCTTGCTCTCTTTGCTTCAAACCTGCGTTCAGCCTTATGCGGTATAAGGTCTCTGTTGGTTAGTAGAAAGTAAATAGTAATGCCCATTGCAGCAACTATCTGAGAAATTACAGTTGCCTCAGCGGCGCCTTTGACCCCACGGTGAAAGTTAATAATAAAAACAAGATCTAAGACAATGTTTAATAAGGCTGAGGTAATAAGGAAGTAAAGAGGAGTTGAAGAATCTCCTCTGCTACGCAAAAGATAGGCTACGTAGTTGTACAAAAAGACAAAGAATATGCCAAAGAAGATTACTTGGATATATTCTCGTTCTTGAACAAACAATTGCTCAGGAGTCTGTAATAGTGTCAAAATTTCATCAGTTAAGGCATAACAGGCTATTGTTAGAGCTACTGCTATTCCTGAAAACAACAGACTACTGTTATAAATATCTCTTCTCATTTCCTCTAGTTGCCCCTTGCCATAAGAGTAAGAAAAGAGAGCCCCTGAACCCATGCTAAGACCAATTAAAAGGGAATTAAGAAAGGTCATAAGAGCATAAGCACTGCCTACTGAGGCCAGAGCATCTGCTCCAAGGAACCGTCCAACAATGAGAGTATCGGCTAGGTTATAAGCCTGTTGAAATATATTTCCAAGTATGATTGGAAAGGAGAAAAGAAGCATTGAAGAAATAATGCCACCCTCTCTGAGATTAACTTCTTTGTGCATGAGCTATTCATAAAGGTTAAATCACCTGTCATCAACCCATCTGCTGTTCAGACATTTAACCGGAAAATTCAAAATTTCAAAAAAACGGTTAAAATTTAACCGGAAAATTCAAATTCTGAAAATTCCGGTTAAAACAGGGGGCAGGGGACAGGGGACAATGGCCAAAAGCCAAGGGGCAAGAGCCAAAAGCCAAGGACAATGGCCAAAGACCAAGGGACAGGCCAAAACCCAATGGCCAAGAGTCCAACTACCACTAGGCCCAGTTGCCATCCTTGAAGATTGGAACAAGCTTTCCGTCACGAGTTTTTGCTGTGATGTTGAGGTCCTTGCAGCCAATCATGAAGTCAACGTGGATCATTGAGTCATTTACGCCCAGTTTGTGAACCTCCTCAAGGCTCATGTTCTCAAAACCTTTAATGGTGTCAGCAAAACCAGCCCCTAGTGCAAGGTGGCAGGCTGCGTTTTCATCAAAGAGGGTATTGTAGAACAAAAGACCACTGTTGCTAATTGGAGAGTCATAAGGAACCAGGGCACACTCGCCAAGGTAAGCGGAGCCTTCATCCATGTTAATCATCTCCCCAAGAAGGTCCTTATTCTTTTCAGCATCCCACTCAACAGCCTTTCCATCCTTAAAACGGATCCAGAAGTTCTCAATCAGCTGTCCTTGATAGCTGAGAGGCTTTGTGGCATAAACAATGCCCTCTGCCTTACCGCGCATAGGAGAGATAAAACATTCCTCAGATGGGATATTCGGATTAAAGAAAATGTTCTGAAGGCTATTTTCACCACCGCCGGTGAACTGAGCCTCTGGAATCATTCCAACTGTGAAGTTTGTGCCATTGGAAGCCTCATAATGAAGTTCAACTGCGTCAAGGCTGTTAATATAATCGCAGTGCTTTTTGAGATCTGCATTGTGGTCTGCCCAAGCCTGAATTGGGTCTTCTGTTACACGGCTGGTGTAAAGAATTGCTTCCCAAAGTTTCTCAACCGCCTGTTTCTTGGAAAGCTCAGGGAAGAGCTTCTTAGCCCAAGCTTCGCCAGGAACAGCAGCAATACACCACTGATACTTGTTCTCAAGCTGATTTCTATACTTCTTAATCTGTGGATAAAGCTTCTGTCTTGCCTGAGCCATTTTCTTCTGGTTAATGCCTTTAAGACCATCTGGATCTTCAGACTCAATGTAGATTCTGCAAGGAATCTTATCTACATAGTGCTGCCATTTCTCATGCTCCCACTTCTCTAAAGTGGTGAGAGTTTTCATGGACCTGTACTTATAATGCAACTTCGCAAGAGGCTGATAAGACCAGTCAACAATGACCTTCTCAGCACCGGCTTTGTAGCATTCTTCCACGAGCATTTGAATGAATTCTGGCTGATCAAGATCACACTGAATGATGACTTCCTGTCCCTTCTGAACATTAATACCACACTTAGCAATAAGCTGTGCGTATTTCCTTAAAACTGTTTTTTTCATGGAAAAAATCTCCTTCCAAATTTATATCCTGTAATAATTAAAGTTCAACAAGCTCATACTCATCCGTACCAAGACCAAGCTCTTTTGCATACCTGATAGCATCACGCCAGTCCGTGGCTTTGTGGTTGTTACTAAGGTTGTCCAGGCCTCTGTCATACGGATTGTCTGAGTCTGTCAGATGGCTGTGAGCCATAGGCTTTTGCGCGTTAACTGCGTCAATGCACGCCTTATCCAAAGCAACGGGGTCAGCGCTTGCAAACATACCAACATCTGGCACAATAGGGGTATCGTTACAGCCATAGCAGTCGCAATAAGGCGATACATCCACCACCATTGAGATATGGTAATTGGGCTTTCCATTTAAGACCGCCTTTGTGTACTCCGCAATCTTCCTGTTCAGCACCCTAAGGTCTTCCGAGCCATGCGCAGTTGACAGAGCCCCGGTAGGACATACCTCCAAGCAGCGCCCGCAACCAGCACACTTAGCGGCATCAAAAATCATCTTTCCATCCGCGAAAGTCTGCACGTCATGGGCACACACCGCCTTGCAGCTCTCGCAACCAACGCATAAGTCTTCCCTGTAGGCTGGACGCACGCTGGTGTGCATATCTTTCTTGCCAGCTCTTGAGCCACACCCCATCCCGATATTCTTAAGGGCCCCTCCAAAGCCCGCTTCTTCGTGTCCCTTAAAGTGGGAAAGGGAGATGATGATATCGGCATCTGCAATTGCTCTACCAATTTTAGCGGTGGGACAGTAGTAACCACCTGGCACGGGAAGATCCAGCTCGTCTGTGCCCTTAAGACCATCGGCTATGATAACTGGGGCAGAAGGACAGCTGATTGAATTAAAACCATTTGCAAAAGCGGTTTCAAGGTGGTCCAGAGCGTTGGTGCGGCTACCGGTGTAGAGCGTGTTGCAGTCTGTGAGAAAAGGCTTTCCGCCCTTTTTCCTGATGTATTTTGCCAAGGCCTCTGCATAGTTGTGGCGCAAAAAAGCCAGGTTGCCCAGCTCTCCAAAGTGAAGCTTGATTGCAACAAATTTGCCCTTGAAATTTATCTTGGACATGCCACTTTCTTGGATGAGGTTTTCAAACTTCTCAACCAGAGAAATCCTGCTGTAGGTTCTGAAATCTGTAAAATAGACCTTACTTTTCATGTTTTTCCTCCTTTGGGACTGCATGAAGTGCAATCTTGCTTGTCTTGGTGAAAATCTTTTCTAGACGTTTAACCTCGCCTTCAGTTAGAGTGGCGCGGGTGAAGATATCGGATAAAAATTCAGAAGTGAAGGTGCGCTCTTCGTCATTTTTGAAGTAGCCCAGCTCTTCAAGAGAGCCCTTGCAGGTGTCTACTGCCTGTGCAATGCGGGAAACGGATACCACATTACTGCCCTGGGTGCCCCCGTAGGCGCTCAGTCTATGGAAAAGCGAGTAGGCAATGATTTGCACCGCCTGCGAGAGGTTGAGGGAAGGGAAGGCGTCGCTAGTAGGGATAGTAACCACCATTGAACATTGTTTGACCTGCTCGTCAGAAAGTCCGTTGGACTCGCAACCAAAGACTATGGAAACCTTACCTTCTGGTGAAGAGGTATTGGCAATTCTTTCTGCAAGTTCTTCAGGATTGACCCTGCTGGTCTTGCGACCTTTGCCAACTCGTCTAGTGGCAGCAACAGAGAGAATGCTGTCTGCAACTGCGTCTTTTAAGTCCTGGAATTCTTTTCTATTTTCATAAAGGTCATAAGCATGAAGAGCGAGAGTTCTTACCCTGTCTTCATCATAGATTCTATCTGTAACTAGGGTGAGGTTAGTCAGCCCCATGGTTTTCATTGCTCTGCAGACACTGCCAATGTTTGCACCATCCTGAGTGTCACATAGAATGATTTCTATTTGGTTAAGATTCATATCCTTATAATATGTTATATTGCCAGTTTTTCCAAGGTAGGTTATGATTTTAGCCATGAATTCCAACACAGAGAACACTCAAGACAAGAAAGAAAAGTACCTCAAGCACATAAAGATGCTACTTAGTGTGCTTTTGGTTATTGCGGTTATGGCAATTTGCAAGGTATCAGGGGAAGTAAGCATAACCCTGCTACTTTCGCTCTTCATTTTTATTTTGGTCCTACCTTTGGTTAATTCTCTTGAAAAACTAAAGGTACCAAGTTGGCTTGCCACCATTATTGCCGTGCTCTTGATAATTATTCTCATGTTTGCCTTTGTGTGGTTTGTGTTTTACACGGTGGATGTGCTGGTCCGTAAAGTGCCTACCTATGCTTCCAAACTGAATGATGTGGATAATTTTGTTCAGGCGCTTGTAGGTAAATGGGTAGATCTTCCAGAGGATTTTTCAATTTTTAATCTAATTCAAATTGACTGGGTTGGCGGAGTTGTAATGCCAATGCTTAAATCTGTTTCAAGTTCAACGGTTGGAATCTTAAGCAATGCTCTAGTTACAATTCTTATGACGGTTTTCCTTCTTCTGGAGAGACATTCTCTTATCCCAAAATTACGCTATGCTGCCAACTATAACCGCAAAAGTATACGCAAACCCATCTTTGAAGATGAGCAGTCCACTGCAGAAAGCTCAGAAAATCAGGACGACAAAGTACAAAAGATTTGGGATAGAATTAACAAGCAGGTTTCCAAGTACATTGGAATAAAAACCATAGTTAGTATCATCACCGGTGCAATGTTCTACATTGTTGCAAAGTCTGTTGGTCTGGACTTTGCCTTCCTGTGGGGCGTACTGGCAACGGTTTTGAACTTCATTCCTACCATTGGAAGCATTGTTATTACAGTTTTGACCATTTTCATGGCAATAATTCAATTCTTGCCCAACTGGACTCCAATTCTGATAGTTGCAGCCGGCACCATCCTAACAGAGAACATCATTGGAAACTTCATAGATCCTCGCCTTCAGGGAAACCAGCTTAACCTGAGTCCTTTTGTAATTCTGGTTGCCTTAAGCGTCTTTGGTTATGTTTGGGGAATTGTAGGTATGTTCCTTGCCGTCCCACTTTTAAGTGTGTTACAGATTGTCTTTGCCAACATGGATGAGACAAAACCAATTGCAATGCTTATAAGCTCAGGCCACTCCTTCAACACAGAGGTTCAGGGCACGCACAAAGCGCCACGCAAGAAGAAGGTTTCCAAGGGAAATGAGAATCCCGATTCCTACTACGGAGACATCATGTTTCCAGAGAACAACCAAAAGTAATAAGAATTTTGTTCTTTTAACAACGTATTACAAAAACTTTCTGTTTATTTTGTGTTAAAAAGGCATTTTTGCTTGACGATTACCTCTTTCCTAGGCATATTAGTGACTCAATTATTTTTTTGGTGGGAGGTGTTGTCTCATGGCTTATGAAATGACTCCTTTTGAGAAAGAGATGGAAGAAAAGCTCCTTGGCATGAGGTCTGAGCTTTTACATAAGATAGCAAAATCCGATGCTGACTTCAGAACCCTCGTGGGTCCAACCGGAGGAAGAGACAGTGTTGATCTTGCCTGTGATGACATGGCCTCAAAGAAAATGGAGGCCATCAGCAAAATGGACGCTGGACGTCTTAATGCAGTAAACCAGGCTTTAATCAGACTTCACAACGGCAAATATGGCATTTGTGCAGTCTGCGGACAGAGAATTTCAGAAGAAAGACTTAGAGCCATCCCTTACGCTTTGTTGTGCGTTGACTGTAAAGCTAAATCAGAAAGACGCTAAATTTTAGCGTTTATCCTTATCAAGGGTTGATAGACTCAAGAGAGCAACCAGCGAGAAGATAAAGGCAAAAATTAGCATGACAATCCACAGGGTGGTGATGTTATCTGCAGAGGTCTCGTACTCCAGATTTTGACTGAGCTGGCCCATTTTGAGACAGAATTCTTCCACCTGATTATCCTTTTCAATGGAATTGACCACGCTCTGAATTGGCATCCCGCCTTCATACTCCACGCCCTGAAATTGCTTCAACATTTTCCATACCGATACCGATGGCAGTGCATTATAGCCGGCAACTGCACACAAGGCACACATTCCAACTCTTGCAATGGTGAAGTAGGAAATAAGAGTAGCCATTCCATCAGGAAGAGCAAATACTGCACCTGAGAACAAAAGCTCAAAAATCAAAACAAAGGGCATGATGGTCATTGCCGCTGTAGTAGTTTTTGAAATAGCCGATATCAGCAAAGCCAGCATGTCAGCTGTAAAGGTAATTACGAATAAAGTTATAAGCAAATCTACTGCCATAAAGGGGGTTGCCGTTCCGCCTGTTATTGGAAGATTTATTCCTGAGACATAGAGTACCACCGTTGTAATTAAGGCCTGGCAGAGACAGAGAAAAGCCTGATAAATAACATGGGCAAAAATGTAGGATCTCAAGGACATGCCACAGCGGTGTTCTCTCTTAATTATGGCTCTTTCTCTACAAATGACCTGAACGGAATTGAAAAAGCCATTCCAAATGCAAATACAGGAAAGTGCAAGAGACCCCTTTAGGGTTCCTTCCATGTTGATTCCAAAGGAACCCTTAATGACATAAGCAACAAGACCTGCAATTAAGGCTGCCATTGCAATGACTTTCCAGTCACCAATGTTAAGGAACATCCTGAAAAATTTACCAACATAAATAGGAACTTGTCTAATCCAGCCTCTATATTGCTTAAAATTCATTCTTTTTTTCATTTGATGTCGTTCCTCCCGTTCTCAAAACGCTCAATTAGCTCGTCTGCAAGACCTTCACCGCCTTCTTCTTTGCGGTTAATCATCTTTATGACCTCTTCCATCTTAGTTTTGCCAAAGAACTGTTTTGATTCTTCAACTGAGCCATAGAATACGAGCCTTCCTGTTTTTGCCTTGTCTTTTGCAAGAATTATTACATCATCAAAGAGGTCCAGAACTCTGTCTGGAGAGTGGGTGATTACAATGACAATCTTTCCTGTCCTAGCAATGTCATGTAAACGACGCATTAAATCAATGGCAAGAACTCCATCCAGCCCAGAATCCGGTTCATCCAGAATAAACAGGGAAGGACTGGTTACAAACTCCATTGAAATTGAAGTTCTCTTCTTCTGCCCTCCGGATTGCTTTGCAACCATGTTATCCTGCACGGGTTGAAGTCCAAAGATGCCAAGGGCTTCATCCACTTTTTGGTGAAGTTCTTCTTTCTTTACGTTGGTGGGAAGTCTAAGTTTTGCAAAATCAGAAACAGTAGCTTTGACAGTGTCGTTATAGCGGATAAGATCCTGTTGCGGAACAAAACCAATGTCGTGCTTTACCGTATTGAATTCTTTGTAGACATTATGGTTGTTAAGGAAAATTTCTGCATTTGCCTGTTCATAACCTGTTACAGCGTTCAGAAAAGTGGTTTTTCCTGCACCGGAACCGCCTAAGAGCAAGACCATTCTACCCGGCTCAATATTCATATGAATGTCCCGTAGTAAGACTTTCTTCTTGCCAAAAGGTTTTTTTACTGACCTTTCTTTGAGGTTAATGGTAAGTCCTTTTTCCAAAACTTTGGCATCTTTACTTTCTTTTAAGGAAGTAACGGTGGATTCCTCTTCCAAAACAGGCTGGAACTTGTCTGACAAGCCCCAAATTGTTGTTGCTAAACCAGAGTACAGAACGCAAAGTAAGGTCCAAAGTTTTACTCTTTTAACCTGGAACTTGCGAGCCAAAGCATAATAGCCTTTGCAGTTAAACACAATTGCGCAAATTATAACTGGTAAGTTAATAACGCTTAGACGATCCACTATCGTCTGAGATAAGCCCAATATAGATGCCAGGTCACTGAAGATAGAAAGCAGGTGAGTTAACAGCTCAAGCAAAAACCATTTAAGCGCAATTTCTTCTGCGTCTGCACATTCTGCTACTTTGTAGAGTCTGTAAAATGGAACTAGAGCCCATTTCTTGTTAACCTTGCATTTTTTAAAGACATTCCAAAGTCCAATTGTAAGTAAAACAAAAGACAATAAATCTATAATTTTGGAAAATAAATTCATTTATACTTTCCCCTTATCCGATTCTTTTTTCAAGTTCATTCAAAAGATCTGCAAACTTCTTGACTGCCGCCTCAACTGGAGCCTGAGTTGACATATCAACTCCAGCTGCCTTAAGGCTCTGAATTGGGAACTTGGAGCCACCAGACTTAAGAAAGCCAAGGTAATCCTGAAGTTCTTTTTCGCCTCCGTTAAGAACTCTTTCTGAAAGTGCAATTGCTGCTGATATTCCAGTTGCATACTTGTATACATAATACGCAGTGTAGAAGTGTGGAATTCTCAGTCCTTCCAAATCTGAGTTTTCTTCAAAGTGCATCTCTGGACCAAAATAGGCTTCTAGAAGCCCTCTGTAGGTCCTGCGCAGAGAATCAATGGTCAAAGGTTCACCATTTTCCTGCTGCTGGTGACAAAGAAGCTCGTATTCAGCAAACATGGTCTGTCTGAAGAGGGTTGCCACAATATCATCTACCTGCTTAGCAATGATGTAGGTCTTCATTTCTTCACTTTCTGCGTTGTCAATGAAATATTTAGCAATGAGCTGCTCATTGAAAGTTGAGGCAACTTCTGCTTCAAAAGTAGAGTAATCATAGCAGGAATAAGGATTATTACGCTTGGAGTAATAGCTATGCATGCTATGTCCACCCTCGTGGGCCAGGGTGAAGACATCTCCAATTACATCTTCTTTGTAATTCATTAATATGTAAGGATTACCAATGAAACCACCGCTGGAATAAGCACCGCTGCTCTTGCCTTTATTCTCGTATCGGTCTACCCATCGGTCTTTGGTGAGCCCGTTGTAGATGGTGGTGACATAGGCCTGTCCAAGTGGGGCTACCGCCTGCTGGACAATAGAGGCTGCCTCTTCGTAGGTCTTGTGGGTTTTGATGGAACTGACAAGTGGAACATAGACGTCATAGTGCTTAAGCTCGCTGACGCCAAGAACCTTCTTGCGTAGGGCATAGTATTTATGCAGGACGGGGAAGGCGTTGTGGACGGCTTGGATAAGACCTGTGTAGACGCTCATTGGAACATCGTCCTTGTAGAGAGACGCTTCAAGAGCAGTGTTAAAGCCGCGAACTCTTGCGTTAAAGATATCTTGTTTAATTGAACCTGTGTAAAGAGTTGCCAGTACCTGTTCGTGAGCCTTAAAGACGCTGTAGAACTGGTTGTAGGCTTTTTCTCTGGTCTCTCTGTTGGGATCAATCATGAACTGTGACCAGGTGCTTTGAGAAAGAGGTTGTCCGTCAACTTCCCCAAAGTCTAAATCTACGTCTGTAAGCATATCAAAGGCTTGAGAAGGAGTTTCCTGAAGTTCACTCTGTTTAGCTAAAAGGGCCTCTTCTTTTGGGGAGAGGGTATGTTCTTTTTGTCTAAGTAGCTTCTTCAGCATAACTCTATAGTCATCAAAGGCGCTGCTTTGCAGCCAGTTTTCAAGGTTTTCAATCTCAAGAATTTCAGGGCTCATGTAGCTGGTGGCAGCACTGTAATTGGTGTAGGCTGCTAGAATTAACCCATACATCCTTTGTCCTTCTGCATCTCCTGCGTCTGCCGAGTTTTGTAAAAAGGCATAGTTGTACAATTTTTCCAAAATAATGGAGGTTTCTGTATCCCACTTGAGGGCTTCTAATAACTTTTCAGGGCTTTCTCCCAGTTTGCCACAGAAGCTGTCTGCCTTGGCAATGGCCTCTTGCAGGAGGCTTAAATCCTTTTGCCAATCTTCTTTAGTTGCATAAAGTTGGGTTAAATCCCATTTATCTTCTTCCCTTACTTCACTTCTAAGTGGAATGTTTGCCATATTTCCTCCAAAAACTAGTTAATTAACTTCAATAATGCTTTTGCAGCCTTTCCTCGGTGACTACAGCTGTTTTTGCCTTCATCTGAAAGTAATGCCATAGGGCTTTGTGCCTCATTGCAGTAAAAAACTGGGTCATAACCAAAGCCATGCTGTCCAATTTCTTCTTCTAAGATTCTGCCTTCTGTGGCTTCTTGAACACAGTAGATGGTCCAGTCCTGTAGGATAAGCGCCATTGAGCACACGAATCTGGCGGTCCTCTGTTCTGTCTTTAGCCCCTTTAGTTTTGAAAGAAGTAACTGGTTTCTTGCAGGGGCTTCTAGAAGATGTATGCCGTCTTTTGATCCAAATCTTGCAGTTCTAACACCTAATTGATCAGGCAGTGCATCTACAATTAAACCTGAATCGTCCGCCAAAACAGCATAGCCTTCCTTTTTATTTTCTTTTAAGACGTTGCGTAATGCATTTGCCTTAATTAGGGCGTTTTCTATGAAGGTTTGACCATCTTCCACACAATCAAAACTTAGACCTAAATCTTTGGGCAAGAAAATTTGATGTCCTGAAAGCAGTTGTTCTATTTCTTTTTTCTTATGTTCATTGGAACTGGCAAGAATTATTTTCATGTTTTGAGAATAATTCTTTTATATAAACAGTTCAACCTAAATGGGCTTCTAATATACATTAAAAAGAAGAGAATCTTCCTCTTCCAGAACGGTGCTTTCATAATGGCCTGGATAAACCACCGTGTCCCTTGGAAGTTCTTTTAAAAGCCGCTCTAAAGACAATTTGATGTCCTCAAATGAGCCTCCTAGGTCAGTTCTTCCATAAGAGCCACGAAATAGGGTATCGCCAGAGAAAAGCACTCCTGCTTTTTCTGAATATAAACAGATAGAATCCATAGTATGTCCCGGGGTGTAGAGTACCTTAAACGGTCCAATCACATCTCCGTCTTTTAGAAGTAAATTAGGCTGCGGAACTTCAAAGTTCTCAGAGGCAAAGCAGGTGTTGGAAAAATAAAAACTCATGAAGGCTCTTGCCTGTTGTCTTATGTTTTCTGTTGAAAGTTTTGTTTTTTCGCAGGTAGCAATTATTGCAGACGGGTAAGCCTTATGAAGAGAGCCCAACGCTCCCACATGGTCAAAGTGCCCGTGCGTCAGAATAATGTGAGTTGGCGCGCTTTCAAAAGTCTGCTCAATTGCTCTTTGGATAAGAGAAGGGTCCTCTCCAGGATCAAGTACTGCAGAGAACCCTTTTTCTTCAACTAAATAGCAGTTGGTACTTAGCATACCAACTGGAATACATTTGATTTTCACTTATTCAGCATCCTTGTCTTTACTGAAGTTCATCTTTACCTTGCGACCCTTGTACATTTGACCATTAACCGCCTCAATGATGCCCTCAGAAGCCTCTTTCTTTACATGAATGAAGGAATAGTTCTGTTTATAGGCTATTGCTACAATTGCGTCGTTAGCAATATTTGCCTTTTCACAGATGAATTCTGCAAGTTCTTTTGGAGAGCCTTTGCTTGCCTTTCCTACGCTAATGTAGAAGGATACTGTGTTCTCCAATGATTTTGCCTGCGCCTTTCTTTCTTCTGAATTTGCTCTCTGGAATTTAGGTCCCTTTGTCTGTTCTGCTGTGCCACCATGGCGAGTAATGTAGAGATAAGCCAAAAGGTTTCCTCTCATTAAGAGGGGAACATTCTTTTTGATAACTTTTCTCATTTCCTCAATTTCCTGAGGATTATTGTAGAGCTGCATTTCTTTTACCAGCTCTTTAATCTTTTGTCCTCTGATATCTGCAATGGAATCTGCCATTTGAAATATGCTCCTTTATGAAGTCTTTTTTGTGAAGTGTCCAAACCAGTATACAGTATTTTAAATTTAATTTGCAGTGGGCTTTGGAGACTATTTTTATTTAATATGATAGTATTGAAAACATGGCAGGTCTAAATACTGAAATAGATGCCCTATCCAAAGAGATAGAAAAGGCACAGACTAATCTCTCTGATTTGCATAGACAGCTTGGAAATGCGGCTGCTCCCTGGCAGGAGAGTATAAATTATGCCCCCAGCCAAGCCGCCTTTGAGGATCTATGTGCTCTTGTCAGTCAAAAAGACCAGGTGGATGAGCAGATAAATGCCCTTCAGAACGCCATTAGGAACATGTCTGCAGGTGGAGAACAGGTAGAGAAGACCAAAGTCTCCATGCGTAATTTGGACGCACGCCTTGAGGTCTTAAAGGCCATGCTTGGAGCGGTTGCAATTGAAGCCCAGGCGGCGGGTAAACTTCCTGCTCGCTTAGCCCGATTCCTCTCACCCATGCAGGAATATGAAAAAAAAGTCTCTGATCTAAAAGCAAAGATTGAAAAAGCAGGTCCTGAGTCTAGGTTCTTGGCTCCTTTTTACAAAAAAAGACTGGAAATTCTAAATAAGAGTTTAGACTCCGTTTTTGCCCAGACTGGCAAGAAATTGTATAACTCAGGAGATTTTAGAGAAGTTCCAGGAGAGAAGGCTCAGGAAATTCTTGCAGAGATGGAAGATATCCGCCTAATGAAGCGTAACTACAAGAGTACCTTAAAAGACCAGGAGTCTATAGTAGACCAGGCACAGGGATCCCTTATGAGTATGGGCGCCTACGGAGAAGAAGGACGTAAGCTGAGAGTCCTTCAGGCGGAAGAAAACCGCATTATGAATAGTCTTGTGGATAAATTTACCCAGTACGGCAAGATTTTGGCGGAGGGAATGGAGTATTGGTTTGATAATAATGCTCCACAAGATCTCAGGGATTGTTGTAGTCAAATCTATAACCAGGAAAGATATATTGAACAGAAAAAGCTGGAGCTGGAGCATCTTATGATGCAGCAGAACATTGAGATTCATGAAATGAAACTTTCTCAGCTCTCTGAGCAAATGAGCCACTTAAGCAACCAGATTCTGGCAATAGAAAATCAGAAAGCGGAACTTCAGCAGAAGGTGGATATTGAACTTAAGGCTATTTCTGACTTAAAGATGAAACAAAATAATCTTGTAAATGAAAATAAATAAAGGAACGGAGGAGAAGTAGTGAATTCTCTTATACAGGAAATTAATTCAAAATTGTTTTATTACCTTGAAAACTCAGGGTTTGAACTGATTACTGCAATTTTTGCTTTATTCATTGGTATACAAATAATTAAGAATGTTCTGAAGTTGGTTAAGGTGGCAGTTCTTGCCTGTAATATTGATACTGCACTTGTGCATTTTGTTTTGACCATTGTCAAATATGTGCTGTATTTGTGCTTGATTTTGTATTTTTTATCGGCCTTGGGGCTACCGTTATCGGGCTTTGTGAGTGCTGTATCGGCGCTGACTCTGGCAATAGGCATAAGCGTGAAGGATTTGATTGGAAGTGTGGCAAATGGGCTTATGCTGGTGACGACGCATCCGTTTAAGGAAAACGATTACGTGGAGATTGATGGCGTTGGGGGAACGGTGAAGGAGCTGACTTTGATGCATACTGTGCTCTCTACACCGGATAACAAGAAGTTGATGATTCCTAATTCAAAGGTGTTTGGTTCAAATATTGTTAATTATTCGGAGAATGAGTTCCGGAGAGTAGTTATTCCCGTGGAAGTAGATTACAACGCTAATTATCTGGAGGTGCAGAAACTGCTTTTGAATGTGGCAAAGGCGCATCCTATGGTGTGTGAAGATCCCGCTCCTACAGCAAGATTTAATTTAAACGGGGATAATGCCGTTCACTATGATGTGAAGGTTTGGTGCAGAAACGCAGACTACTGGCCAGTAACGTGGGATTTGAGTGAGCAGCTCTATATGGCAGTTATAAATGCAAATGTTGATATTCCGTATCCGCAGGTGACAGTTAGCTACAGAAAGGAGGACTAAGATGAGTGCTTTAGAGAAAATGATTTATACTTGTATCCTTTGGCTGGTTGCTTATTTGGTAGTGCTTTTTGTAACTAATAGGGTTGGTGTTGGTTCTAATGTGTTAAAGCATGCGTTAAAGCGGCTTGCAAGAATGAGAAAATTGTGCGGCAATTTTCAAGAGACAATTACTGCTAAGAGTTTTAGCATTAAGTCTAAAGAAAGCGTAATTAAGCTCTCAGAAATTGTCAGATGTCAAAAGGGGATTGTTAGAATTCTTGTTGTGTACTTGTATGATGACAAGACAGATAAAGAGGTTCTTCTTGCTAAAGAGTATGTAAGTAGTATTTCTGAGTACTGCAGGAAGGCGTTAATGCTGGTTGCAGAGAATTCGGCCTCTGATACCAACGAGTTCTTTAAGCAAATTGAGACTCGTATTTCTAGTGCAGAAGGGCTGTTAGAGCAGGCACTGGAATATGATATCAAAAATGAAATGCTTAAGGTTTGATGTATAGGTTAGAGTTATAGGAGCAGCGGAGAAAATGATGGCTTATAAGAAGGGTTTGATTGTATTTTTTCTTTTAATAGTAGCACTTGGGGGAGTTTTTGCCTCAGATGATCTTCTTCAGGTGGAGACAGAACATTTCACAATAATTTACGATGAAAGCTGTAAGGAAGGAGCAGCCTTGATAGCTAATTGCTGTGAGGACACCTACAATTCTTTGTGTTCTCTTTTTAAGGTAGACCCAGACTTGCATTTGCCGGTGATTATGACCACTAAGACAAAAGTGGTGAATGCTTATTTTACAGCAAGTCCTTCAAATCATATCATGATGTATGATGTCATTGCTGACAAAGGAAGCCTTTCTGCCTTTTCAGAAACCTTGACTTCTATCTTTAAGCATGAACTTACTCACGCTTTCACCATGAACCTCAGAAGTTCTTTCTGGCAGGTGTTAGCCAACATCTTTGGTGATCCAATTAACATTTCTAATTTTATTTATTCGTATCAGTCCATGACGGAGGGTATTGCCGTTACAACGGAAAGTCTTGACGGTTATGGAAGAATGAATGACTTATATTCCTATAGAATTGTTTATCAGGCAAAACTTGAGAACAAGTTCCCTTCCTGGCTGCAGATTAGCGGTGCAAGGGACACGTATCCTTCTTCTCTTTTGCCTTATATTTTTGGAGGAGCCTTCCTTACTTACCTGTGCGATACCTACGGAACAGATGTAGTCTATGATTTGTTTGTTAAATTTGGAAAAATTAACTGGTTCAAAGACACAGCAGGTGTAATTGAAAAAACCATTGGTGTTGAGTTCGATACTCTTTGGGAAAATTTCTACAACTCTATTGAGGTTCCTGAAAACTTTGTTGACAGTACAAAACTCGTTGCTTACAAGAACACTGGTCTTTTTAATGGAATTAAAGCTCTTTCAGACGGTTCTGTTGTCTTCCGTGATGGTTCTTCTTATAGCCTGTATACGCTTAACTCTGACCTTTCCAAGAGCTCAAAACTTCTTTCTGATTTGACTACCGCAGAAGAATATGATGTAACTGAAGATGGCTCAAAAATCCTCATCCCTTACATTTTGGAAGAGACCAACTTTGTTAAAGTGTTAAGCAAAGACGGAAAAGTCCTTAAAACCTTTAATTTTACGGACAGAGATGCCCGTGGTGGAGTCTTCACCCAGGACGGCGGAGTTCTTTTGTATGTTGCAAGGGAGCAGGAAACGTTCCTTGAACGTTATGACAGTAACTATGAATTTGTTTCTTCTGTCTCGCTTGGCTATGGGGCTATTGTTTCCTCTCTTACAAATTGCAAAGACGGACGAATTGCCTTTATTTACACGCTTAATGGAGCCGATTCCATTGCTCTTCTCAATACAGAAGACTTGAGCATTGAGCTTTATGAAAGTCCGCTTTCAATGAGAATTTTCTCCTTGTCTCTTTCTTATGAAACAGAGGAAAGTCTTCTTTCTTTTGAATGGTTTCCAACTGTAGACGCAATTCAAAAAGATAGCCCAATTCTTGGGGGATATGGCGAATTTATTCTTGAAGATGGCAGTTTCAGGCTATCAAAAGCAAATGTTAGTGGTGGTGTGAATTCTCCTTTGCGCCTAAAGGACACAGTGCTTTTTTCTAGTGATCTTTTTGAGGGAGCAGTTCTTAGTACCATCTCTATTACGGCCTTGTCTTTAGAAGAAAAAATCTATACTTCTCATGCTGCTCTTCAGGCTAAAGGCTTTGACTCTAGCAAGCTAGAGATTCTTGAGAATTCCAAGAAATATAAGGCTTTTGAAAACATGAACTGTGGAGCGCTTTATCCTGCTGGAACTTATCTTGATGGCTCTGCTGGGACTGGTCTTTTGTGGTCTGTGACAGATCCTACTGGTCAGTATAGTTTTAACATGACAGGTTTCTACGATAAGGCTAATACCTTCTCTCTTGGTGTCTGGGGAACAGATAATTTGACTTTGGGACCTGTCTTAATGCCTGTTACAGTTGGTGGCAAACTTTCCAATGATGCTGTTCTTTTGAATTTGCAGATTCAGCCTTCCTATACTTTATATTTTGATGCAGGAAAGTATATCCAGGTTGCAGACCAGGCAACGGAAAGTCTTGTTCTTTCTGACAGTGGTCTTGATAACTCTTTCAATAATATTTTTGCCGTTTCCTATACCAATGCAACCAAAACTGGGCTTGGCCTTAATAGCACTTTGGGCTACAGGGTTCAGTTCACCCTTAAGGATTTCAACCCAAGTCTTACTGCTCAGGTGCATATTCCTGTATTTAAGTTTGGTATTACTCTTGCAACTACAGCTCAGTATGAGGTTAAGACAAAATCTCTAGAGCTTTTGGGGAGCGGAAATATTAATCTGTTTAATCTGGAAATTCAGGATGGTACAAGAATTTTAGGCTTGTACATCAAACGCTTTACTATTGATGCTCAGTATGACTGCACCTACAAGGTGGAAGACGAAAGTCTTGAGCAGGTTGTCCAGCTTAGGCTCTATGCAACCTTGGCTCCTATGCTTGGTGCTCTAGGTTCTGCAATGGAGCTGAAACTTGGCGTGGTCCTTACCTGGAACCCAGCCGAGGGTACTCCTAAGATTTCCTTTACTTTAATCCAATGATTTCTTGGTACTGAAGTTTGTGTTTAGGCCTGCTGTTTATATGGTAGGCCTATTTTCTTTTCTTGGTTTTTGGGGTTGATATCTTCTTTATAAGTACTTTGGCTACCTTTTTGTCCTCTTCTGACATATTTAGAAGATATTTAGCTATTTCAAAGGCATCCTTATTGTTGGTAATCAGAGAGGCAACCCGTTCTTGTTCAGAATCTGTATTCAGATTTTCTCCCCAGAAAAGCCAGTCTACAGATTTTTGAATGCTTCTGGAAAGTTTTAGAACTGTGTCGGTATTTGGCAATTTTCCTTTGCTTCTTTTGTTGATAACGGTCTGGTAGGCAACGTCTGCTTCTCTGCATAAATCTTTGATAGTATCAAAGCCTGCTTCCTGCTGTCCTAGCTCAACTCTGCCCCAAAAGTCCATTGCCATGGCATCGGAAATGACTGATTTCTTTTTCTTCATAATTCTTTCATAATCAAAAAATGGGTTTTGGGGTATTGCTTCTTTAAGGTTGATACTTAATTGAGTATTGCCTTCTGACCTAGATACCTATTTAGGTATTTCAAGCCTGATTTGAATTCTTCAAATTTTGTCTTGCAAAATATTCTTACTTAATTTATATTAAGTACAGGAGAGACCCGTGCAAAGGCAATGTATTGCTATTGATTTAAAGTCCTTTTATGCCTCAGCAGAGTGTGCAAAACGCAAGCTTGATCCCTTGGATGCCAATCTTGTGGTGGCAGATGAAGCAAGGACGGACAAAACAATTTGCCTTGCAGTTTCGCCTTCATTAAAGGCGTATGGCATTAAGGGCCGGTGCAGGCTTTTTGAAGTTAAGGCGGCGGTGAAGGCTATAAATGAAAAGCGGCTGAAAGCGGCACCAGGGGGAAGGTTCGTAGGGAAATCGGTATATGAAAGTGAGCTGAAGAAAGATCCCGGGCTTGAGCTGGATTTTCTGATTGCAAAGCCCAATATGGCGCACTATTTGGAAGTGAGCTCGCAAATTTATGAAATTTATCTCAAGTATGTGGCGCCAAGTGATATTCATGTGTACTCCATTGATGAAGTTTTCATGGATGTGACGCATTATCTTGGGATGTTCAGGATGGACTCAAGACAGCTGGCAATGACCATGATTAAGGATGTGTTGAAGCAGACGGGTATTACGGCTACGGCTGGCATAGGGCCTAATTTTTATCTTTGTAAGGTGGCCATGGATGTTGTGGCAAAGAAGATTCCGGCGGATAAGGACGGGGTGAGAATTGCTCAGCTGGATGAACTTTCTTATAGAAAACAGCTGTGGACGCATGAGCCTATTACGGATTTCTGGCGGGTGGGGCGTGGGATTTCTGAGCGTCTGGCGTCTCTTGGGCTTTATACCATGGGGGATGTGGCGCGGTTTTCGCTGACGCAGGAAGATCTGCTGTATAAGACCTTTGGGGTGAATGCAGAGCTTCTGATTGACCATGCGTGGGGGCAGGAGCCGTGCACCATGGAGGATATTAAAAACTATAAGCCCAGAAGTGGCTCCCTTAGTGTGGGGCAGGTGCTTTCGTGTCCGTATGAGTTTTCTAAGGCAAAGCTGGTGGCAAAGGAGATGGCGGATGAGATATCGCTAAGCCTGGTGGAAAAAGACCTGAAGGCAGACGCTGTGTCCTTGTATATTGCCTATGATCAGGATTTTCCGCCTGAGTATAACGGTCCTTTTGCCTTAGATTATTATGGCAGACTATGTCCTAAAAGTGCGCATGGACAGGTGAAATTTGGCACCCCTACGTCAAATGCCTCTCTTTTGAAGACTGCGGTGGCGCAAATTTTTGAGAGCGTGGTAAATAAGAAACTACTGGTGCGGCGGCTGGGGCTTGGAGTAGAGTGCAAGCAAAAGGCTTATAGTGAACAGCCAAATCTTTTTACTCAAGAGGTAGCGGAAGTCTCACCTAAAGAGAAAAAGCAGCTGGAAGCGGCGCTGGCAATCAAGAAGAGATTTGGTAAGAATATGCTAATTAGGGCTGCTGATTTGGAAGAGGGGGCTACTGCTAAGGCTAGAAATAGCCAGATTGGAGGACATAATGCGTGAGGAAAAGCTAGAAAATCCAGAAAAAAACCCGTATTCAGATATTATCAACCTTCCTCAGTGGAACCCAAAGCACCATAAGCGCATGTCCAATAGTGACCGTGCGGCGCAGTTTGCCCCTTTTGCCGCGCTAACTGGCTTTTCTGATGCCCTTGCAAAGGCGGAAAAAGAACATCTGGAGAAATTTTCATAAGTTTACATAACTTTTACAGAACCTCGCTCTTGTTTTTACATGCCAATGCTATTGTCTTGGCGTAAACAGGAGTTTGATATGAAAAAAGTAGTAACAATGTTTATGATTCTTGCAGTTATGGCAGTTTTGTTCGCAGGTGGAGCCAGCGAAGATGCCAAGACTGTTTCAACAGACGGTTCAACCTCAATGGAAAAGGTTATTGGTGCTTTAGGTGAAGCTTTCATGGAAAAGCATAGTGAAGTTACCTTTACCTATAATCCAACTGGTTCAGGTTCCGGAATTAAAGCAGTCCTTGAAGGACGTTGTGATATTGGACTTTCAAGCCGTGCTCTTAAGGACTCTGAAATTGCAGAAGGCCTTGAACAGACGGTTTTAGCATATGATGGAATTGCTATCATTGTTAATCCTAATAACCCAATAGAGGATTTAGATGTAGAGACAATCGCCAAGATATATAAGGGCGAGATTACAAACTGGCAGGAAGTAGGCGGGCAGGACGCTCAAATAGTTCTGATTGGCCGTGAAGCAGGTAGCGGTACAAGAGATGGTTTTGAAACCATTACAAAAACAGCAGATGCATGCCAATACCGCCAGGAACTAACCTCAACGGGTGATGTGATAACAACAGTAGCACAAAATCCATATGCAATTGGATATGCATCCCTTGCAGCTGTAAAGAATACAGTAAAGGCTTTAAAGGTGAATGGAGTTGTTCCAAGTGAAGACACAGTCAAAGCTGGCAGTTATGCAATTCAGCGCCCATTCGTGCTTGTTACAAAGCAGGGCACAGCCCTTTCAAGTACCGCGCAGATGTTCTTTGACTATGCACTTTCAAGTGAGGCTTCATCAATTATATCTGCAGCCGGTGCTGTAGCAGCCAACTAAGAAATATGAGTTCAAAAAAGCGAATTGAGACTGTCATGCAGGGTGTACAAGAATTTCCTCTTAGCCTCGAAAAAATGTAAGTTTTTCTCTAAATTAGCCCCGAAAAAATGTAAGTTTTCCTCTAAATTAGCCCCGAAAAAATGTAAAATTCAATTAACAATCTTATTTCTCTGTTGTATAATTTCCCTGATATGTATAGAGAAGCAATGGAAAAGCTAAAAGCTTGGAAGAACAAGACAGATAGAAAACCTCTAATTCTGATGGGTGCAAGGCAGGTTGGTAAAACTTGGCTGATGAAAGAATTTGGAAAAACCTCATACAAAAAAGTTGCTTATGTTAGTTTTTTTAACAACCCTCTTGCAGCTGCTTTATTTGAACAAGATTACAATATAGAGAGGCTTGTATTAGGGCTTAGTATTGTAAGTTCAGTTACAATAACGCCTCAGGATACTCTCATTATATTTGATGAAATCCAAGATGCGCCCAAAGCTTTAGAATCTCTTAAAGCCTTTTGTGAGGATGGCTCAGATTATCATCTCATTGCAGCAGGTTCTCTTTTAGGTGTTGCACATCATTCTGGTGTATCTTTTCCTGTTGGAAAAGTTGATCTTCTTCACCTTCAGCCACTTTCTTTTCGAGAATTTCTTACTGCACTTGGAGAGGACAAACTTGTCGCAGCTTTGAAGACTAAAGATTACTCTTTGATTGATTGCTTTTCAGAACGATACCTTTTTTTGCTTAAGAATTACTATTACATTGGCGGAATGCCAGAAATAGTTGAAAGTTTTCGCTTGAAAAAAGATTACAAAGAAGTCAGGGCAAAGCAGCAAACAATTCTTACTTTTTACGAAGGTGATTTTGGTAATCATATAGAGGGAAAAAATTTAGAAAGAACTATACTTGTTTGGAATGCAATTCCTTTACAACTTGCAAAAGAAAATAGAAAATTTTTCTTTGGTCAAATCAAAAAAGGAACAAGAAGTAGTGAGTATGAGATGGCAATACAGTGGCTTTTGGATTGTGGTTTAATTCATAAAGTTAACATGGTAAATGAACCGCATCTACCACTTAAATCCTACATTAATCTATCATCTTTCAAACTTTTTCTTGTTGATATTGGACTTTTTGGCGCTATGGCAGATATGCCGGTAGAGGCAATAATTGATGAAGACAGTGCCTTTGTTGAGTTTAAGGGTGCCATGACTGAGCAATATGTTCTTCAAGAACTTGTTGCAACTACTGAATATACTCCATATTACTATGGGACAGACAAGGCAACTTATGAACAAGATTTTCTCCTTCAGATTGGAACTGACATTGTTCCAGTTGAAGTTAAAGCAAAAGGTAATGTCAGATCTCAAAGTCTTAAAGCTTACTGCGATAAATTTCATCCAAAACGTGCCGTACGTTTTTCAACTTTGAACTACATTTCTCAAGGCTGGATGGAAAACATACCACTCTATGCAGTCTCAAACGTTTAATTTAGGGAAATAAAAAAGCCAAGTCCCTTGCGGGGCCTGGCTTAAATGGAAGGCTAATTCCAAATTAAAATTTAATTAGAAGGTTACTTCTGTGTCGTAGTAGCAGCACTTGAGAAGCTTTTCCATCTCTTCAACACTTGGCTGACGTGGGTTGGAACCAGTACAAGCATCTGCAATTGCGTTTACTGCAATGTCGTGCAAGCGAGAAAGGAAGACATCCTCAGGAACAAAGCCCTGCTCAGTTGGGTAGCTGTCTGCGCCATAGTTCTTAATGCAGTGAGGAATGTTAAGATCATCATTCATCTTGCGAAGAGCCTTGATGAGCAGCTGGACTTTCTCTTTGTCGTCCTTTCCACCAAGTTTCATGTCATCAGCAATTCTGCCGTAACGAGCAAGAGCCACAGGATCTTTTGCGTTAAAAGCAATTACCTTTGGCAGATACATTGCGTTTGCAGCACCGTGGATGATATGAGCACCATAATCTTCAAAAGCAGCACCAGTCTTGTGAGCCATTGAGTGAACAATACCAAGAAGAGCATTGGAGAAAGCCATACCAGCAAGGCACTGAGCATTATGCATGCTGTCGCGTTTTGCCATATCTCCATTGTAAGATGGAATGAGGTCATTCTGGATCATTTCAATTGCATAGAGAGCAAGAGCGTCTGTGTAGTCGCAGTTAGCGGTTGAAACATAAGCTTCAATTGCGTGAGTCATTGCATCCATACCTGTGTGAGCAACAAGTTTCTTTGGCATGGTCTCTGCCAACTCTGGGTCAACAATAGCTACATCTGGAGTAATCTCAAAGTCAGCAATTGGGTACTTAATTCTATCGGAATAATTGGTGATGATGGAGAAAGCGGTGACCTCTGTTGCGGTACCAGATGTGGAGGAGATAGCGCAGAAGTGGGCTTTTTTGCGTAGCTCAGGTAGACCAAAGACCTTGCACATGTCCTGGAAGGTGACCTCTGGGTACTCGTATTTAATCCACATGGCTTTTGCAGCATCAATTGGAGAACCGCCGCCCATTGCAATAATCCAGTCTGGCTGGAACTTGAGCATGGCATCGGCACCCTTCATGACGGTCTCAACCGATGGATCTGGTTCAATTCCTTCAAATACTTCTACTTCCATGCCTGCTTCTTTGAGGTAGGCGATAGCCTTGTCTAAGAAACCAAAGCGCTTCATGGAGCCGCCACCAACACAAATCATTGCTCTCTTACCCTTGAAGTTCTTCAGTGCTTCCATGGCACCTTTTCCGTGATAAACGTCACGTGGAAGTGTAAATCTTGCCATATAATTCTCCTTAAATTTTTAATTTTAGCAGGCAATGCCCACCAAGCAAAAACTATAACACTCAACCTTATGCTTTAAGAAATATCAATTTTGCATAGGGGGTTTGCATTTACTATATCCCGATATCACATATATTTGTTGCGTTTTGTTGCGTTTTTACAGCGTCCTGCCTGGTCCTTATGCAGGTATTCCAGGGAATCCCTCTGGAGGCCCCGAAAATTTCTTAAAATTTTTGTTGCGCGGTAGAAAAAAGCATGCAATAATAATTTCAGAGGTTCTTGCAAACGATTGCAAAAACATTTGCAACACATTGCAACAGCCAATGCACGGATAGAACAAACAACTGAGGGGGATGTGTGAAAATAGCAGTTTTAGGCGCTGGAGCCATGGGATCTTTATTTAGCGGGTATCTCTCAAGAAAGAATGAGGTTTCCGTTATTGATGTCAATCCGCTGATGGTGGAGGCTATTGTGAAAAATGGCGTTCGCATCAGAGAGAAGGACGGTTCTGTCACCCAGTGTTACCCACATGCAATGGTCTCTTCCAGTGAACTAGGTCCTCAGGATCTAGTGATTGTCTTTGTTAAGGCAATGTTTACCATCTCCGCTCTTGAAAGCAATAAGAACTTAATTGGACCTAATACTTATTTAATGACTTTGCAAAATGGTGCAGGTCATGAGAGCAAGCTGCTTAAATTTGCTGACCGCAAGCACGTCATCATTGGTTCTACTCAGCACAACAGCTCAGTCCTTGAGCCGGGCTTTGTAAATCATGGCGGAAGCGGGGTAAGTAGTATCGGGCTGTTGGATGGTGGCTGTGAAGCAATCAAGGAGATTGCGGCTAACTTGAGCGCGTGTGGCTTTGAGTGCCATACGGAGGAGAATGTGCAAAAGCAGGTGTGGAAGAAGATGTTCACCAATACTGCAGCCTCCTCGTTGACCGGTTTATTCCAGGTACCACTTGGATTTATCCATACCGATGCCAATGCCAATTTTCTCATGAGACAGCTTTGTGCAGAGGCCGTTACCGTGGCAAATGCCCTTGGTCTTGGTTTTGACCTGGACGAGGTCACCCGTGATGTAGATGCCGTGTGTATCAATGCACCACAGGGCTACACCTCCATTTATGCCGATATCCGCGACGGGCGCCGTAGTGAGGTTGATACCATTAGCGGAAGTGTGGTGGAAGCCGCCCACGACCTGAAGATTTCCGTGCCCTATCACGAATTTGTGGTAAAGGCCATCCATGCGTTGGAGAATAAAAAGAAGGAGAACATATAAATGCAGTGCGTTTATGAACTTAACGGACTTAGAATTGTTGACCTGACCAAGTATATTGATCCGGCTACAGAGACCAGAAGATGCAAGCTGGACAGATTCAATACTGGTGGAGCAATCCCAGATTTTCATACCAATGTGGATATCATGACCCACCTTGGCACCCACTGTGAGTGTCCTTATCACCATTTTGAAGATGGTGCAAGTGTTGCAGATTTGCCATTGGTATCTTTTATGGGTAGAGGGTTGTACTACGAGTTCAAGGATCTTGAGCCTTTGAAGCACATAAGTGCTGCTGACTTAGATAAAGCCATTGGCGATAAAGTTAAGCCTGGTGATGTAGTCATTCTTGACTCCATTTATAAGTTGGCCCCATTTACACCAGAGACCAACGGTCCTAATGACAAACGCCTTCTTGTCAACGGCGAGACCGCCCAGTGGATGGTAGACCATCAGGTCAAATGTGTTGGCTTTGGCGATGGCGTTTCTATTGAAAATTGCAACGAAGACGTGAAGCCTTTCCATGACATTTGCATGGCAAAGAACATCACGTTCTTGGAAGTATTGAAAAACCTGGAGCACCTGAACAAAGACACCTTCTTTGTTAGCTTTGCTCCAATGTACATCAAAGGTTTAGACAGCTGCCCAGTGCGCGTCTACGCCATTGAAGGTTTGAAAGAGTTTGAGTGAGAAGGAGTGAATGTATGAGCGCTAAAGTTTCGTTAAAAGAGTTGCTTGCCAAAGAACAAGTATTTGCTCCTTGCATTTACGATTGTTTCTCCGCTGATGCCGCTCAAAATTCTGGTTATAAAGCAGCACTTATAAGCGGAGGGGCTGTTTCTGGTAGTTTGATTGGAACCCCAGACATGGCATTTTTGAATTTTGAGGAATTGGCTCAAGTTACGCAACGAATATGTAGACATTCGGATCTTCCCATGATAATTGATATGGATGATGGTTATGCTGAAAGTCCTGCGGTTGTCTATTACAACACAAAACGTTTGATTGACGCTGGAGCAATGGCAATTACTATAGAAGATTCAACTGGCATTAGAGGTTGGGAGAGATTGCTTCATAATGGGGGCAAGCAAAAT
>CAVISO010000004.1:36952-45363 GCA_963645435.1 Sphaerochaetaceae bacterium | reverse complement strand
CATTCAACAAGCTCACAAAGCATTGTCCCAAGCTGGGTGTTGTTTATAAGCCCCGTTTCTTCAGCAATCTCAGACCTAGTTAAACCGATACTTTTAGAACCAAGTGCCGTCACTATCCTTAGATATCCCTGCGGACTGCTAAATAAAGACTGATAAAGTTCCATGAACTCATCTTTAAGAAAAGCTTTCCGGCCAAAAAACAGAGCGTTTACATTCTGCACAACAGAAAGCCCCTTTTCGAGCTTTGTCCAATAAAACGCAACGCCACCTATAACCATATAGAGAGAAAGAATTTGCTGTCTTGAAAATCCCAAATCCCTATTCTCTACAAACTCCTCACACTCTCTCAGCGTAAACTCTGAAAGAAGAATTTTATCTGTGAGTCTGTTATAAAGACCTCCCCTGTTATGAAAGACCTTTTTCATAATCCAAGAGGTAGCAGATGCACAAATTATCAAAAGAATATCATCTCTAGCAGAAGCCCATTCGTTCCAAAAGCCTTCAAAAGCAGGTAGAAACTCCGACTGTTTATTATCCATCCAGGCTATCTCATCAAGAAAAATAATCTTTTTCTTGGCTTCTGATTGAGTCAGCAGCTTCCTTAATGCAGAGAAGGCTTCAAGCCAATTAGAAAGAGGAGGACAGTCCTCAAGACCTTGCAGAATGAGAGCTTCTCTAAAGGCGCTAAGTTGCAACTGTTTCTTCAAATTTGCTTTTCCCGCATAGGAAAACGTAAATTTATCGGAGAAAAGTTGTCTCACTAAAAAAGTCTTACCTACCCTTCTACGTCCGTAAATGGCAACAAACTGTGATTGGTCTGAATCATAAGCCTTTTTCAATCTACGTTTTTCTTCTTCTCTTCCAATCAGTTTCATTTTTGGCTCTCACTTTGGTATTTTTCACTAATTTTCTATAAAAATAGAAGTGAAAACACACTTAAAAATCAATATTTTCACTAATATTTAAAAAAATAATAGTGAAAACTTGAGCTGTAAGTAGAGCAGGAACTTCTCAGGCTACGCTAGAAATTTCTCATATTAGTTGATGGGAACTTAGGCTCACTGGTCACATTAATGCCAAGTTTTCTAAGCCCAGAGGAATCACCGGCAGATGGAATGTGGCTCATATGAGATTCACAACCACGCAACAGAGGGAGTTTATCTAGGGCCTTTTTGGCATCAGAGTTGATGGCAGCACTCATGGCAAGACAAATGAGAGTCTCATCCAAATTGAGACTTACTCCCCTACCCTTGAGAACATCACGCTTCATAGCGGTAACAGAGTCAACAACGGTATGTGGGATAAGCTCGACAGATTTATCAATGTTGGCAAGAACCTTCAGAGAGTTGAGGACAAGGGCACTTGAGGCGTGCATGAAGGAAGAATTGTGACCTGTGACAAAACGGCCATCACTGAGCTGAATTGCGGCAGCACAGGTTATGCCATCTTTACCTTTATCACGGGCAATTGCATCTTCAAGGGCCTGCATTGCAACTGGAACGGTATACCGGTCTTCACACTTGAGACCTACCCTATCCATGATAGATGCACAACGAGAGACAGTTTCTTTTGTACCTATGCCTTGGGCATATTCGCAGGCGGCTCTGTAGTATCGGCGTATAATTTCCTGATTAGCGGCCTCGCGCACAACAGCATCGTCACAGATGCCAAAACCAAGACGGTTGACGCCCATGTCGGTGGGAGAGTTGTAATCCAGCGAGCCGCCAGTTATCTTGTTGAGAATGCGTTTGAGAAGTGGGAAGGCCTCCATGTCGCGGTTATAGTTAACTGCAATCTCGCCAGTGGCAGAGACGTAGAAGTGGTCAATCTGGTTATAGTCGCCAATATCGGCGGTGGCAGCCTCGTAGGCAATGTTCACAGGGTGGTCAATTGGAAGATTCCAAATTGGGAAAGACTCAAATTTAGCATAGCCGCTTTTTCTATTGTTCTTGTAATCGTGGTACATCTGAGAAAGACAGGTGCCCAGTTTTCCACTACCTGGACCTGGAGCGGTAACCATAACAACTGGCTTATCGGTAGGAATGTAAGGATTGGCGCCGTAGCCTTCATCACTAACAACAAGATCAACGTTTTCCGGATAGCCCATAATTTCCTTATGGAAATAAACATTAACCCCACGGCGCTGCAACATATCAGCAAAGTTCTTTGCACTGGCTTCGCCCTTGTAACGGGTAATAACAACCTTGTTGGCTTTGATGCCCCATGCGGCAAAATCATCAATCATCTTGAAGACATCAGTATCGTACGAAATACCAAAATCTGAACGCATTTTTCTATGTTCAATGTCTCCAGCATGAATACAAATGATAACATCCAGTTTGTCTCTGAAGGAGTGAAACACCTTCATCTTATCATCAATGTCAAAACCAGGAAGAACTCTGGCGGCATGATAGTCAAAAAGAAGTTTACCACCACATTCCAAATAGAGCTTTCCGTCTACCTTCTCCATTCGTTCAAGAATGTAGTGGTTCTGCTCTCTCAAATACTTAGCATTATCAAAGCCAATCTTTCCCATTGCAACCCATCCTTATTAGGAAATATATATCATATCTTGTTTAAGTTTTTCAGAAATCTCAGCCCCAACTAGGGCTTTTACAATTAAAAAAGAAAAATCTGCAGCACAGCCAGGTCCTGCTCCCGTAATCACATTTTCAGCCTGTAAAGCAGAAACCCCTTTGACAAAATCAACTTCAGGGGCAACAGTTTCCATACCTGGATAGCATACCGCCTGCTTGTCTTTTAAGATTCCAAGTGGCGCAAGAACAATGGCTGGACTTGCGCAAATTGCACAAACAAGTGAGCCTGCACCATAGCTTGAGGAAATTAAATTTACAACTGAAGAGTTATTTCTTAAATTAACCGCTCCAGGCATTCCACCTGGAAGGACAATGCAAGAAAACTTTTCCTTTTCAATAGCAGAGACTTCAACATCACACTTAACTGTAATCTTATGAGCACCTTCAACCAACGTTGAACCAACTCCTGCAACCGTGACATTAAGTCCTGCTCGTCTTAGAATATCTATTGGAGTTAAAGCTTCAATTTCCTCAAAGCCCTCAGCCAAAATCACAACAACTTTTTTCATGCAAAAACCTTTAAAAAACCTTAAAAAAGGCGACACAGATAGTGTCGCCTGAAAAATTAGAACTCAGCTAATTTAGAAGCTCTTGGATATGGGATAACATCACGAATATTCTGCATTCCCGTTACATACTGGACAGCTCTGTCAAAACCAAGACCAAAGCCTGAGTGTGGGACAGTGCCGTACTTTCTCAAATCCATATACCACCAGTAATCTTCTTCCTTGAGCCCAAGTTCCTTCATACGAGCCTGAAGCACGTCATATCTATACTCTCTTTCGCTACCACCAATGATCTCACCAAGCCTTGGTGCCAAGACATCCATGGCACGGACGGTTTTGCCATCTTCGTTTAACTTCATGTAGAAACTCTTAATTTCCTTTGGATAGTCAGTAACAATTACAGGACAATGGCAAATTTCCTCTGTGAGGAAGCGCTCGTGCTCGGTTTGAAGGTCACAGCCCCAGTAAGGTTTGAACTCAAACTTATCGGCATGCTTTTCAAGCTCCTTAACAGCATCGGTATAGGTGAGGTGGGCAAAAGGGGTCTCTACCACGTGGCGAATTGTATCTTTCACGCCCGGTTCAATAAACTTGGAGAAGAAATCCATATCTTCGTCGCACTGCTCAAGCACGTAGCTAAAGACGGACTTAAGGAAGCGCTCAGCTATGTCCATGTCACCTTCAAGAGTGCAGAAGGACATTTCCGGCTCAACCATCCAGAACTCTGCTAAATGGCGCTTGGTGTTGGAATTTTCAGCGCGGAAGGTAGGTCCAAAGGTGTAGATATTGCGAAGTGCAGTAGCGTAGGTCTCGCCCTCCAGCTGACCACTAACGGTAAGGCTGGTGTGCTTACCAAAGAAGTCCTTGGAATAGTCAATATCGCCATTTTCCAAAAGTGGAGGATTTTTCATATCCAGCGTTGTTACCTGGAACATCTGGCCAGCACCCTCACAGTCACTTGCGGTGATTAATGGAGTATGAACATAGTAGAAATCGTTCTCCTGAAAGAACTTATGAACAGCAAATGCCATTTTACTGCGCACTCTTGCTACCGCACCAATTGTGTTGGTTCTGGCTCTAAGATGTGCAATGTCTCTAAGATACTCAAGCGTATGTCTCTTTTTCTGAAGAGGATAATCTGCTGGAGCCTCACCAATAAGTTTAATGGAAGTGGCCTTAAGTTCAACCGCCTGGTCTCCGCCTTCAGAAGCAACAATCAAACCTTCGCAAACCACAGAACATCCAGTTGAAAGGGAATTGAGGAGATTATTATCAAAAACAGCCTTATCTGCAACGACCTGAAGCCCCTTGAGGCAAGTTCCATCGTTAACTTCAATAAAACAGACATTCTTACTGTCTCTTTTGGTTCTAACCCAACCTTCTGCTATAACAGGAGTAGGTCCTGGCTGCATAGTTTTCAATTTTTTGATAACTGTTTGCATACTACAATCTCCTTATATATAATTCCCATGAGTTCTGATATTAAAAACCCAGTGCCTATTAGTCAAGTAAGTTGACAGGTAAGTTATCAGCCAAGTTGACCGCTATACTGACACCCGCGCTGGCAAACTTTTGCGTTAAAACAGCTCATTGCACTGGCTACGCGCTCCACGGCATTATTGCTATCCGATACATGAATTAAATACACCGGTTTTTGAGTTTCTTCATACCCACACAAGGTCAAAAACTCCCGCGCTTGGTCATTGGAAAGATGCCCTCTCTCCCCTGCAATCCTCTTTTTCAAGTAAAGCGGATACGGACCTGTACGCAGCATCTCAACATCATAGTTAGACTCCAGAAAAAGCAAGTCTGCGTTTTTGGCATGCAAAAGCATTTCCTCTGAATAAATACCTGTATCAGTAATCAATACTATTTTCTTACCTTCACAGGAAATAGCAAAACCAACACTGCCCGCACTGTCATGACTTGAATAAAAAGCATCTATGAAAAAAGGCCCAATTTCAAAACCTTCACCTGGCTCAAAAGAGCGCTTAGAAGCAGGCGGAAGAGCCATCTTTTCATACTCCACCTTTGCATACTGTTGCGCCTTTGTGCTCACATAAACTGGTTTTCCCAGCTTTCTTGCAAAAGCCCCTGCACTCCCATTATGATCCGGATGCAAATGCGTCAAAAGCAGCGCCTCAACCCTAGAAAGCTCAAAACCAGCCTCCAACATACGAGTCTCAAGTTTGCGAAGCGAATACCCTGCGTCTACCATAAGGGTATGCTCGCCACACGAAAACACATAACTATTCCCGCAGCTACCACTTCCCAGCACGCTAAATTTAATCACTGAGCTCCCCTCATCCCGATATTTACTGCCCATATAGCAAAAAATCCTTGGAAAAACCAAGGATTTTTATTTAGCGGCGAAGGGCCACGATCCCCTGACCGATCGGATATGAGCCGATTGCTCTACCAACTGAGCTACGCCGCCAAGCCTTTGATTTTATAGAACATTTAAGAAAAAATGACAATACCCTAAAGACTCTTTTTTACAGACAAAGCAACAATCTGTGAATCCATTAAAACAAAATCTACTATAGCCTGCTCAAATCTAACAGAAATGGACACACTTTTGTCTCCGTTTTGAGAAAGAGCAGACATAACAAAATTCTTGGCAGGCAGATTTTCAGACAAGAAAGAAGTAAAAACTTCACCAATGGCAGCCCGTGAAGCAGAATTTACATACATCTCCAGCCATTCATAGCCGAACTCGGAAGTAATTGCCTGTTTTAACAAAGAATGATAAGAAGTTGCTTCTGGCTGCACTACCTGCCCTATTTCACCATCCACAGGTAAAATTTCTTGGGCGCCAAGGGTCAAATCCAAAGCCAAAGAAGGAAGCGCCAGCCTAAGATTTTGTGCCACATCTGAAGCAAAACTCACTGCAGCAACTAACAAAAGAGACAAAATAGTTAAAAATTTTCTTACTCTATTCACAGACTCCATTTTCCACCAAAAGCCCCTTGTCCTCAAGTCTATTTGAAATTATTATTCAAAAATCATGAAGGAAGAAATCAAAAGCCAGTACGACACCGCTAAACTCTCTTATCAAAACATTCTCAACGGCAATATGCCGCCTTGGGTAATGAGATTCATTAAAGCCGTAGGTAAAGGCATAAATGACTTTGATATGATAAGAGACCAGGAAGAAATCCTTCTTGGAGTTTCAGGAGGCAAAGACTCCCTGGCTCTAGCCTTGGCGCTTTCTGTCAGAAAAAAGTGGCTTCCCATTGATTACAAACTTCACGCCATCATGATTAACTGGATTGAACACCCAATAGATGAAACCTATAGACCAAGACTAAAGCAATACTTTGAAGATCTAGGAATAGATTTTGAGATTATTGATGAGTATCAGTTTCCTGCCAGTTTCAAAGGTGATTTTAACTGCTATCTCTGTTCCAGAAATAGAAGACGCATTCTCTTTGAGATTGCTCAGCAGCGAGGATTCAAACAAATTGCAATGGGGCATCACCTAGACGATCTTGTAGAAACCACAATGATGAACCTCTTCTTCAGAGGCAACTTTGCAACAATGAATCCAATTCAGGAATTCTTTGACGGAAAGCTCTATGTGATAAGACCCATGATTGAGATTCACGAGCAAACACTTATAAGACTTGCCCAGACTTATGACCTTCCTGTCATCAAACCAGTATGCCCCTATGACCAGACAAATATAAGAGCAAATTTGAAGCCAATTGTAAAAGAACTTTGCAGAATGGACAAATTTACAAGAGAACATGTCTTTTCTGCCCACGATTTGACCTGTAAAATCAAGCGTTAGTATTGGCAAAAGCACCCTATAAATATTATTATATTATATTGTGACCTCAATAGGTTCCAGAGATTTGGATTGGGACGGGCAAATTACCCCCTGAAGGAGTTTTTATGGACGGAATGAAAATGAAGAAGATTATTGCAGTCGTACTTATTGCGGCTTTGGCAATTGGATCCATTTTTGCATCTCCTCTAACTTTGACTAGCAATACTGGCAGTGCCAAAGTTTACGATGAAACCTTTAAATCTGTAAGTAATGTTGATTCAGTAAAAGAAAACTGGATTATTCGTACCTCTGACAATGAAGTAAACCTTAAAAATGATGGCGTAACGCTCACAATTGGAGAAAACTCCCTTGTTCAGATTATCAATCTGGATGAAAATTCCCCAGTTGTATACCTCTTGGACGGTTCTCTTATTGCTACAACTGAGGGAACGAACCTCACAGTTAACACCACTGTTACAAGCTACAACGTAGCAGCAAACTCCTCTGTAGTTGTTATTTCAACAGAGACAAGTGAGAATGGTTATGTTCACGAAGGAAATATGGCTGCTTCAAATAATCTTACTGGAGTGACCACTTCAGTAGAAGAAGGCAACTATCTTGACCTTTCTCTTAGCGGTTCAAAACCAGAAAAGCCAGCAGAAGATTCCTATATATCTTCTCTCTCTGCAAAATTTCCAACAAAGGAAAAACCCGTCGCTGAGCCTGTCGTAGAAGTTGAAGCAGCAGTTGAAGTTATTGCTGAAGAGCCGGCTGAAGAAGAAGTCCTAAGCCCACTAACAAAGACCTTCTCTTACGCAGGTTACGAAGCAACAATTACCGCTTATGTTGGACAGGCAATTGTTGAATATCCTTCCTTTGTTACAGCCCAGGAAATCTATACTGCAGCCCTTGCTGCCTATAATGCTTACCCAGAATACCTTCAGGATGTTTATATTGAGGTTGTAGAAGACGGCAAGGCAGTTGTCACCTATCCAGAAACCTATGGCGAAGCAGAATTCAACATTGCAGTTTCACTTCTTGAGAAGGAACTTCCTTACTACATTGCTTCCCTGTTTGAGACTGAGACAGAAGAAGTCACAATTCAACCAGTTGAGATTGTTGTAAAAAGCGAACCTGCAGAGCCAAAGACAGAACTTGTAATTGTACCACTTACAAAGACCTTCTCCTATGCAGGTTATGAAGCAACAATTACTGCTAATATTGGACAGGCAATTGTTGAATATCCTTCCTTTGTCACAGCCCAGGAAATCTATGCTGCAGCCCTTGCTGCCTATAATGCTTATCCGGAATATCTACAGGATGTTTATATTGAGGTTGTAGAAGACGGCAAGGCAGTTATCACCTATCCGGAAACCTACGGTGAAGCAGAATTCAACCTTGCAGTTTCCCTCCTTGAGAAGGAACTTCCTTACTATATTGCTTCTCTGTTTGAAGCCCCAGAGCCAGAGATTTATGTAGACTACAGCGAACCTGTCGTAATTGAAATTGTAGCTCCAGATTCTCCAGCTCAGAAAC
>CAVISO010000004.1:0-36873 GCA_963645435.1 Sphaerochaetaceae bacterium | reverse complement strand
TGAAACCCAGCCAGAAGCTGAAGCTCAGCAGCCAACGGTTGAACAACCAGTTGAAACAAAAGAAAAGGCAAATGTAAAGTTTGGAGCAACAATTGGAGTTGTTTACGGACAGTATACAGCAGGTTCTGAATACAAACCCTTCATTGATGCACACTACATTCGCAGAATTGGTTTTGCGCCAAAGAACGTTATTGTTAACGTTGATCCATACCTCACAGTTGGCAATCTTACAATTGGACTTCACGCTTCAATTGATGTCCAGAATCTCAAAGATAGTTTCAAATTCACCACAAATAAGGGCATTTCAGGCTATATTAACAGCGTTTTCAGCTACGTTGGCAGAATCAGCTATAACTCTGATAAACTTAACATTAACCTTGATAGAAATCACAGCGTTGAATTCTCAAGCCCAGTCTTTGCTTCAATGGACAAGGCTTTTGATACCAACAACAGTCTCGTAGCAAGTGGAAGTTTGAACCTTGGTTTCGTCACTGCAAGTGCCTTTGTTGATGACCTTCAGTTAACAAGCCACCTCAACGGCAAGAATCAGTACGCAGGTGCAATGCTGACATCTGGTTCCAAGCACGTCACCGTTAATATTTCTGTAATTGCAAGTGCTCTTAACCGCAAAAACATCAATTTCTACCCGGCCATTGATGCAACAGCAAAGATTGAGACAAGCAAGCTTAACGTTGAGATTTACGCAGGGATTGCAAGCCTCTTTGAGAAAAACAACAAAGATGCTCGCAACCTTCTTGTAAAGGGAAACTTGAATCTCAGCACCAACGTATTTAGCTTTGGTGTAGGCGCTGCCTATAACTTAGGTGCACACATTAACGACACGGTTAGCAACTCACCTGTAAATGTTGTAAAACCTTTCAACGGAGAGGCTATTGATGTCCTTCTTTCAGCCGGACTTGACTGGGGAGTTCTCTCCATCAACGGTTCCATGAGTCTTCCACTTTCTCTTAATACGAACGGCGGACATCTTGCTTACAACACCGTTAAGACCAGAAGTGGCAATCAGATTAACATCACAGCAGACGTTCTTAAGGTTTCTGCAAAACTTGATTTCAACTGGCTTTCCCTCTCTGGCGGATTGTTATTTGAAGGCTTTAGCGGCAGACTTGCCAACTTTGCAAAGGCTTTAGTCAAAAAGAGTGGTAGGCGTTCAGCTGTTGCAGGTCTTGTAGACAGTGAACTTGCAACTATATATGCTCAAATGACCTTAAGCTTTGGCAACTTTGAAGCCTATGCAAGAGGTGATATGGCAACAATTGAAGGCTACAAGAGAGTTTCCACTTCCTTTGGCGCTTCTTATTCTTTCTAAAACATGATTAAGCAACTTGATCCAATAGTTGCATCTCGTATAGCAGCGGGGGAGGTAGTCGAAAGACCCTCCTCCGTTTTGCGTGAACTCATAGACAATTCCCTAGATGCAAAAGCCACAAAGCTAAGTGTCTATTTAGAACAGGGAGGTATTAAAAGCCTGACTGTAATAGATGATGGAACCGGAATGTCTAAAGAGGACCTAAAACTGGCCTGTGTTAGCCATGCCACCAGCAAAATCAACACCCTAGAGGATTTATTTAACCTACGAACCCTAGGCTTCAGAGGAGAAGCCCTCAGCAGTATTGCTGCCTGTTCCCTTCTTACAATAGATTCAAATGGCTACAGAATTGTAGTAGACAACGGAGTACAAAGCGATATTCTACCTGGCAGTGTCACCAAAGGCACCAGCGTAAGAATGGAAAATCTCTTTGAAAATATCCCTGCAAGAAAACTCTTTCTGAAAAGACCTCAAAGCGAAGGCACTGAATGTAAAAAAACTTTCCTTGAGAAAGCCCTTGGCTTTGAACAAGTAGAATTTCTTCTTTTCATGGATGGAGAACTTAAACTGCACCTTCCAAAGGCAAGCAAAAAGGACAGAGCAGTGGCAGTGCTCTCACTGGATAAAACCTTTATGCCAGCAAAAGTGCTTGAAATGAACTATGAAAGCGACAACGTCAAACTCTACGCAGTTGCATCAGATCCTTCCTGCTACAAACGAGACAGAAGTCAAATAAAACTTCTTCTCAACGGACGTATCATTGACAGTTTTGCTCTGGTACAGGCAGTAAACAATGCCTACTCAGCAGCCCTCCCAGGAGGAGCCTTCCCCTATCTCTATTTATATATAGAAGATAATCCTTCACTGGTGGACTTCAACATCCACCCCACAAAGCGTGAATGCAAAATCCGCAACCAGAGCCAAATCTATGGCTGTATCACCGCCATGATAAGAAATGCCCTGCTGTACGGCAAATTCTCCAATGCTGAAGTTGAACCTCAAGCCAGCATTGCAAGCCAAGTAGCGCCAGCTATCAAGTCAAAGGTCAACAGCACAGAGCCTACAGAGACCCAAGAAAATCTATTTTCTCCAATCTCCGAGACACCTCAAAAACCCTACCAGGTAAAGCCAAATCCAGTTCACCCCGCTACTTCAAAGCCTAGTAGCGCCACAGCACAACCCTTTGACCCCTCCTGGTTTGAAAACGCCAAGTCCATAATGGCTCAAAGCAGAAAGACCGTTCAGGAAAGCCCCAAGCAGGAAAGCCCAAACTATACCTACATAGGGCAAATCTTCAACACCTTTCTACTTGTTGAAGTCAACGACAAACTCCTCTTTATAGACCAACACGCCGCCCACGAACGCCTCTTATACGACGAAATTGTTGCCCAGAAAGACGTCCAACGCCTCATGGTACCCTACCGCTTTGAAACGGATCGCTCGGCAGACGACTTTCTGCTTGAAAACAGCATAATTTATGCCGATTTTGGTGTTGAGCTTACCCGAGTGGAACCCCTTTTATGGGAGATGTCCACCATCCCTGCCGTTTGCAGAAAAAGCGAAGCCCAAATTGCAAGTTACATACAAAACACCACGGGAGACCTAGAAAGTGCAAGAAAGGGTTTATTTGCAATCATGGCCTGCCATGCCGCAATAAAGGCAGGAGACGCACTAGATGCCATCACCGCAAAAGCCCTGGTGGACAAGGTTTTTCAACTAGATGCAATGCTCTGCCCTCACGGCAGAAGTTTCACCTATGAAATAAGTAAGGAAGAACTCTACAAAAAAGTAGGAAGGCTCCTGTAAAGCCTTGTACCGGATTAAGGCAACACCGTCAAGTTAGAAACTTCATCAAAAACAGCTTCCGTTATAGCAGCATTACGCTCCAAGGCGCCCTGAACGTCCCTGTAGTTCACTTCAAAAGAATAGTCTAGAGTTCTACCATCTTTGTAGAACACCTTCATAGTCCAAATTCCCGTAGGAAGACTAGAACCAGAAGGCATCCTGAGACTGGAACTGCCGTAGTAAGTAACGTTATCAACAACAGCCTTATTTGGCACTATAGTCCAAGAAAATATACCATCAGGTGAACTAACGGACATTGTTAGCCCTTCTTCACTAGGAACAGAACCAGTAAAATAAACACTCAAACCAACATCAGAGGAAGATAACATAACGTAAGGCTGAGCTACCACAGAGGAGACACTAAAATCTCCCTTGTAGCAGGAAACCAACAACAAAAGAGCACATAAAACCAAGAATAGAACTTTACTTTGTTTCATTTGCCGCTTGAATTTCACTTAACCTTGAAACCACAGGATTTGCATACTCCTGAAAAACCATATCCTGCACTTCCGGCTTAAGATGTCTGTAGTGCTTAATAAAGGCCTTGGTGTTCATATCTTTGTACTGAGCAGCAAACTCATTAGTGTTATTTAAATAATCGTAGGCAAAGTAATTAGCATCAAAAAGCTTATAATTAAGATGAATTTGTCTATCCAGTTCACGGACTGCAGCCCGAGCATCTGCCAGAGAGGAAGGCAAAGGTGAGCCCACTTCAATATGAATATTTCCCTTTGGAAGTCTAAGTCCACGAACCAAATCCAGAAGGTCTGCGTATTTCTTCTTAACATAAACGTTGTTATAAACACCCTCTGCCTTTAGTTTACGAATCTGAGCCTCACTTTTGGTCACGTCACACGGGTCTTTCTGGTAACTGATAGCAACTGGAACAATAGACGCCTTCTCCAAAAATTGTGAGAAGGTTAAGCCCTCCTCCCTATAGGCAAGATAGAGCATCTTTAGAATAGCAGCACTGGTATTATCAATACCATCCTTGGAACGTCCGCTCTTTTGAGCAATCCAAATAGACTTCTTCTTTTCCTCAATGGCGTACTTTAGATATCGGCTTAGACGCAGAGTTTCCTTACGCAGCTCGCTGGTAGAAGTCAAAGACCGCTTGATGGTGATGGCTCCGTTGACCTTGAAAAGATCCGTTGCAAATTGGTTAACAAGAAGATTGTCCCCAATGACCATCTCACACATCTGTTTGCCACTTCGTATCAAGGCTAAATCCAGTAGTGCCGTGTCCAAAACAATATCTCGGTGATTGCTAATGTAGATATGTGGCGCGTCGTCCGTAAATTTATCAATACCACCAAAAGTAAAATCATCAATGCTAGAACTCTCAATCATCTCCAAAAAGAGGTCGCAGGTGATGTACTCCTGAAACTCAGTATAGTTATGCACCTGGGAGAGCAAATGAGAAAGTAATCTCTTTGAGTGAAACGATTTCCACGTATTAGTAACTCTATTATGCCTCGAGAGAATATCGGTAAAATTATTTAGCAGTTGAGGATACTGAATCAGCCTAGAAATGGCATCCTCAAAATCCTGACCCTCGTAAGGAGCAATATCCTTAAAATCCTCTTTCACGAAGACGCCTCCTTAACAAATCCTCTTAAAATCCAAAAAATTTAGTTATTCCTGAAATTCTGACTAATCTCAAGGATAATTGATCTCTCCCAACTCTGAGGATCCCCAGTCTTATCCTGTGACAAAAGCCCTCTAAAGTCCTCAATGCTGTTGAAATTGTGCTGGTCCATCCACTGCTCAAGCCCCGTAAGAATCTCCTTCACCACAGGGAACCCGTGCATGAAGATAGTGGAGCTAATCTGACAGGCCTTTGCCCCAGCCAGTAGCATCTTGATAACAGTAGAGGCATCTCTAATACCGGTAGACGCACAGATATCCGCACTAACTGCAGAACTCATGATAGCCGTCCAGCGCAAGGTATCGCCATAATCGCCCTTAGGCTGCAACATGGTGGAATCAACACAAAGCTTATCAATATTGATATCTGGTCTGAAAAAGTGATTAAACATAACAATTCCATCTATCCCGATATCTGACAAGTTCTTCACCATATTAGAAATAGAGCTAAAGTGAGAACTAATCTTCATACTTAGTGGCAGTGAAATTGCCTTTCTAGTCTGCTTTGCAAACTTCAAATAGGTATCTTCAACCGCTGAGCCCTTTACCTTGCAATTACTAGGAATAATGAAGTGAATAACCTCAATGGCATCTGCTCCACAGGTAGCAAAACTCTTTGCATCCTGTAGCCAGCGGGCCTCAGAAGTACAGTTAATACAGGCAATAATTGGAATATCAACACAACTTTTTGCCTTAGCAATAAGATCAAGATATTTATCCACATAGTAATCTGCACTAGCCTGAGAAAGAAAAGCTCTAGCATCTGCATGAGTCAAATAATCCTCAGCACTGCTCATATCCTTGCGAGCCTCTTTTGAAATTTCCTCTTCAAACAAGGAATCAAGAACAATAGCGCCCAAGCCAGAATCCTCTGCTCTCTTAATTGAATCCAAATCCGTAATTAACGGGCTACTTCCCAAAATCAAAGGGTTCTTAAGCTTCAAGCCCATGTAGGTGGTTTCCAAAGACCTCATTGCGTGCCTCCATTGAGTACCTAGTATACCAAATAGCAAATTCAAAAGATAGTATATCATCGGCATTATTCCATACGCAACATTATGCACCCTCCAAAAATCCTTAAATCCTCAAATTTAACAAAAACTATTTATATTTACCGTATTTTTGAATAATAAAATTTGACTTATGCTCAATTCACTGGTAGAATTTAGACAAGAATAAAGAAAACATAAGGAGAAAAAAATGCTTATTCTTATTTCTGATGCCTTTGATGCATCACTAGAATCAAAACTCCAGCAGTTTGGAGAAGTCACAACAGACAAATCAAGAGCTCCAGAAGCCGATATCATCCTCGTCAGAGCAAAGACAATTTGCAACAAGGAATACATTGACGCTGCAAAGAACGTAAAACTCATCATCCGTGGTGGTGTTGGAATTGATAACATTGACAAGGCTTATGCAGAGTCAAAGGGAATCATTGTTCGAAATACACCTAAGGCAAGTTCAATTGCTGTTGCAGAGCTCACCTTTGCTTTGATGCTTGCTGCACCAAACCACATTGTTACCTACCACAATGGTATGAAGAATGGCGAATGGCTTAAGAGCATCAAGAGAACAGAGCTTTACGGAAAGACTCTTGGTCTTCTTGGAATTGGAAACATTGCAACCAAGGTTGCTGAAAGAGCAAAAGCCTTTGGCATGAATGTTGTAGCCTACGACAAGTACGTTTCTTCTTCAGCAGTTGCAACTCTTGTTCCTACAGTTGAAGATGCCGTTAAGGATGCTGATTACATTTCAATTCATATGCCATTGACAGATGAAACCAGAGATATGTTCAATGCTAAGCTCTTTGACATCATGACCAAGAAGCCTGTCATTATTAACGCTGCACGTGGCGCTATTGTCAACGCAGAAGACATGGTCAAGGCTCTTGATGAAGGAAAGGTAACTTGCTACTGCGCAGACGTTTACCCAACAGATCCACCAGCACCAGATTATCCTCTTCTCAAGTCTGACAAGGTCATCCTTACTCCTCACGTAGGTGCCAACAGCAAGGAAAACCTTCTTAGAATTGGTGATGAACTTATTGCAACCATTAAAGACCTCAAGGACAACGGTAAAATTTGATGAAAATTGATGAAACTAATAAAGCCATCATTAAAGAATTAAGTAATGGCAGAAAAGCCTTTAGTGCTATAGCGGACAAGATTGGAATTACGGAAAACACCGTCAGAGCTAGAGTTAACAAACTACTGGAAGATGGAGTTCTGCAGATATCGGGTCTTGTAGATCCTCAGTATATTCCAGATATGCAGGTGGTGTTCATGGGAATAAAACTCAGCACGCTAGATCTAGAGGAAAAAGCACAGGAATTCCTTAAACTCAAAGGAGTTATCTCTGTTGTAGTTGTTACAGGCAGATATGACCTGATTGTAAGTCTAGCAACCGGTAGCTCTGGAGATACCAGCCTGCTTAACTTCTTTAAAAACGAGTTAAGTAAGATTGAGGCTGTGTCTGACGTAGAAACCTTTGTTGTCTATCAGTCTCACAACTACAGAATCCCTTATATAATCTAAGAGGATTAACTTAGAGGCTTTTAGTGGAAAGAAACATACAGACCCAAGCAATTGTGGTTAAGACTGCCAAGGTTGGAGAAATGCACAAGCTACTTACGTTGCTGTGTCCTGACCTTGGCTTAATCTCTGTAATGGTTTATGGAGGACGCAAGGGAAAGAAAACAGCCCTTGCTCCTCTTTTTTCTATGGGCACCTTTCAACTCTACCATAACCCAGTAAGAAATGAGTACTCTCTAGAGGAGGCTCTTTCCAGTTTCCTTCCAGAAGCCATAATGCAAAATCTAGAAAGCACTTACACTGCAGCGTTATTGTGCGAAATTGTCACAAAAGCTCCAACCGACGAACCTCAGCCAGTCTTTGAAACCTTAAAAAGTGCTCTTTTGCAACTAGAGCAAGCAAGTCAAAGACCCAAAAGCATTACCATTTCCTTCATTTGGAAACTCTTACAAATTTGGGGACTAGCTCCAGATTTTGAAGTTTGTCCTATCTGCGAGCGAGCCTACGAAGAGCAGGAAATTCTAATTTTTTCAAACTCCTTAGGTTCCCCCTGTTGCAAAAACTGTGGAGACTCAGACTACTTAACCCTTCCACCCGGAGCCCGGCGATATCTTAAGTATACCCTACCAATGGACTTCCCGCAGGCCGCAGCCGTTCAGCTAAATCCTGCCTCAGAAGAACGTATCTTCTCCTACTTAACCAAGTGGCTCAAAATTCACCTCAACGCGCCACTTAAGACGCTAGAAAACTGGCCCTTCTAGGGCTCTATTCTAATAAGAATTTTCTCAAAAAAACTATTGCCACATGGGCTAATTACCCTTACCATTTATTTAGTCAACAAATTTGTATTTTAATTTTTGGTAGTAATATAGATGAAATGGAAAATCAGACAAGCAGCGTATGATGACATCAAGACGCTGCAAGAAAGGTATGGCGTAAACCTAGTTTGCGCCAAGATTTTGGCAGGTCGTGGAATCACCACTCCTGAGGATGCTAAATTCTATCTAGAAAACGATATATCGTTTCTCCACAATCCGTTCCTCTTTGAGGATATGGAGGTCTTTTGCGATAGAATTCACCAAGCCCTTGAAGACCAAGAGAAGGTACGTGTCTTTGGAGACAGAGACGTAGACGGAATAACCAGTACCGCCCTTCTTATCACAGAGTTACGCCGTCTAGGGCTGGACGCCTCCTACACAGTACCAATGGGAGATGAACCCTATGGCATCACCATGGACAACATCAAAAAAGCCATTGAGGACGGCATAACCTTAGCCATAACAGTGGACTGCGGAATCTCCTGTTTTGATGAGATTGATTATGCCCAAAGCCATGGCCTAGACGTACTGGTTACAGACCACCACCTGGCCGCAGAAGTACTTCCGCCAGCCAGTGCAATAATTGACCCAAAGGTAGAAGGCTGCGGATACCCATTTGCACACCTAGCAGGGGTTGGAGTTGCAGCAAAATGCATCTGGGCCATCAGATTTTCCATGACCAAATACTACAGGGCCCCAATCTTACTCCTTCACGCCTACCCTGGAAACGGCACAGTGGTCATTGAAGCCGCTCGCGTGGAGAACATGGAAATCACAGACCGCCTTGCAGAGGAAGTCATCCCCGGAGTCCTTCCAGAACACAACAGCCGCCTCCTCAAATTTCTCTCCTGCGGGCTACCCGTCTATGTGATGGACAAAGACGAAGAGCTCTTGCAACTACGCAAAGCCTTCCCCAAGGCCGATATCTACGTGTACGAACTACGTCCAGAGTTTGAAAAAGTTCTTCCCTCCGTCAGAGACAAATCCTTATTTGCTCTCAACGCAGTAAGCCGTTTTGCAAGATACACGCAAGTCAGAAGCGAACTAGACACCCTCTTTGGTCTATTTTGTGCCTACATCAGAGCAACTAATCCCTTACTGTACAAGGATTACCAAAATCTACTTGACCTAGCAGCAATAGGCACCATAAGTGACCTAATGCCAATGACCAATGAAAACCGCATCATCATAAGGGCTGGCTTTAAAGTGCTAGAGACCAATCCTAGAGACTCCTTCAGACCCTTTTTGTCACTAGTGAACCTACTTGGTAAAAAACTCTCCACCACGGACATTGGCTGGCAAATCTCACCCCCAATGAACGCCTCAGGAAGACTTGGAAAACCAAATGTAGCAATTGATATGCTCCTCTCTCAGGATCAGCAAACGGCACTAGGCTACGCACAACAATTACTTGCCTTGAACGAAGAACGCAAAAAAATGGGCGAAGACGTATGGACAAGACTTCAGCCAAGGGCCAAAAAGAGCTATGAAAGTTTTGGCACCAAACTGGTACTTGTCAACGATAAATCTATTCCGCGTGGCATCACGGGGATCTTTGCCACTAGGCTTTTGAAATTCTTCAAATGCCCAGCTATGGTCATAACTCAAACCTCAGACCAAAGGGCAATAGGCTCAATGCGTAGCAACCCCGGCTTTAATTGCCACGATTTCCTGTCCAAATACAGTGACCTCTTTGAAGATTTTGGCGGTCATGCCTGCGCTGGAGGTTTCTCGCTCCCACTAGCTAAAGTAGATGAGCTCACCATCCGTATCTCAGAAGACATTGATTACATGGACTGCCCTTCTACGGACGAGCTTGAAAACCTGGTCATAGATACCGTTCTCAAGGAAACGGAGTTCAATGAGAATGTTATGAAGGTGGTAGAACGCTTTGAACCCTACGGTGAACAGAATGACCCAATCACCTTTCTCATTGAAGGGGCAAGAATTCAGAGCATCCAGGTCATGCAGAACTCAAAAGACCCCGGGGCGGCACATCTGCGCCTAATGTTGTCCTTTGGCACGTACCAATGGCCCAGCGTCTATTGGTCCGCAGGACCTAAGGTGGGCAAGGAGTTCAACGAAGGAGAAATTGTGGATGTTGCCTTCAGAATGGGTAGAAACTACTACAAAAACCAGGAGTCAATTCAACTTACAATAACTGATATTCGCAGACACTAACAAAAATGGTGTATACTTGAAAAAAGGAGACAATATGGACAGCAGACTAAATCCTCTATTCACCCCATGGAAAATTGGCAAGTGTGAGATTAAGAACAGAATAGTCCTTACCAGCATGGGAGGCACAGACCTCTTTGGTTGGATGGAAAAGAATCACTTTGACAAAGATGGTGCACAGTTCATCCTAAGAGTTGCCCAGAACAACTGTGGTCTAGTACTTCCAGGCTGTCAGCCAGTGTACAACCCAATGTTTGGTCAGTGGCTTCACAAGAACAAGCGCATGTACAAAAAGCTCAAAGAATGGATGCCGGAGTTTCACAAAACCGGAGCAAAGCTGTTTGTTCAACTCACGGCAGGTTTTGGCAGATCCTTTACCATCTCTGAGATGATGGAAAAGCTGTACACAAATCCAGTTCTCAACGTACTTAGTAAACCGTTTATGAACCTGGATAAGATTACCGCCACTGCCTCTCCTTCTCCCAACAGATGGTCAGACAAGGTACCTTCAAGGGAAATGACCAAGAAGGAAATTGAGTACATGATTTATGCCTTTGCAGAAAGCGCAAGACAGCTTAAGGAAGCAGGCGTGGACGGAGTTGAAATCCACGCAGTTCATGAAGGCTATCTTCTTGACCAGTTTACACTTAAGTATGTAAACAAAAGAACCGATGAATACGGTGGAAGTTTTGAGAATAGGTATAGATTTGCCGTAGAGATAGTTAAGGCTATCAAGAAAGTATGTGGAGAGGACTTTCCGGTATCGCTCCGTTACAGTGTTATATCCAAGACCAAGGGCTTCCGGCAAGGCGCGCTGCCAGGAGAAGACTACACGGAAGTTGGAAGAGACCTGGAAGAAAGTGAAAAGGCTGCCAAGTACCTAGAAGAGGCAGGCTATGATATGCTCAACTGCGATAACGGTACGTATGACGCCTGGTATTGGGCACATCCACCAATTTATATGCCAGAAAACTGCAACCTGGCAGACGTAGAACACATCAAAAAATTCGTAAACATCCCAGTTGTCGCGGCAGGAAGACTAGACCCGTTTGTGGCAGCCCATTCCATTGAAGAAGGCAAGTTGGATGGTGCAGGCTTTGCAAGGCCTTTCCTTGCAGACCAGGAATGGGTCACAAAGCTCATGGAAGACAAGGCAGACGACATTCGTCCTTGTATCCTGTGCCACAACGGCTGCTTCAACATGTGCCACTACAAGGGCGTACCAAACGACCAAGACCTCAGCGATTCTCTACATCTTGCAAGGTGCGCCGTCAATGCCGAGACCATGCAGTGGAATAAGCACAAAATTGTTAAGACCTCTGACTGCAAGACTGTTGCAATCATTGGTGGCGGTATAGGTGGCATGGAAACGGCTCTGGTGCTCAAAAAACGCGGTCACAACCCAGTCATCTACGAAAAGGCAGACCACCTGGGCGGCACCTTTGTGGCAGCCTCGGCAGAATCCTACAAGGGCAAACTGAGAGATCTTCTTGCCTGGTACAAGCGCGAAATTGCCAAGTATGATGTGGAAGTCCACCTTAACACAGAGATTAAGGACCTATCCTCGCTCAAGGCCGATTCCTTTGTCATTGCCACTGGTGCAAAACCACGGTTCCTTAAGAATGTGCCTGGTTTTGAAAAGACCATTGAAGCCTGCCAGTTCCTAACTGGAACTCCAGTTGGAGACACCGTAGCCATCATTGGTGGAGGACTTACTGGCTCAGAAATTGCCTATGAGCTGGCGCTTCAGGGCAAAAAACCTATCATTGTTGAAATGCTGGATGACTTAATCAAGCAAAAGGGCGTTTGTCTTGCAAACAGCTCTTATCTCAGAGAATGGTTTGAACTGCACCAGATTCCAGTATATCTTGAGACAAAGCTCACAGAGGTCAAAGATGGTAGCATCGTTTGCCAGAAGAAGGACGGCAGTACCCTTGAAATCAAGTGTGACTCCGTCATCTCCTCTGCAGGCTATATTCCAAACCCGCTTACCACAGAAGGTAAGGTGCATCTTGTGGGAGATTGCCTGAAAGTAGGAAATCTACGCTCCGTTATCTGGCGAGCCTACGAAGTCGCCATGAGAATTTAATCACAAAAAAAGAGGTTGCCGCGGCAACCTCTTTTTATAACAAATGACCTTTATATCTTTTATGGACGCTCTACCTCTACGGTACCGTCTTCATGGACAGAAATCTTGTCTCCCGTCTGGACGTAAGTCAAAAATTCATCGCCAAGATTATCGATTGTAGGCATAGAGGCATCAGTCCAGACATCGGAAAGGATTGCGCCTGCTGCAGCAAGAGAATCAATTGGCTTGGAGAAAAGCAAGCATTTGGGCTGTCTATTCATGCTGGCTGCACAGAAGAGGACAAGACCTCCTGTGGTGGAACCAATGGTCTGAGGCATGCAGAGCGCAGTGCCCGCCATTGGCTTATTGTACAAATCTGGATTGTTCTGATCTGAGCACTTGCCGGCCTTATCTCCAAACATCAAAGAATGCTGGTAGGAAGCAAGAGTATTAAATCCATTCTTTGAGACCAACGCAAGGGCCTCTGTTTCGCCTTTAACTACGGCTCTGCCTTTAAAAACTTTTTTCATCTCTTTCCTCCTGTAATTATCTCTAAGAGCTCGTTTTCTTTGTAGAACCTTGCAGAGGTGTAAGTTCTAAGCTTGTTGGAACAAGTAATAACCGGCATCTTGCCGCACATTGGGTTGTTCATATACATAAGCGGACAAATGTGACTTAGGATAACTCCTTGAGCCTCAAGGCTCTTAGCCTGTTCTGTCTTCTTGAAAGCCTCCATAACTGCTGGGGCAGCCGTCATGACAGTTGGAACTGCCACTTTGTTTCTACCCATCTGTTTTAGGCTCTGATTAATTCTTTCAGCCCAAGAAAATAACTGCTCACGAGAAAGATGTGGACAGCCAATGAAAGCGAGCTTTGGTTCAGCGTTTTTGTCTTTCCAAATAATAGGATAGTTCTTTTCCACCCTCTCAAGTTCTGCATCATCAATGACATAAGTCTTATAACCTTCAGAGAGCAGGTCCTTGCCAAGTCTCCTGGCTTCTGGAGTGAGGTTATCAATATGATAAAGTCCAACTGCACCGTTAGAAGCCGTAGCGGCCCCAAAGTCCTTCAGGTAAGCTTTTGCTTCATCCTCCAAGGAGGGGAAGTACTTATCAAGACCAACAACGTAAGGAACTTCTTCCATTACCTTCATGCCAATGGCAGAACCCAAAAGCTGGGCTTCTGGTTTTTTGGAAGTCTTAACCTCAATAAGCCAGGTTGCCTTTCTGCCTTCATCTGTCAAAAGTCCAAAGTAAGGAACACAACCAACAATAGAACCAAAGAGGTCTAAAATACCGGAGTTACGGTTAACTCTAGCACCTAGGACACTGTTAGCATAAACTACTGCAGAACTTTCTGCCCAAGAGAGTATTTCACCTTCTTTTGGAGTGTTTCCTACCTCCTCCATATAGCAGGTACAGGTATAAGCATCTGGAGAAAGAATTCCCAGTTTCTTAAGCTGCTCATCATACTCCTTTTGCTTTGAGTACATGACTTTAAAGAAGATATTCTGAATGAAGTTGCAGGGAACTCCCTTCTCAAGGGGCATAGGGTCAACCGTAAACTTTTGACTGGAAACAGCCCCTCCCTGAATGAGAGTGTCCATTAATTCATAAACTGGCTTCATTACAGATAAGCCAAAGGAGGTGACAAGGTGTCCATATTCACTGGTAATATCCACCATCTTTTCAGCGCCAAAGGTCTCACCGTACATGATGAGGGTCTTCATGACCTTTGCCTTTACCTCGCCTTCCTTCCCTTCCAAAATTCCTTTTTGTCGTTCCGTTAGTAGCATAGCTTCCTCTTTTTGTGAAAAATACTTGTTTAATTGTATACATAATTTCGTGCAAATAGAAAGAAAAATAGATAGAAAAAAGGCTATGCTGAAGAACCTCAACATAGCCTTATGGTCTTGGTTTTTAATCTATATGAAGGGTCAATAACCCCAATAGCCTTTTAACTCCTCAATGGTCTCGTCAATAGTTGTGTTTCCAAGAAGCATTTCTCTGACAACTTTCTCATAAACCTTCTGATAGCCATAAAAGAGTGGATTATCAAGAGGAAAACTGAAGAGAACTGTATCCTCATAAGTTAACTGTTCAATTCCAACCCTGTAGTTTTCATTACTGAAAGTGTCGCTTAGGTAATAAGACTGCTTATTCACTGGTAAAGCCCCGTAGAATTCACAGATTTCAGTGTTTACGTTGGCAGAAACCATGTACTTGATAAATTCAAAAGCTTCTTCTGGATACTCTGAATTATAAGCAACCGCAAGTCCTGCATAACCCTGGTCAAGATATCTCTTTCCAGTGGTTCCAACTGGAATAGGAAGAACTGAATACTGAGAAGCATCTAATTCTGCATCAATGTACATAAGAGCATCTGAGTCCTGAACCAGCAAAGGAGTCTGCCCAGAGACAAAGCCTTGAATCTGATCAGAGAAGGTCCAGTAGACACTCTCTGGTGGGCAGTAGTTCTTATAAAGGCTAATGTAGGCTTCAAGAGCAGCCCTACCACCAGGTGTATCCAAATAGAAGTGCCCGTCTGTGGTCTGATAAACATTTTCCGGGTCAATATTATCAATACTAGAAAGCAGAAGTACGTCCATGATGCGGGTTGGAGTTGTTCCCTTAAGAGCAAAAGCATACTGTCCGTTGCCCTGTGCCATAAGAGCCTCACAGGCTTCCTTGAATTCTACCAGGTTAGTTGGCACCTTAATGCCATACTGAGCCAAAATATCCGTACGAACAATAAGGGCCTTTACATACATATAAAGAGGAAGAAAACGGGTGTTACCATCAATTGAGGCACCAACTTCAACAGCAGCATCAACTAGCTGATCCTTATTGCTCCATTCTGCAATATAGTCATCCAAAGAAAGAAAGTAGCCCTTCTCAATAAATTTTGCCACCGAGCGGTCTCTGATCTCACAAATATCTGCACTTCCCTCTTCTATCATGGCAGACAAACCATCCCAGGCATCATCTTCAGAAAAAGTTACCAGTGCAATATCAACATTTGGATGATCTTTTTCATAGTTCTCAATGACCTGCTGAAGCAACAAAGTCCTCTGCTCTGTTGGCATAATTTCAACAAAGTTGAGCTTAATAATCTCATCCTCCGCTTTTGCCGCTTCCTTTACGGACTGAGCAAAGAGAGGCGTAAAAAGAGTCAAAATAACAAAAAATAAGAGGGCAATTTTTTTCATAGTACTCCTTTCCCGGGAACCCTTTAGATACTACAGTCTACCACAAAGCAAAATCCAAGGAATAGAATTTGTTAATTCCTAATCCAAGATTGGCTTTTTCTTTACCCAATCTTAACCATAATAACAAAAGGAGTTGACAGGTTTGTGCTATTTTTCTATCATGCTGGCAAATACATATTGAAATACAAGCATGATAGAGGCGCAACTACAAAAAGTACCTGCTTTTCAAAGGCAATGGAAGTAGCAAAAGGTGTAGTTGCCGAGGGGTTGAAGGGTCGCCTAACTCTTCAATACTCGGGCTGATTGGAAAACATCCTTCAGACTGTCGCTCAAAAAGAGCGGAGAGCTATCTTGTCACGGTATAGACCCCTGGGGATATGCAAGTGTCATGATAGGTCATGATATTGCATTTCAGAAGGGGTTTTTTTATGGGAAAAAAGGCTAATGTAAGACCAATTTTCATCGTTGCCGGTTTCATTATTGCAATAATGATTTATGCAGCAATCTCAGGTGGACCATTTATCAACACTGCCTGGTCACTTTTTCCACCGGTAGTTGCCATTGGTTTGGCTCTTGCCACCAAGGAAGTTTACTCTTCCCTGTTCCTGGGCATTCTAGTAGGTGGACTGCTTTATTCTGGTTTTAACCTTGAAGGCACCCTACTTCATGTCTTCAGCGACGGCGTAGTTGGAGTTCTTTCAGATACCTACAACGTTGGTATTCTTGTCTTCCTTGTAGTTCTTGGAATTTTGGTGTGCATCATGAATAAGGCTGGTGGAAGCCGCGCCTTTGGTCGCTGGGCTGCAACAAAAATAAAAACAAAAACTGGTGCACAGCTTGCCACTATTGCCCTTGGCGTTCTCATCTTTATTGATGATTACTTCAACTGCCTCACCGTAGGTTCTGTCATGAGACCAGTCACAGACAAGCATGGGATTTCTCGTGAGAAGCTCAGTTATTACATTGATTCCACCGCCGCTCCAGTTTGCATCATAGCTCCTGTTTCCTCTTGGGCTGCTGCCGTTTCCGCCTTTGTTAAAGACTCTGGCTACAGTGGTTTTGGACTTTTCATCAAGGCTATTCCGTTTAACTTCTATGCACTGCTTACAATAGTAATGATGCTCTGTTTGTCCTTTATGCGGTTCGATTATGGTCCAATGACCCGTTTACAGACCATCGTTAATCCTGATGACACCAATGATGTAGATGAGGAAGGTAACTCTGACATAGCCCAAAACGGCAAGGTGATTGACCTGGTCATCCCAATTGCAATCCTCATTATTGCCTGCGTCATTGGAATGCTTTACAGCGGAGATTTCTTCAGTGGTACAGACTTTGTTACCGCCTTCTCCCAGTCTGACGCCTCCGTAGGTCTCATGTTAGGTAGCGTAGTTACTCTAATGCTGGTAGTCATCTACTTTTTATTCAGAAAAACCGTCTCCTTCAAAGACATGATGGAGTGCATTCCTAGAGGCTTTAAGGCAATGGTTTCCGCCATTTTAATTCTCACCTTTGCCTGGACTCTTAAGGCTATGACGGACAGTCTTGGTTCAAAGGTCTTTGTTGAAACCGTAGTTAAGAGCTCTGCTCAGAACTTCCAGGCAGTTCTTCCTGCAATTATTTTCATCATTGGCTGTCTACTTTCCTTTGCAACAGGAACTAGCTGGGGAACCTTTGGAATCCTCATCCCAATTACCTTAAACATTTTCCCACTCACTGAGCCTATAGGGGTTGTGTGTGTATCGGCCTGTATGGCTGGCGCCGTATGTGGAGACCACTGCTCACCTATTTCAGACACCACCATCATGTCCAGCGCAGGTGCCCAGTGCGACCATCTGAACCATGTCAGCACCCAGTTGCCGTATGCGCTGACCGTTGCAGCGGTATCGTTCTTTGCATATCTGTTTGCAGGCTTTGTGCCAAATGCCTTCATTGCTCTGCCAGTAGGCATTCTCTTGATGGTAGGCACCCTTGTTGTTCTCAAAAAACGAGTAGGAAAAGAAGTATAATTGTGGACTGAATTTGTTCTTGGTTGTATTCTTAGAGTATGACAAGAATTTGGAAAACAGATTTAAAGAAAAGGGTCGTGTGCCTATTACTGTGCCTCATGACCCTTTCTTGTAATCTTTTTGCCGTAAGTGTGAAAAAATCGGGCTCTGCAAATGCTGAACAAGCCCTTGGCTCCAACGCCTTTGATTCAATTCCAATGCTAGAGGCCTACTACAATGAAGCCCTGGAAGGTGCAAATGAAGACTACTGGGACGCCTGTCAAATATCGCTAGTTACAGTTGGTCAGGGAGATGCCCTCTATTCCTGGTTTGGGCACTCTGCCTTCCTGGTAGAGTTGCCAGACTCCCCTGCCTACGTTTATGATTACGGCACCTTTTCTTTTGACGACGAAGATTTCTACGTAAACTTTGCAATGGGACGCCTGTGGTTCTGCTGCAGCGTCACCTATGCCAGCTATGAGCTAGCCTACCTTCAGTACACGGGACGCACCTACCACCAGGTCAAACTCAACCTCACCGCCGCCCAGAAAAAAGCCATAATTAACTTTCTTATCCTCAACGCCAGCGACGAACACAACACCTACCTCTACAACCACTACACCGATAACTGCGCCACCCGCCTGCGAGACATCCTCAACTATGCCACCGGCGGCAACTTCCAAGCCTGGGCCACCCAAAAAGAGGGTCGCACCTTCCGCCAACTCGCCTCCAGCGCCCTAAGCAGAAACCCCCTCATCCAATGGGTTCTAGAATTCCTCCAAAGCGGGCAAATTGATGGCACCAACACCCTCTGGGACGAGATGTTTCTCCCCTCTCTACTTGAAAGCGCCCTTCTTCAATACGGGTCTGAAACCGGCTTAATTTCTTCCAATACCGATACTTCTGAGACTACCACGGACACTATCGTTCAACCCAAAAACAACCTGGTCTTCTCCCTGCTTGTAGGGCTGACTCTTGGTCTAGTTTGCTATTTGCTTTTGCAAATATCTTCCCACAGGGGCTTTTATAAGGCCTACACCTTCACTGTAAACCTTATTTTTGGGCTCCTAGGCACCCTACTTGCCTTCATGATGTTCTTCACAAATCACAACGTCACCTGGTACAACGAAAACCTTTTGTTTGTAAATCCGCTATTACTGGTAATGGCAGTCTTATCCCTGCGTCGCAAAACTTCACAGGCACTGCCAATAATGTATAGAATTCTGCTTGGTATCATGGCAGCCCTGGTTGTAGTAAAACTGCTCTTACCGGGCATTTTCTTACAGGACAACTGGTGCGTCTTCTTAATGATTGCCCCTTACTATGCAAGTAATGCCTTCTTTCTTAATAAAAAACCTGGAGGAAAAGATGGATACAGATGCTGAGAACTTCATCAGAGACCTAGAAGAAAAACGAGGAGGCAAAGTAACCTGGCGCACGTTCAGCACCTTCTATGCAAATAGCAAGGGTCTAGTCAGAGATCACGGAGTGTTTCTTTATGAGGTCAATGAACGCTTCTGGTATGAAGACTTTGAGCCTTCCGCCAAAATCCTTGGCATTCCAATAGGCAAATCCAAGCATGCAAAGCCTTATGTTAAGTATGAAGACTCCTTTGGACCAGAAGAGGTAAAAAGCATTCGTAAGGTAAGCAAAAAAGCAGCCCTTGCCTACTGCACTGGGCACAAAAGTTATGAAAAACTTAGACCGGCAAACCGCTTCTGCAGACTCTTTTGCCAATGCGTGACAGAGTTTGCCTTAAAGGACGGAACCGTGTTATTCTTTGAATTAATGGATAATACTTTAGTTAATAAAATAAAACTATAAGGAGTTGATATGGGTGTTTTTAAAGCTTATGACATTCGTGGAGTTTACAATCAGGATTTCAACAAAGAAACCGCTTACAAGGTTGGGTACTTCCTTCCAAAGCTTCTTCCTTGCGAATATGTTGTCGTAGGAAGAGATATTCGTCTAACCAGTGACGAGATTTTTGAGAACCTTTGCAGAGGTATTAACGATGCCGGTGTAGACGTATGGAACCTGGGGCTGGCAACCACTCCAATGATTTATTTCTCTACTGTATATTACAAGGCAGAGGCTTCAGTTCAAATCACTGCCAGCCACAATCCAAAGCAGTACAACGGCATGAAAATCTCTCGCGCTATGGCAATTCCTGTAGGCGGAGATAGCGGTCTTAAAGAGCTTGAAAAAATGGTCAATGAGGAAAAGGTAGAACCAGTTTGTGAATGCAAACGTGGTAAGATTATTGATAAAGATATTCATGATGTCTACTTGAAGTTCCTCAAGGGTTTCCTTCCAGATCTCTCCAACCTTAACCTCTCAGTTGACTGCTCTAACGGCATGAGCAACCTCTACGTCAAAGAGCTCTTTGGTGACCACGCCAAATACATCAACGACACATTAGACGGCACTTTCCCAGGTCATGAGCCAAACCCACTTGAGGTTGAAAACTGTGCCCAGCTAATGGAAGCCGTCAAGGCTAACAAGTCAGACTGTGGTGTCATTTATGATGGTGATGCAGACCGTGTTATGTTCATTGACGAGCGCGGCCGCTTCATTCAGCCAGACTACGTTACCGGCATTATTGGAGCCTACTATCTTGCAAAAGAAAAAGGTCCTGTTCTCGTTGACATTAGAACCTCTCGCTCTACAACGGAGTACCTTGAAAAGAAGGGTGCAACCAAGGTTTTCATTTGGAAGGTAGGACATGCCTATGCAAAAGTCAAAATTAAAGATGAACACTGCATCTTTGGTGGTGAACTTGCCGGTCACTACTATTTCAGAGATTTCAACAACTGTGACAGTGGTCTTCTTGCCTCTCTTATTGTGCTTCAGACCGTCAGCGCACTGAAAAAGGAAGGTAAGACCCTTGGGCAGTTAGTAGATGAAATTGTAGTTTATGCCAACAGCGGCGAATGCAACTTCAAACTAGAAAACAAAGATGGTGCCATGAACGCTCTGTACGAAAAGTATTCAAAGCTCAACCCAACCCAGCTTCTTGACTTTGACGGCTATAGAATTGAGTTCCCTACCTGGTGGTTCAACGTAAGAAAGTCCAACACTGAACCATATCTACGTGTAGTTGCTGAAGCCAAGACTCAGGCTGAACTTGACGAACATTTCAAGGAAATTGAAAGCATAATTAAGCAGTTCAATTAAGCCATTGGTGGGCTTTGCTACCACCTGTAAGCCACTAAGAGAAAATCCTCTTGGTGGCTTTCTTTTTTTCCTAAAGTTACTTGACTAAACTAGGGCAATGGAGTACATTCTCAATGTTCAAAGAACATTCCCCGATAGCTCAGTCGGTAGAGCAGGTGGCTGTTAACCACCCTGTCGGCAGTTCGAGTCTGTCTCGGGGAGCTTCAGAGCTTAGCATAGTTGCTAAGCTCTTTTTTTTACCCTAATGCGCCAAAAGCACGCAAAAGACTTTTGCAGGACTTTGGGATGCAGTAGTAGAAGCAAGACATGAGACAGTGCTTCTTGCACGGCTCATGTCGTCGCGACGACCTAATGCGCCAAAAGCACGCAAAAGGGCAAAAAAAGGACCACGATTCACTCGTGGCCCTTTTATTTTCTCCGTTCCTACGGATTAGTTCTTTTTCTTCTTAAGGAAGAGCACCACAGCGGCTGCGGCAACCACTACCAGTACAACAATCAGGACAATAAGACCTGCGTTGGACTTCTTAGCTGTTGTAGTTGCAGCTGGCTGAGTTGTTGTCTCAGTCTTAGTCTCTGTCTTGGTTTCTGTCTTAGTCTCAGACTTAGTTTCAGTCTTAGTTTCTGTCTTTGTCTCTTCTGTCTTAGTCTCAGTCTTTGTTTCTTCCTTAGCTGGTTCTGTAGCAGGAGCTTCTTCCTTTGCTGGCTCTGCTGCAGGTGCTTCTTCAGCTGGCTGTTCTTCTACAACAGGCTCTTCAACAACTTCAGCAACTTCTGTTACTTCCTCAACAGTCTCTTCTTCGCTTGTGGTAAACAGACCAAGGATGTAGTTTGAAAGCTCGCTCTTAAGAACTTCAACACCAGCGTTGAGGTCTTCTTCTGTTACATTGTAAGCAAGGGTAAGCACTGCAGTACCATTGTCAATTGCAAGTTCAGAACCCTGGAAGTACTGGCTATAAGCTTCATAAGCCTTTCTTGCAGCAGCAGCAACTTCAGCATTTGTGATGAAGTCAGGATAGGTAACAGCAATCTGATTACCGTAGGCTGCAATGTTAATTTCATAACCAAAGACATCAAAAGAAGTCTGGATGAAGCTTGGGATTTCTTCTACAACTTCTTCTACAATTGCCTCTGCTGTCTCAGCAACTGTGGTGGTTGTTTCTTCTGCAACACCAAGAACTGATGCAATGTAGTAAGAAAGTTCGCTCTCAAGGAGGTTAACTGCATAGTAGAACTCCTCCTCGCCAAGCTTAAAGGAAAGCTTGAGAGTTGCGAAACCATCATCAATTACAAGTTCTGAACCCTGGAGATACTGACTGTAAGCCTGATAAGCAGCGGCAGCAGCAGCCTTAACTTCATCAACAGAGATGAAATCTGGGTAATCAATTGTAATGATATCATCTTTCAAAGAAATTGTAGCTTCATAACCAAAGAGAGAAATGCTTGCAGAAAGTCCTTCTTCTTTTACAGTTTCAACAATTTCATCTACAGCTTCAATTGCCTGATCTACTACTTCAATAACTTCATCAACAGCTTCAGTAAACAAGGAAGCAACGTAAGTTGGAAGAAGTGTTTCTACAACGTCTACTGCATAGTTGAAATCTTCTACAGAAATATTTGCTGCAAGGGTTACAACTGCAACGCCGTTTGCTGCATCAATATAAATTGTGGAACCTTCAAGATACTCTGGGAAAGTTGCATAAGCAGCTTCAGCAGCAGCCTTCATTTCATCATAAGTAATGAAGTTAGGATATTTAATCTCAACAATGTTTTCGTAAGCTTCAACAGTTGCTTCATAACCAAGAAGACTAATTGTTCTCTCAAAACCAAGTTCTTCAACTGGCTGTTCAGCATAAGAAGCAATTACGGCTTCAACATAAGCAGGAAGCACATCCATCAAAGCCTTCTCTGCTACAGCAAGTTCTTCAACACCCCAGCTCTCTGGGTAATAAAGAGTAAGAACGCCATCTTCTACGGAATAGTAAACATCATTCAAATCATAAACAGAACTATAGACCTGATAGGCTGCAAGAGCTGCGGCATCAATGTCTGCTTCAGAAATGTACTCTGCTGGATAGGTGATTGTAGCCTTGCCCTTATCAGCAACAACTGTGATGTCACCTTCAGTGAATAATGTGTATTTCTTCTCTACTGGAACGTACTCAACTACTTCAGCAGCTGGAACTTCTTCCATTGCAGGTTCAGCAACAGGCTCAGCAACTGGAACTTCTTCCTTTGCTGGCTCAGCAACTGGTTCTGCAACTGGTTCTGCAACTGGTTCTGCAACTGGTTCTGCAACTGGTTCTGCAACTGGTTCTGCAACTGGTTCTGCAACTGGTTCTGCAACTGGAACATCAGCTATGACGATATCGCCAATATCCTGCTTTGGAGCACTTGAACATCCAGCAAGAGCGAAAATCATTGTAAATACTAAGAGTGCCAAACAAATGGCTTTTGAAAAACGCTTCACGAATTTCCTCCTCATGATAACCGTAATTCTATAATTATTAGAAACTACTATTGATAATAACACACGAGATTGCAACTGGGTACAGAAAAAAACACATTTTCTCACAAAAAGTGCAAATCTCTTGAGTTTTTATCTTAAAAGACCCGCTATAAGCGGGCCTTTATTTTGATTACATCAAATCCTTTGGTTTGCGAGCCGTGTTACCGGTCTTTACGCAGTATGCAACGTGGTGAAGTTTTCCGTTCTCAAAGATTGACTTTGTCTTAATCTGTCCGCCCCAGCGGCTTGTAAGAATTTTCTCACCTTCACGACGAGCGTTTTTAGAAATAGCACCTGCCATATTATGTATCCTCCATCAATTGATTACATTATTACAACAACAGAACAAATATAGACCAAACGAGCCCTTTAAGTCAAACCCTATTCTTATGGAATAGTTGAAAAACTAGGAGGAAAAGATAAAAATAGAAGAAGTATGAGCAGTAGGTTTTCCCAGATAGCTAGAAAAGTTTTTCTTCTCCCAGTGGTGGCGTATCAAAAGTTTCTTTCGCCGTTTTTGGGCAGAAATTGCATTTATAGTCCTACCTGCTCTCAATATTTCAAACTCGCAGTGATGAAACACGGGATTTTTAAGGGTTCATTACTGGGAATTACACGAATTCTCAGATGCAGCAGGTTTTATCTTGGCGGTCCTGATCCAGTACCAGAACAGTTCAGCTTCAAATATATTAAAGACAGCAGAACAATCTTCAGGCGCCACAGAACCCATTAGTTTTCCCTATAAATATCCTTAACAAAAGACCTTAGTACCTTCATGGCCTTCTCATTGTGTCCGCCTTCAGGGACAATTAGATCTGCAAATTCCTTTGTGGGTTCAATAAAAGAAAAGTGACCAGGACGAACCACGTCTAGATACTGTTTAACAACACTGTCTACAGTTCTGCCTCGTTCTAGAATATCGCGCTGGAGTCTGCGAATAAATCTAATATCATGTGGGGTATCAACATAAATCTTCAGATCTAACAGTTCGCGAATCTCAGGAACGTACAGAATCATCAGCCCGTCTAGGATTACAAGAGGAGCTGGCTCCACATGAAGGGTTTCCTGTCTTCTGCAGTGATGCACAAAATCATACTGAGGCATATCTATGGCTTTGCCTGCCTTTAGATCTTTTATGTGCTGGCAAAGCAATTCATTATCAAAAGCATCGGGATGGTCAAAATTGAAGGCAGTGATGTTGGCGTTGTTCACGTAGGCAGCGCTCTTGTAGTAGCTGTCTTGAGCAATTGCTACAAAAGATTCGCTGACTTCCGCAATTTTGCGCACAATAGTGGATTTTCCACTTCCGCTTCCGCCGGTAATGCCAATCACTTTAACTTCTTTCATTTTTTACTTCCCCTCTAGACAAATGATAAACTGTTGTACTTTCAAACAAGTCTCCCGCCTTCAGAATACAGGACGGAAACTGTGGTTTGTTGACACAATCTGGATAGAACTCGGTTTCAAGGCAGAAACCTCCTTGGGTGACGTAGCCTTCTTCTCCTCTGATGAAATTTCCTGTGTAAAAATGGAAGGCAGGCAGGTCTGTGAAAGCAGTCAACGTACGCCCACTGGCAGGGTCATAGATTTTGGCAAACTGGGTAAAGCCCCTGCTTGCCCCGTCAAGACGGTCAATTACATAGGCATGGTCATAGCCACTAGAGCTTGCAAGTTCAGGCGCATTGATGTCTTGTCCCATTGGCTTTAGAGTTCTAAAATCCCAGGCAGTACCTTCAACAGAAATAATGTCCCCAGTTGGAATTAAACCATCATCAACAACAAGAATCCTGGAGCTGTTAAACTGCGCTAAATGGTCATAAATAGTATGCCCAGCGCCAGTATTATCTGTTACAGCATTATCCGTACTCCTACTCAACGCCGCAGCCTCACCGCTTAAGTTAAAATAAGCATGGTTGGTAAAGTTAATTGGGCAGTCCTCTGTACAACTAATACTGTAGTGAATTCTGAACAGGCCCTCAGCAGAAAGCGAGAACCTTACCCTAGCATCCACTGTACCGGGAAAGCCATCCTCTTCTTCTGTAGCTTTTGTCAAACAAGTAAAGCCGTCCTGTTCCTTTCTAATGTCCCAGAACTTGAATCTAAGTCCATTTTTTCCACTATGTAAGAAGTTTGGGCCATTGTTTGGTTCAAACTTGTAGGCCTTGCCCTTCAAAGAAAAACTTGCCCCGCCAATTCTATTTGCAAACCTACCCACCGTTAAACCAAAGCAGGCATCGGTATTAAAAATAGTGGAAGGGTCGCCTGCTGCGTTATGATAATGCAATAGAACGTTGGAGCATTTGCCCTCACGATCCGGTCCGCATAGAGATGTCAAAGCACATCCCAAATTCAATAAGGAAAAGGAATAATCGCCATTTGTAAACGAATATTCTTTAACTTCTTTGACCTCCATATGCACCTCCACCTACTTCTGATCAGAATCCTTACTCTTAAGCACCGCAAGGTAGGCACTCTGGGGAATCTCAACATTACCCACCAGCTTCATGCGCTTTTTACCTTCCTTCTGCTTTTCCAAGAGCTTTCTTTTTCGAGTAATATCGCCACCATAGCACTTTGCAGTAACGTCTTTTCTAAAGGCATTGATAGTCTCGCGGGCAATGATATTTCCACCAATTGCCGCCTGAATTGGAATCTTAAACTGATGTCTTGGAATCTCTTCCTGCAACCTTTCGCACGCCTGACGTCCACGAGAAACCGCACTATCGCGGAACACCAGCATGCTCAATGCATCACAGGCCTCACCATTTACCAGAATATCCATTCGCACCAAATCAGTCTTTCTATATCCGATAATCTCATAATCAAAGGAAGCATAACCGCGGGAGATAGACTTCAGCCGGTCGTAGAACTCAAACAGCACCTCCGCCAGCGGCATCTCATACACCAACTCCACGCGCTTCTCATCAATGTAGTTCATGCCCGTCTGCACCCCGCGCTTTTCCATGCACAGAGTAATAACCGGTCCCACATATCCCGATGGTGTTATAACGCTCGCCCTTATGTAAGGCTCTTCTGCATAATCAATTCGTACCTGATCCGGATACTCCAAAGGATTATCCACCTCAAGAGTTTCACCATTTTTCATGTGAATAAGATAGCGAACAGAAGGACTGGTCAACACAATAGAAAGCCCAAACTCTCTCTCAATTCGCTCCTGAACCACCTCTAGGTGCAGCATTCCCAAAAATCCGCATCTGAAACCCTGCCCTAGAGCAATAGAGCTGTCTTTTTCATAAACCAAGGAGGCGTCATTGAGTTTCAGCCTATCAATAGCATCCTGAAGTTCTTCATAATCATTGGTGTCAACCGGATAAATTGAGCTGAAAACTACCGGCTTGACTTCCTTGAAGCCCTCACAAGGGGAGCTGGCAGGATTTGCAGCCAAAGTTACGGTGTCTCCAACGCGAATATCAGCAATAGTTTTAATTCCAGCAATGAAATAACCAACATCACCAGAGTTCAAAGTCTTGGTTCTAACCAGGTCAAGCTGGAAGATACCCACCTCTTCCACCTTGTAAACCGCCTTACTGTTCATGAACATGATTTCCTGACCTTCAGAGACAGAACCCTCAAAAAGTCTGAAATGAACAATAACCCCGCGGTAGGGGTCATAATGGCTATCAAAAATCAAAGCCTTAAGAGGCTTATCATTCGCCTCTACTGGAGCTGGAATGTACTGAACAATAGCCTCGTAAAGAGCAGGAACCCCCTCACCCGTTTTAGCAGAAACCTTCTGAGCCATATCTGGGTCAAGCCCTAGGTCATGGTCTATTTGCTGAAGACAAGCGTCAATATCTGCACTAGCCAGATCAATCTTGTTAATAACGGGAATAATCTCAAGGTTATGCTCCATTGCCATGTACAAATTGGCAAGAGTCTGAGCCTCAACGCCCTGAGAGGCATCAATCAAAAGCAACGCCCCTTCACAGGAACTAATTGCACGAGAAACCTCATAGGAAAAGTCTACATGACCCGGAGTGTCTACCAGGTTCAACTCATACAGCTCACCATTTTTTGCAGTATACGGAACAGTAACCGCCTGGCTCTTAATGGTGATTCCGCGCTCTCGCTCAATATCCATGTTATCCAGAATTTGAGTCTGAGCCGGACCTCTAGAGGTAATAAGACGGGCCGTTTCAATGAAGCGGTCCGCCAGTGTAGATTTACCGTGATCTATATGAGCAATAATGCAAAAATTTCTTTTGTGAGCTGAGTCAACCATACCTTCCCCTGAAGAATCCTTTACGAAATATCGGAATTCTTTGGACCAATTTGCTCAAAACCAAGCAGAGCTCTAACTTCTCTGTCATCCAAGGTCTCTTTAGCAATCAGTTCATTGGCTAAAGTATCCAACTGTTCTTTATTTTCTTCAAGTATTCTGGTTGCATCTTGCATGCATTCTTCCAAGATTGCATTGATTTCTGCGTCAATTCTTCTTGCAGTTTCTTCACTGTAATCCTTATGCTGAGTAATCTCACGACCCAAGAACAGGGGCTCACCTTCAGAACCAAGGGAAATGAAGCCAAGCTTACTCATGCCAAATTCAGTGACCATTCTTCTTGCAATCTCGGTCGCCTGCTTGATGTCTGAACTTGGACCCGTGGAGGTCTGTCCGTTCAGCATCTTTTCAGCAATGTAGCCACCCATAGCCATCTTAATATGACTCATAAGTGTGCTCTTTTTCATATAAGACTGATCCGTCTCTGGAAGTCCCATGGTTACTCCTCCTGCGCTTCCGTGAGGAATAATTGTGACCTTATAAAGCGGGTCAATATCTTCAAGATAATAGAATAACAAGGCATGTCCGGCCTCATGATAAGCGGTAAGTTTCTTATCTTCTGGGGTCATCACATGGCTCTTTCTTGCAACGCCAAGCACCATCTTGTCTCTGGCTTCTTCAAAGTCCTTAAGAGTAACACTGGTTCTATTTGCTCTTGTAGCATACAAAGCAGCCTCGTTAACCAAATTGGCAAGGTCTGCTCCCGATGCTCCAGAGGTGGCTCTTGCAATAATGCTTAAGTCAACATCAGAAGCAAGCTTAACCTTTGCAGCGTGAATCTTAAGAATATCTTCACGTTCCTGAATATCAGGCAGGGAAATTGCAACCTGTCTGTCAAAACGGCCCGGTCTAAGCAAAGCGGGGTCAAGGACATCGGCTCTATTAGTTGCAGCAATGACAATTACGCCGCTAGTGGTGTCAAAACCATCCATCTCTACCAGAATCTGGTTGAGGGTCTGCTCGCGCTCGTCGTGTCCACCGCCAAGCCCGCTGCCACGAGAACGACCAACTGCATCAATTTCATCAATAAAGAGGATACATGGTGCATGCTTCCTGCCCTGGTCAAACAGGTCACGAACTCTGGCTGCACCCATACCTACAAACATTTCAACAAAGTCGGAACCGCTGGTGTGGAAGAAAGACACGCCAGCCTCACCAGCAACTGCCTTTGCAAGAAGGGTCTTACCTGTTCCTGGAGGTCCCACCAAAAGCACGCCCTTAGGAATTTTGGCACCAATTGTCTCAAACTTCTTTGGATTCTTCAAAAACTCTACCACTTCCTGAAGCTCATACTTGGCTTCTTTCTGCCCGGCAACATCTTTAAATTTCACCTTGATTTCTTTATCGGAATACTGCTTTGCATGGCTTTTGCCAAATTGCATCAGCTGGCCATTGCCCGAGGACTGCTTGAACAGCATAATTGTAAAACCGATAAATATTATCCACGGAAGCAATTGGATAATCAAAGACAGGATTGAAATATCCTGCTCTGAACCTTTGACATCCACATTATATTTTTCCAGGAAACTAATCAGATTATCGTCATAGTAAGGAATCCTTGTCTTGTAGGTGCCTCCGTCAGAAGCGGTAAACTCAATAATTGTACTAGACTTAATATTTGCAGACTTAACTCTGCCGTTTTCCACCAACGTCTTAAAATTGCTGTAGGAAATCTCAGGAGTTGAAGCCCCCTGATTAAACAGAGTAAAGGCAAAAATAATAATTAAAACAGCAAAAACAAGAAGACCAATCCTGTTCTTTCTAGAACTAAAAGGACCTTCTCCACCATCATTTTGAGGTCTGTAACCGTTATTGCCGCCGTTACCACCATTTCCATTTCCGTTACCAGAATTGGAATTGTTGTACTTAGGTCTCCAGTAGTCATCGGGATTTGTGGACTTCTTTTCCTTGCCCTTCTGCTCTTTGGAATCGTTGGGCTTGTTGGCATCAAGGCCAGCAAAAGAAGTAGGTTTTTCCTTCTGCATCTGGTCAAAAGGAGTTTCTTTCCAATAGGACTTAGTTCTATCTGCTTCGCTCAAACCATCATCAGAATTACTTGTGGTATTCTCTGCCTGAGGTTCTTCTTTCTTTGTCTCTTCAGGAGCTTTAGAGACTTCCTGATCTTTGTCTTTTTCTTCCATAAGTTAGTTAACCTTTAACCTTTATGCACAATATATAAAGTAAAATCGTTTGGGGCAAGTGAAGAACAAAACTTCACACAAATTCTATCAAAGCCACCAAAAACACTGCCAAAAACGGCACAAAGCCCCTCGTCATCCACCAAAACTGGCACTTTATTGCGTAAATTTTGAGGAATTTTCATGTCCTGAAGTAACCTTAGCACCATTTTTTTTCCGCCTTTAAGCCTAATCCAGTCCCCCATTTTGGCGTATCTTAGTCTGGGTTTTCCCTTGAAGGTTGCAGAATTTAGTCTAAGACTCTTTTCCGTAGCATAAGGCTCTGCATACCTTCCGCTAAGAAGGCTTAAAGGGGCAGAGCCCAAAACAAGGGGGATCTGCTGGTCAATATATGGATCAAACTCAATTTCAACCAGGTTGTCCTCTTGGCTTGTTTCTTCTAGGGCTTTAATTGTAAGGATACCCTCTTTTATTAAAATACAGGCTCCATTAGCACATATCTTTTGATTTTTATTGGCAGCAATTGCTTCACAGACCCTCCTTACCAACGCCATTGGCATCTCTACCTGTGAAAAAACAGCATTCCACAAAGTAAAAAGAGTTAGGGTCTTTTGGGTAGGATTGAGAGGCTTAAAACTTTCTACAAAAATACAATCTTCAACTTTTGGCAGACCCTCTGACAGACTTTTTGCCACTCTGCTTAAAGCCAGCAGAGTCTGCTCACCTTCTGGCCAAAGAGCTTTTGCCTGTGGTAGCACCTGCCTTCTCAGCTTATTTCTCGTATAGGAAATATCTTCATTTGTGGAGTCCGTGCTCCAACAATAATTCTGAGCAGAAAGGTATGCCTCTAGCTCCTTACGTTCAAAAGCCAAAAGAGGTCTAATCAAATGCCGCACTTCATCCTTTTGAACAATGCCAGAGAGCGAACTTACAGGAGAGCCCTGTGAAAGTCTCATTGCAATGGTCTCAACTTGATCCTGCCTGTGGTGGGCAGTAGCAACGTAAGCACAATTATGGAAGCGCCTTTTCTCTTCCAAAAGTTGGTAGCGCAGCAGGCGAGCAGCGTCCTCAAGCCCACCACTGCGAGCCTTTGCCAAAGCAGCAATTTCACCCTCAACAATGGTACAAACTTCCAACTTCACCCCGATTTTTCTACAGTTAGCCTCATTTAAGGCTATTTCTCTCTGTAGCTCTTCAGAGCTTCTCAGATTGTGATTTACATAAACAGGAAAGACTTTTTCTTTCCCAAGCGCCTTAACTGCCAGAACTAATAGCGCAAGCGAATCGCACCCTCCAGAGAAGGCAACAACCAGGCTTTGGGCTTGATCTTCATATAGAGAAAAGAGCGTCTTACAAAAGTCCTTTTCTATTGTATTCAAGCTGCAGTTCCTCCACAGTTGCACCCTCTATGAATTTAACAATTGCCATAGCAGCGTCCTTAATTGCTTTGTCCAGGGCTTCTTTTTTAGGACCATCGGGCTCCTTCTGGAGGACATGGTCTATCACCTCCACCCCCTCAGCTGGGCGTCCAATACCAAGATAGATACGGATGAAGTTGGTGTGACCTAGATTGCTGGCAATGCTATTAAGGCCTTTTTGTCCAGAGGCACCACCACCTCTTCTGATGCGTAACCCCCCTACTGCCAAGTCCATGTTGTCACAAACCACTATGTAGGTGGCGTCTTGTGGGAAATATTTGATCACTTCCCCGCTATTGTTCATATAGGTAAGCGGCTCTACCAGATAGGCTGTTGGGGTTTTGTTTACCTGATCAGTGATGCGCGCTTCCCTGTATAAACGGAAACAGCGTTTCCTCAGTTTAACATGAAGAAACGCTGCTGCTTCGTCTACGGCATCAAACCCCACGTTGTGGCGAGTGTGCGCGTAAGTGGCTCCAGGGTTACCTAAGCCAAAAACTACAATCATACAATCTGGAAATCGGCATGAAGGAGTGTATCATACATGATATTCTCCTGAAGAGCCTTTAAGATGCACTTGTAAGTCTTGCCATCAAGAGCAATCTCACACTCGCTACCAATGCCAACCTTTCTGAGGTTAAGATCAAAATCGTGTGCATTGAGAACAATGTGGAAGTTTCCCTCTTTTCCGTACATCTCTGCTGGGAGATAACCTGCACGGACAAGTCTTCTTGAACCTGCTGAACCAAAGTCTTCTTTTCTGAGTGTTGCGTTAATTGTAACCATAATTTCCTCCTACTCTCATTGGTCAACGACCAATTACCATTGAATTTGTTGAATTTGGACCTCTATTTAAGAGGCGAACCGTCAGTTACTATAACAAACTATCCAAAACTTGTCCACAACGAATTAAATTGTTAACATATAGGCATGGCAAACAAGAGAAAACTAATTACGTTTGTACTTTTGGCTGCAATTGTAGCCATTGTTGTTGTTTTCGCCCTTGATTTAAGTGGCGTCTTTAGTCTAGAGAAGAAATCTAATTTTCTCCACTATTCGGACTTTCTCTCTCAGGTAAGTTTAGGTAAAGTGAAAAGTGCAACCGTTACCTCTTCCTATATAGAATATGTCTGTGATGGTGTCACCTATAAAACCACAAACCCCCATTATGATGGACTTATCAAAGACCTTTTAGAGCATAACATTGAAGTCACCGATAAATCTAATAATTCCACACTTAATGACGTAATGGACATGCTCTTTAACGTACTTTTCTTTGGTCTAATTATCTTTGGAATATACAAGTTAATTGATTACAGCAGAAAGACTTTCAGAGTTGTAAAACACACAGGAATAACCTTCAAGGACATAGCTGGCATGGACGGTGTAAAGAAGGACATGATGGTGCTTGTAGACGTCCTGAAAAATCCAGAAGCCTACAAGTCAAAGGGTATTAGACCTATTAAGGGCGTCATCCTTGAAGGCCCTCCAGGAAACGGCAAAACCCTCTTTGCAAAGGCTCTAGCCCAAGAAGCCAACGTTCGTTTTATTGCAGCCAAAGGAGCAGACTTTCAGAGTGCCATGATGTCCATGGGCTCAAGAAAAATCAAAATGCTTTTCTCTAAGGCCAACCGCAACAAACCTTGCATCATCTTTATAGATGAGTTCGATAGCATTGGAGAACGCAGAAACTACGCTGGAACTGGAATAGACAAGGAAAACAACCGTATCATCACCGCCATGCTCAATGAAATGGACGGCTTTGTCGCCAATAACGGGCTACTAGTTATTGCAGCCACCAACTCCTTTGCCTCCTTGGACCCGGCTTTGGTTCGTCCTGGTCGTTTTGACCTTAAATACCACATTGGGGATCCAGACTTTAATACCCGCGTTCAACTGGTGCAAATCTACACCAAGGGCAAGGTCTTATCTCCTGAGCTAAATGAAAACCTTCTTGCCTCCTGCTTTGACGGCTTAAGCTGCAGTGCAATTGAAGCGCTTCTTAATGAAGCAACCTCAATTGCTCTACAGGACCCAAAAGCAGCAGGAATTATCGGTTTTGAGCATATTCAACTTGCAGCCGGCAAAATTGGTTGCAAGATCTCGTCTAAACCCAAAAGAAATTAATTTTGGGAATTTAATTTAGGAGAAAAAATTATGAAAAAATATAATTCTATTATTGTATTGCTTTTTGCCTTAATTCTTTTCTTTACTGTCTCTTGTGCTACAGGAGCAAGTGGCTCCAATGCAAGGACTGCAAACCTTTCAAGCAAAACTATAAGTGTTTCTGGAACCGGTTCTGTTAGCCTAAAAGCCAACTACGTCACCTTCCGCATTGAAGTATCGGAAACCAAGGACACCACAGCCCTCGCCCAGCAGGAAACCAACAAGAAAATGAGCCGGATTCTCACAATCCTGCGCGAAAACGGCATCCAGGATACCGATATCACCACCACTGCCCTTAACTTTTCCACGGACTACACCTGGCAGAACGGGCAGCAGATCAAAATTGGCGAAGTTGTCAGCCAGACGGTCTACGTGCGCATGTATAACCTAGACGACTTTGCTTCTCTAGCCGATGCCATTGGCTCCAACGTCTCAGGAATAAATTTCTACAACGTTACCTTTGGCTCAACTCAGAGCAAAGAAGCAGAAAATCAAGCTCGCCAACTAGCCTACGATGATGCCCTAAAAAAAGCTCAAACCTACGCCAATGCAGCAGGTCTTACCCTAGGTGAGCCAGTAACCATTCAAGACGGCAGTTCCACCACCTACAGCAACAAGATGAGCGCAGTAGATACCGTTATGTATGCAGCAGCCACAGCTGAAGAAGCCAGTTACAGCACAGAAACTCCAACCGGGCCACTTACCGTCTCCGCTTCCGTTTCTGTTGTCTTTGAGATTAAGTAATTGCACTTGAGGGATGGTTGTTGACTTTCAACGCCTCTTAACAGTATATTTCAAAAGCGAATTGGCCGTTAGCCTAATGGTTAGGGCACCGGGTTTTGGCTCCGGTTGTGGTAGTTCGATTCTACCACGGCCAGTTTTCTTTTAAAGTAATTTTAAAGTAAATATTCTTTAATCAACCTACAAACCTGCTCAACGAGCAGTGGTTCTTCTTTAGATTCAAGCGTAAGTATTAAGTTTTTTCCAGGGAATATGCCATACTCAGCATAAAGATCCAACTTACTCTTTGTTTTGGTAAAATAGTTCTTATCATCCATCATTCCAAAATGTTCCCAAAAGTAAGTTTTTAGAGTTCTAGGATTTAACACCCAAAAATCAGGAGAAAATCTAAACAATCCATGTTCAAGTATTAACGGAACCTCATAATGATATGGTATCTGAGCTTTATTCAGACATTCTGCAATAATATATTCACTCTTTGACCGGACATAGTCGCCTTTTGAAGAAAGGAAGAGATGCTTATCATCCTTAGGCGTCAGACCATACTGTTTTTGCCACTTCTGGATATATCCCACATCAACACTTTCATCTACTTTGACATACTCCTTGTAATGTTTAGGAAATTCTTCCCAAACTTGTGCCCTAGTCTTTGTTCCCATTAGAGTTATAGCCTTTTCTAGGGCCTTTTTCTCCGTTAGGGAAACTTTCAGTAGTTCTTGATCTAATTTCTTTTGAATCAAGGCCTTAATTTCCTTATCCTTGTCTTCCCCTAGATAAACAGTAACACCATTATTATCTACTTTAAAAAATCGCCTCTTGCCTTGAAGCGTTTTAGCATTAATTCTGCCCTCCGGGGCATTTTTAAGACTATTTTCAAGCCTAGCAATCGTGGAATCACTTTCTTTAAGGAGTTTTGTAAGAATTTGCAACGTGTTACTTTTTTTATCCATACTCAAATATACCTAAAAACCCGATTCCGTCAAAACAAGGTATAGTGGTATATACCTAAAAACCTAAATTTGTGGAAAATGGGTATATAAGGAAATTGCAGAGCTGACCTACGTCATCTTGAGCTCTGTCAGAAAGTAAAACCCAGGCACTGCCACTTCCCGTCAGAAATAATTTTTCGTCTGGCAAGACTTCTATGTTTGGTCTCTTATTCACAAGTTCAAAATCATTTCTAAACCGCCACTCGGTTATTGGCTTTTTATACTCCTCTTCTAGAAATTTTTTAGACTCTAGAAGTTGAATGACTTTTCTTTCATTTAATGCCTCATAAGCGGCTTTAGTGCTGATTTTTTCATCTCTTGGTACAATAATGTACCCTCGCAGGTCCTGTCTTGCTTCAATTGGCTGGACAATTTCGCCAAGACCAAAGACAGTTGCCGCAACACATCCTGTTAGAAAAAAAGGAACATCACACCCTACTTCCATTCCTAGGTTTAATAATTCTTTATCATTAAGATATGCTGGAGTTTCCTTGATTGCCAAATTTAGGGCTGAAAGCACACTTGCAGCATCAGAAGATCCTCCGCCAAGCCCACTTTGTGCTGGAATATTCTTGATGACCTTAACTAAAATTGTGTCGTTAAAGCCAGTAAACTCTCGCCAAAGAGAAATAGCTTTATCTATGGTAGATTTCCCCTTTTCTACGTAAGTTTCTAAGCCAGAGACCCAAGTTTCAGCTTTTTCATTTGGTATAATCTCAAGGGAAATAATATCCTTTAAATCTATCTTCTGAAAAATAGACGAGATTGGATGATAGCCATCCACCCTTGGCTGACCCACTGCCAGATGCAGGTTTATCTTTGCTGGAGCTAGCAGCTGAAAATATCGTTCTTCTCTCATTTTAAGCCTCTTTCCAAACTCCAAGTTCAATTAACTTATCTGTGGTCTTTTCATTCCAACCCTTGTTAGCCTGAGGATTTCCTGGACTAGGGTGGATTATAGATGAAATAACTCTGCCATCTTTTGTGTTTACTTTTTCCAATTTTGTTTGTGCATATTTGCCAACACCTATTAGAATTTCCGGGTCAATTAATTCAAGAATATCGGCTAAATAAGCATCACAGAGGTGCTCAAGTGCAGCTCTCTCCTCGCGAGGGAGGTGATCTGGAGTGAAGTTTTTTGCTGTCTTACCCGGCTCAAGAAAACCAAGTGGACAGTAATTAAAAACAGCATTGATAGCAAAAAAATCTGCCGCATTAGGGTATCTTTGGGAAAATAGCCCCCAAAAACGCTTACCGCTGCCCTCTGATCTTGGACAATCAAAGCCCAGAACTGGTCTGTTTGGGTGCTCTTTTTCAGGTTTGCCCACTGGCATTTGGATTTTCATCCAGTTTTTAACAAAGTTAATCTCACCAAAAGGAACGCCTGTCTGCATCATGCCAAAAGGTCCTGGATTCATACCAAGGAAAAAGGCTTTAGCCTTAGGATGAACGTACTGGCTTAAGTAAAGTTCATGCGCCTGCCACGCATAAGCCAACGGGTTATAAATATATCCGTCAAAAGTGAAATTCAACTCGTCTATCTGAGCGCTAAACTCTTTGGTTCTTTCAAGTAGTTTTTGTGTAAAGTCCATATAATACACTCATGCTTCTTAGAGTATTTTACAACACGTTAAAAGTTTTTGCAAAAGGAACACATCTCAAATACAAGTTAAGCTCCTCGAAACCTTTTGAAAGAGAGTTCAAAACCATTATAGACAAAAACAGACCATTGGTTTATAGTTTGACAGAACGGGCGTGTAACTCAGCGGGAGAGTGCTACCTTCACACGGTAGAAGTCGTTGGTTCAAACCCAATCGCGCCTAAA
>CAVISO010000003.1:0-48272 GCA_963645435.1 Sphaerochaetaceae bacterium | reverse complement strand
TATTGATAAGCCCCGTATTCTGAGCCGTCAAATTGCAATGCAACGTGATAACATCCGCCAAGGCAAACAACTCATCAAGCTCAACATATTTACCTATTTCCTTGCCCGCTTCATTTGGGAAAACATCGTACGCCAAAACGTTCATCCCCAACGCTTTTGCAATCTTGCCTTCTGCCTGACCTATCCTGCCAAACCCGATTATCCCCATGGTTTTACCCGCTAGTTCAATTAATGGAAAGTCCCAGTAACACCAGTCTTTATTGTTTGCCCAATTCCCATCATGAACGCTTTTGTCGTGATGACCTATGTGATGACAAATCTCAAGAAGAAGAGCTATTGAATACTGGCTCACGGAAGCTGTTCCATAGGATGGAACATTCATCACAGGGATACCCTTCTCTTCTGCATAACAATAATCAACAACATTGTAGCCGGTTGCAAGAACAGCAATAGCTTTTATATTTTTGCAACAATCAAGAGTCAATCTTGAAATTGGAGTCTTGTTTGTGACAACAATTTCCGCATCTCCAATTCGCTCTCTAATAATGTCTGCATCAACATAAGATGTTCTATCGTATACTTTTACTTCTCCAAGCTCTTCCATCTGACCCCAGGAAAGATCTCCAGGATTCTCTGTATATCCATCAAGAATTACTATTTTCATTTTCGTCCTTCTTTGCCAAATTATTGGTATCAATAGAACCCCTAAAGACAACATAGGTATCATACAAGTACTCTGTAACAAAATTAAGCAACATATTTATAACGGTAACCAAATACTCATTCCATTGTGGTCCAGTTGTAAGATATTTCTCAAGTAATGTTGATAATGGCGTAAATACACAATAAAAAGCAAAAACTTTGAGCATTGCAACAGGAACATTGTTTGAACTTTTGAAAGTAAACTTTCTGTTGAGAGTAAAATTCCAAATTACAGAAAGAATAAGTCCAATTAGGTAACTTAACCAGTATTCAAGATGAAGCAGTTCATTCAAAAGAGTAAAAGAGCCAATCTGTATCAGTCCCGCAGAGATTGAAAAAAGTCCAAATTTGATTTTCCTTGCTAATTCTTTGTTCATAGTTGATCCTTACAAAATTGCTTTTGTCCTATTATAATCCTTATTACCCTTCTTTTATCAACCTCCTTTTTAGCATTGAAAAATTATAGAAACCTGCTTACTATCAACTGGGAGTAAAAAATGAAAGACGAGAATGGAGACGTTTTAATTCTAGACTGCCCTCGCTGTCAGGGGCCTGCCTGTGTTGAATATGAAAACGGATGGTGTTGCTACATCACCTGTCTTGACTGTGGTTGCCATACCGTTGAAGTTGCCTATAAAACAGAGCAAGAGAAAGAAATTGCCCTTGAAAAGGCTGCGGCTTTATGGAATGTAGGGAAAGTCATCAAGATGGAGCCAGGTGAGTAATGAAGAAAACTGTCCTGGCAATAATTTTGTTTTTCACTATATTTTCTATTGGAGCCTCTTCCTGGTCTATAAACACTGAAATTGGACTACCCTCAACCCTTGGTGTTACCTATAGTTCAGGAAGATTTGATGGGGATATAAAGTTTCATACAACCTTTGGCATTGGTGGTATCTTAGCAAATTCCTTCTTAGATAAAGTGTCTGATGCGGATTTGACTGCAAGTGAAAAAATCTCCTATGGCAATAAACTCCTTTACGGGCTCTCTCTTGGCGTTTTCTATAAAGTAATAGATTCCAACAACGTAGACTTTCTTACAGGAATTGATGCAACCTTTCTACATGCTTCCAGCAAAGAAGGCGTTATTAGCCACTTTACAACGGGAGATCTTGGACTCTTCAACATCAACGTGAAATTAAACTTTAACCTTACGACGCACAACAATATCTTTATAAAAGCAGGCTTTCCACTTTTTGCATACATAAACTATGGCGGCGATAAAACCGATCCTAACTATTCTGCTTTTGATTTCTGGGCTTTTATTCCTTCCGCTATAATAGCAGTAGAAGAAGGGAATTATATTGAGGTAAAAGCAAAAACCCTTGCCTTACTTTTTGCCGCTATTGATTTCAAAATTGGTTATGCCTACCACTTTTAGGAGAAACTAGTGAAAAAATCAGTACTTTTATTACTTATAATTCCTCTTCTTGTTTCCTGCCAGCAATTTGAGCTAACAGAAGAAAAAGCCTCTTATGACAGTGTAATCTTTATTGGAATTGATGGAGCCGGCAGTTATTTAGGAGAAAACCCTGATTTTGCGGAAATCTTTTCAACAGGCTCAGCCTGGACATCAACGGCAAAAAGTGAACAGCCTTCTTCAAGTGCTCAAAATTGGGGCTCGTACCTCCACGGAGTAAGCCCTCAAAAGCATAAATGTGTAAACGGAAGCATCTCCTCTGAACGTTTTCCCTCTTCTCAATACCCAAGCGTGTTCAAGGTTATTAGAGAAGTTTATCCGTCAGCAAAGCTTGCCTCTTTTTCAGAATGGAATTCAATTAACTATGGTCTGATAGAGCCTTCTGCTAATGTTTATAAATCATCGGATAAGAGATTCTGCGCAGCTGTTTACTCAACCCAAGAGATAGAAGCTATGACTTTGAATTATCTGAAAAGCAACACGCCCACTTTACTCTTTGTCCACGTAGACAATGTAGATGAGATGGGTCATTCAAAAGGCTATGGTAGTGCTGAATACCTGGGAGAAGTTAAAAAAACCGTAAAATTCATAAAAAAAGTTGACGAAACCATTGATTACAGCAAAACCCTTCTAATTGTTGCTACAGACCACGGCGGAATTAACAAAAACCACGGCGGAGATACTGAGGTAGAAAGAAACATTACAATTGCTATAAAAGGTAAGACCATAACTCAACAGACTTTAGACTCAAATGTAATGCCCAAAGACATTACACCTGTCATTCTAAAAGCACTGGGAATCAAGAAACCAACCTTTATGGAAGGGGAAATTCCAGAAGCCCTGACTATTTAATTTGCATGAAATCTATTCTGTGCCCAATAGTAATGCAGACGGCATTTTTCTTATTGTAGAGGTCAAACGCCGCTTCAAGAGACGCTTCAATTTGAAGACCTGGAGCATAAAGGTATGCTACTTCTGCATTTAGCATGATTGTTGGCATCTTATTCCCATAAAGTTTAAAAATAGAATTGTAATCTATTACTCCAGCCTCTTCTGCTTTTAGTCCATATAGGGAATTTATGGTGTATCCATCTCCTCTAACAAGAAGTCCAACAGAGCCGGAAGTTTCAAGCTTTGCGTTACTGTAGTTTACTCTTAGCTCCTGGTATAAAGAATTAAGTCCATACTTAAACCCAAGATACATAGCATTTGGCTCTCGTATTAAAGACTCTCCATCTGTATGCATTGGTACGGTGAATTTTCCGGGATATACGTCTCTGTTGTAAAGGTATGGATTGCAAAAATAAATTTCATAGGTAAGGTTAAGCCCACTTTTGAACTCATAAGACTCTGAAGACAAGGTATAGAGTTCAGAATTCTCCTTGAGCGTAATTAATTCTTCTCCATCAAAAATATGCCACTGAAGACCACCACTAATACCAAACGCCGTAGGCTTTCCCTTTTTCCCTTCAGAAGGGAGACTAAAATCATCCATTACAAACTCGCAAAAGAGTCTGATTTTTCCTGCCTTCCCAAGGTTTATAAGCCCTTCTGCCTCAAAGAAAGCCATTACATTTGATCCGTTCTGATAAAGATTGTGATAAATATTAAAAGGATTTATATCAAGGAAATCGGGATACCTATATTTGTTAATATCATCGGCGCTTTCTTCGCTATATATAAGATTTAGCTCCCCCAGACTAAAGCGAAAAGAAGCCCAGCTCCAGCCTACTCTGTGGGCAACAACCGTCTTAGATGGGATATAACCTGTAACGCTGTTACGCATACCTAGCTTGTTCAGACAAATATAGACATAGTTAAAATTAAAAGTCCCGCTTTTCAGCTCTGTTTTATAGTCTGCCCAAATATTGTCTAGAGAAGGTACATCTCCACTGATTGCAAGCTGATATTTTCCTGGTCCCCAGGAGATTGGTCTTCTCCCTACAGAAGCATAAAACTTTCCAAAGGTAACCTCTCCGTAGGCATAACGAGGAAAATTAAGGTCTAAAAAGTCATTAATTACATCAAACCTGTAAGGAACATTTGAATAATAAGTTCTTCTATAAAATGAATTTAATGTTTCTCTGAGGTCTATGTCAAAAACAATATTTAAATGGTCATCGTCAACTTTAAAACCAATATCAAAGAAACTGTCTCTTTCATAATATCTATAATAAACATCCTGTATGGTGGTATAAAAACCTCTATTTTTGTATTCATCACTGTCAGGACTAAGAAATTCCAAATCAAACTGTGGAAAATTATCATATAACAACTGCGGATTTGCTTTACCTATAAAAACAACGGAAGCAGGCAAAAATGACACTGCAACAAGAGCCAATACAACTAAAGGAATAAGTCTTTTCATTTAAACCTCTGCCTTCAATTATATGTAATTTGGCTCCGTTGCAAAAGTCTTCTAAATCCTATCGCTCTTCTTTTGTCACAAGACTGTCGATAATTCCGTAGTCTATTGCCTCCTCTGCCGTCATCCAGAAATTGCGGTCACAATCCAAGCTAACCTGCTCATAACTTTTTCCTGTGCATGAACTTATAAACTCAAAAAGTCCTTTTTTAGTTTTAGCCATCTCGCGAGCAGTAATCTCAAAATCCGTCGCCTGCATCAAATCTGCACCGCCAAGCGGCTGATGCAGCATAACCTTTGCATGAGCTAACGCCTTGCGCTTACCCTTTGTGCCCGCCATAAGCACCATAGCCCCCATGCTAGCCGCCAGCCCCATGCAAATCACCTGGATATCGGGCTTAAGAATTTGCATGGTGTCTATGAGCATATAGCCCGCCTGGACCAGGCCGCCTTGGGAATTAAGCAAAATGGTGATGTCTTTGGTGGGGTCTAGCGCTTCCAAATAAAGCAAATCCAGGCACGCTTTTGTGCATACTTCATCCGTGATAGGGCCATCCAAAACAATAATTCTTGAATCCTTGAGGGTCTCTAATACATCCATATTTTCCTCCTTAAAATGGAACATCAAACAAATCTATCTCGCTTTCTTTTATCCCGATTTTTATATATTCACTCTCTTGTGGTTTTGCCTTCTTTCTCTTTGTGCCGCTTAGAGTTGCTCGCTCGGTTACACCCCATTGCTCCCAATCTGGAAGATATCCAAAGAACGTTGTGCCAGCATCATCTAGGATTGCAACATCCCCCATTTCAAGACGCATTAGCGTTTGAGTAAATTTATTTCTATCGTCCTCCGCATAGGCAGACATCAGGTTTATAAGCTCAAGGTCCCGGCCGCCCATAAACAACAGAGTCCGGCAGTTGGTCTGTATTGTATTTGCATTGTTGGATCCGTAACGTGCTGACAGTTGAGAAATATTCTGTAAGGCAAGAATAAAGCGAATCCCCCTGCTTCTTGCCGCCGTGAGCTTGCTTGGCCAATCGCATCCAATAAAAGAACCAAACTCATCCAAAATGAAATCTACTTTAACATCCAGCCTATTTTCTTCTCTAGTATCGGCAAAGTTAATTAGCTCGCTATAACACTGCTCCACAAACAGAGAGGCTATATCATAAAGGGCCGATGATTCATCTGGGCAAATAAAGTAAATAGCTGTTGGCTTCTTCCCTAGATCCGTCATGGTAATGTCAGAGCCAGAAAGAAGATCTCGCAAATCTTCCTGATCGTCATATTTAGAGAGAACGCAACCAACTTCACTGTCTATGCAACTTCTTGTGGTTTCACTTGTTAAAGACAGCCAGGAAGAAAGCCTTTTTCCTGCATTAGTAGTTTTACTGCGTAGGTTCTCAACCTCTCCTTCAAAGGCTCTTTCAACTAGAGAGTCCTCCCAGTCTGAGTCGTCTTTATTTTTGAGAAATTGAACCATCCTATTGAAGGTATCATTCATAGAGCTAAAAGAAAGCGGAGCATCTTTTTCCAGTAAGAATAGTGCAATTCCAATTAGGACATCTTTTGCTGCCATTTCCCAATATTTATCTTTTTCACTTTTTATGTCCGAGGTTAAAAGATTTACAATATCCTTTAGCAGAATAGTGGCTCTGCTTTGATTGCCCAGTCTCCAATAGTCTTGAATTAAAGAAAAAGGATTGTATCGGTTACCAGTTGAAGGATTTCTCAGGTTAATTACTTTGACCTTAAGTCCTCTCTTTTTAACCTCGCTTGCCGTATTTCTGTAAATTTCTCCCTTGATATCAGCAATAACCATGGATCTTCCAGCTCTGGCAGACATAGTCACCAACGGATAAAGCACTCTTCTGGTTTTTCCTTTTCCTGAGGCACCACAGACAAGACAATGAGACTCAGAATTGCTGATATAGGCAGTTTTATCCTTGACGTTTAAGGGAATACCAGAATCTGGGAGACTGGACGCATTAAGATCTACTCTTGAGGCGAACTTAATAAAAGTTTCAGTCTTTGTGGCAATAAATTTTGACACATTTGATTTAGGCGAAGTGATAAAATATCCCATAATCATAGCTCCTTTGGACAGTAATGCCCTAAAATTTTCAGATACTTATGCCATACAGGCCATCATTGAGGTTTAATTTTGTGTATTAAAGGTTTTTGTTAGCTGGTTTTGTCAGCTTCTCTTTACACAGTTTAAGGGCACTGGCTTCTATTTGCCTTATCCTTTCCCTGCTTAAGTTATATTTGTCACCAATCTCTTGGAGAGTCATCTTCTTTTGTCCCAGAACTCCAAAATGACAGCAAAGAATCTCCCGCTCTCTTTGTGGAAGTTCCAACAAGATTCTTTCAAGCTCCTGCGTTTGAAGCCCTTTGTCAAAGTCTTCCTCGTACTGACAAAAAAGGTCTACCAAAGGAGCACCCTCCTCCCCATCTGGCGTCTCAAGTGTTAAGTCAAGGCTTAATGCTCCTTTTTGCAGGTGAAGCAATTCCTTTTCTGCATAGTCAGACAAATACTCATGAACTCTGATGGCAGCATAGGTAGAGAACCTTGTTCCTTTTTCCGGCTTAAACTTTTTTGCCGCCTCTATCAAACCAAGATTTCCTGCTTCATGTAGGTCATCAATAGAAAGAGAAGGGCATTTTTTGTGAAATTCTATTACTCTGCTGCGAAGGAACCGCTGGCTATGTCTAACCAAACTATTTACAGCCTCAAGCTCCCCGTTACTGGCTCTTTCAGCAAGGGTCTTCTCTTCTTCTAAAGATAAGAGTTCGTGGCTTAACAACAGTTTGTCACAATTTTCTTCGTAATAGTTTTGAAGGTTTGAATTAATCGTCATAGAGCGCTCCTGGCATCAACCAAATGCCATTTCAGTCTGACGAACACTGCCTCTAGAACAACTCTAAAAACAGTTTCTTGCGAACAACAACACTCACAACTGCCCTTTGGCACAGCAGGAACAAATATGGGGTCAACAAGTTACAAAGTCAAGAAAAAATTTTAGGTTTTTAGAGGTTTTTGCAAAAATCTCTTTAATTTGCTGAAAGATTTAGTCCCTTCAGCCCTTCAAGCACTTTTTCGTACTCCAAATCAAGTGCAGGTTTAGCAGCCTGCGCCTCTTTTAGTGCGCCACCGCGTAGCAGCTCTGTCACTGAAGAAGCCAGCTCAAAAAGTTTCTGAAAACCAAGTGTTCCGCTAACGCCTTTGAGCTTGTGTGCTGCACGAAACGCCGCTTCTGTGTTATTACTATCAAGGGCAGTACAAAGTTCATTATAGCTAGTATCAGACAAAAACATTGGCAAAAATCTAAAGATTAAAGTGGGATTCCCACCTAAACGACGTATAACCTCTGTAGCATCGGATCCAATAGATGCATAAAATTCTTCTAAATTACTCATACTGAGCCTCCTTTTTCTTTTTTGTCAAACTCTCCATAGAGTCTTCCCCCCCCCCCTTGCTTTTCATCTAAAAGCAACTGTATTGTTCGCTCCATTGTAGTCATATCTAGGGGTTTTGCTAAATGGGCATCCATACCAGCCTTGTAGCATTCTTCTACATCAGAACTAAAGGCATTGGCTGTCATTGCTACAATAGGAATAATTCTACCTAGTGGATTTTCACCTTTACGAATAACCCGGGTAGCCTCTAATCCATTCATTTTAGGCATTTGTACATCCATGAGGATTGCATCATAATCACCTGGCTTTACATTTGCAAAGGTCTTCACAAGCTCTTCTCCATTGCTGCAAATTGTACAAGAAGCGTTATGCATACTCAAAAGCGCCTCAAGAATCTCAGCATTAAGAGAATTATCTTCAGCACATAGGAAACGTTTACCATTCAAGGCCGAGTATTGAAGTCCATGTTTCACAATAGCTTCTTCTTCAAGCGCAGAATGAATTGCAATGACTAGATTTTCAAAGAAGAAAGGACGTGCAATTACCCCGTCTACACCACTACCCGCCAGTGTTTTTCGCATACTTTCTGGATGTTCATAATCACAACAGAAGATTAGTACCGGATCTATTGCTACCTGACGAAGCCGTTCTACTGCCTCAGTCAGTTTTTCCACCTCTGTGTAGCCAGACAGGACAACAGCCTCCACGACCTTTTCTTTCACAAGGGAAACCGCCTCCTCCAAAGAAGGCACCACACTAAGGGCTACAGAAGTCTCTTTTAGTGCAGCCTTTATATTGTTCACAAGCATTTCTTCACTAGAAATTAGAACCATACTTCTAACAGTGGTTGGATACTCCACTGTCTTGTCAATTGGCATGGTAAGAAGCACATCAAAACGACTCCCCTTCTCCGGTTCGCTCTGCACCGTTATAGAGCCCCCCATGAGATCAACAAGACTCTTGGTAATGCTCATACCAAGTCCCGTGCCCTGTATTTTGTTGGTAACAGAGTTAACTTCTCTGGTAAAAGGCTCAAAGAGATGCTCTAGGAAATCAGCCTTCATGCCATGACCATTATCTATAACGGAAGTAAAAATTGTTGCATGGTCTGCAAGAGCACAAGGTCTCTCTTCAATTTCAAAGCGAATTGAACCACCAGAAGGAGTGTACTTGACAGCATTTGTGAGTAAGTTTAAGAAAATTTGACGGCACCTAATACTGTCTCCAATTAGGTATTCATGGGAAATTTCTCTCACGGAGACAGTAAATTCCTGCCCCTTCTCGTTACATTGAGAGCGAATGATACTCTCAACCTGACCCACTTGCTCCGCAAGTTTAAGTGGTGCAAGATTAAGATGAACATCCCCCGCTTCAATCTTACTCATATCAAGGACATCGTTAATCAGCCCCAGCATATAACTTCCAGACTGTCTGAGCTTCTGAATATAATAACGAAGCATTTCTGGGTTCTCAACTTCATGTTCCATCAGACTCGTCACTCCCATAATAGCGTTCATAGGAGTACGAATATCATGAGACATATTAGACAAGAACTGGCTCTTTGCAACCGTTGCCTTCTTTGCAATCTCCAGAGCCTTCTCAGTTTCCTTCTGTGCGGTCTCCAGTTTTTTACGAGCGTTTTCCTGCACGTTTATTATTTTCCTGTCTCGCTGAATTCTTGACAGGAATAGAGTGCCTACCACAAGAAGCAAAAGAATCATACAAAGAAAGGTAGTGAATACCTTATAAATGGAAGAAACCATTTGAGCCGCACTGACAGCAACATCTTGGGAAGATATGAGTAATAATATAGCCCAATCGTAGTTTGCAATGCGGTTATAGACTAGGTAGTATTTTTGTTCCTTGATAATAACATCCGTGCAGACAAGTTCTGAAAGTTTTCCTTTGTCTAAAACAGCAGAAAAACTGTCTACATGCGGAAATATTTGTTCCTCCATTTTACGGAACGCGTTTTTCCCTTCACAGTCTATTCCTTCAAGAGAGCCATCTGCAGAGAGAACAAAGCCATCCTTGTTAACAATATATGCCACATTCTTGTCAGAGAAGGCGCTGGAATGAAAAAAGGGCTGCATATCTGTCATGGAGCGCAGTAGCACCAGATATTCAATCCTATGCCCCTCTATTGTAACGGTTTGGGGCATTGAAATAACAAAAGCCATATAGACTTCATCTTCAAGCCAGTTGGAAATCAGAAAACTTTGCCGTGGTAAGCCATTAATTTCATCAAGCCAAGTCCAAACTCCCTGGCGGCCTTCATCTGTATAGAAATGTCCATCATCCGTTATAACTCGGAATTTTATCTGTTTATTGATAGGAGCAAGACCTTCTTCAAACTGTGCAATATATGTCACAAGCTCTTGCCCAGTTATAGTTTCTGACTGCGAAAGTTTGGCGTTTAGTTTTTCCAGATATCCCCACTGATTTTCAATCTGAACATCTAACTTTTCAAAAAGCTGTTTACTAATCTCGTTAAGTTGGTTCACAGATTCTTGATAGACCTGCTCCGTTGTGTACCTATATAACAGAAATATAGCTACGCAGACAAATAGCACAACCAGACCGCAGAATACTGCGGCCAAAGTTCCTCTGTAGAGACTGTGCATATTTCGCTGCGCATCTTTCATTCTTTACTACTCCGTTACAATGCCTACGGACTGAACCAAGGAAGCATCCAAAGTCTTGGAAGAAACTTCCCCTACCTTCAGCAAATACTCTTTGGCAGCATCTAGGCCTACAATGCCTGTGTCTTTGAGACCAAGCGTTGCTCTTTCACTTCTAGTATGTCCACATATTACCACAGTATACGTTGAATCATCCTCCAACGGCTGTCCATTAGCGGTCATAAATACATACGGATAATAGAAGCCCGTATTACGTGTATCCGCTCCCTTTGCCGCCATTTCCTTTATTTCACGACCAGTACGTTCTATAGTTTGCAACTTATCAGACCAACCAGTAGGCAAGAAGATGGTAATATACTCTTCTGTCATTGGACCAGGTAGAATAGACCCATTTGCACCATAGCTATTTTCCATAAGAGCAGTAATCTTTGGACTGTACACATTATAAGAAATCAAGGCTGCATCTGCACCGGTGGCCTCCATAAACATTTGCCCTGACAATTGAGCCGCCTGAACCGTATCCAACTCTTCTGTTGCCATTGCATAAACAGTTACACCTGATTCCTTTAAAGCTTTTTTGGTACTGTCTAATACTGCAAGCGCTTCCTGTCCTGTGGTTTCTCCCTTAATCCAACTTAAAACAGCATTTCCAAAAGAAGCAAGATAGCCATCCCAACCGGTGTAAATCAAGTTCATTGCATAACCCTGATTTACCATTTTAGAAGCCTCAAAATATGGAGAGTCTGAGGAAATGGAAAAATCTTTTATAGAACACAAATTGGTAGTACTGACACCATTAAGCGCATAATAACATTCAGTTGTAGAAAGTACTTCCAGCACGTGCAGAGCATCCTCTAACTTTTGCTCGTTGCCAGATTCAAGAAGTTCCTTACTTAACCCATAAAAACGGGTAGGACTTGTGATGTAGGTATTATTTTCGCCATTTTCTGAAAGCCATGGCATTAATACATATTGGTCTCCTGTTCCGTCTTTGTACTGAGTAAACTGACTGACCGTGCCAATCAAAAAAGCGGTATTTCCTTCCAAAAATTTTCCAAGGACGTCAGAAAAACTACCACTTTCTTCATTATAGTTCAGCATGCCGCAGTCAATCCATTGCTGAAAAAACTCTAGACAGTTCAGCAGATTTTCATTATCGCAAGCATAGGTGTCACTGTCAGTATTACTAAAAGCCTGACGCCATTTCCTGCCTTTGATTAAATTCATAAAATCGCCAGCACAGGCATTAAAGAAATAGTTGAAACCTGAACCTGGTAAATCTAGCAAACAAGTGGAAACATTGATGCCTTTTTCCTTAAGAGCGGGAATTGTCTCATCCCTAAGCTGAGCAAAACTGGTTGGAAGTGCTATCCCATTTCGCTCCAACAAAGATTTGTTGCACAAGTAACCTGTAATTGAGAAGTCAAATGGGAGAAGATAAACTCCTCCGTCCACAATATATTCAGAAAGCCTTGCATCATTGTATAGCTCTGTCACGGCATACTGGCTTAAATCAATAAGGTTTTCCTTTTGGATTTCTCCATCCCAAGCCTGGGTTGTAGAGTAAATATCTGGCATAATGCCTGTTTCAAGCTGCTGTTTACAGTAGGCAGACATATTACGTCCCCGGTAAGGGACAATTTCAATATTAATTTCTGGATATTTCTCATGAACTAGTTCAATTAAACCAGAATAGTCGCGCTGTGCATCCATAAGAGTGATTGGTTCATGTTCTGTAGATTGTATCGTAACCTCAGCATTTTCTTCGCTAATGCAACGCACAAGCAGAGACATTATGCAAACCGCCAGTAACACTATGATTGTCAGACCTCTTTTTTTCACAGGTATTTCTCCTAACTTCTTAGCTTTTCGCTACACATTTTTTTCTGCAAATGAGACATATACATTCATTATTTGTGTGTAATTATTCCCCGTCCCACCAATAACAATTCTAACAAAGCCTTGAGAACGGTTCAATTAAGCATTAAACGAATTTGGATAAGAACTGGTTAAGGATTTTCCTTAGTTGAACTTACAGGCATAATATGTTCAAAGTAAAGTTTGCTCATCATTGCCGCCATGAACTGTTGGAAAACTATTCCAAAGATACAAGGTAAGGAGGCTGCAGCAGGAAGGAAAGCTATTGCAAGAACCAAGGCTGCACTTGTATTTCTCATTGAGACAGAGAAAGTCATAGAAATTGTTTTTTCTCTATCTAACCGCATAAGTCGTGAGCAGAAGAAACCAAGAGAGAAACCAATTACAACCATGAGCATATTTCCAAGACCAATTAATAAATATTGCCAAGAAGCCTTTGCAATAATTGAGGTTGCTTGCTGCGAAGTGTTAATTATAATAACAACAAAAATTAGCAACTTGGATATTGGGTTTGTTACAGGAGCCCATAGCCTTTTGATCTGATGAGAATAGAAATGATTTGCAATCAAGCCCAGGAAAGAAGGAATCAGCACCATAAAAAGCAAAGATTTCATCATTCCCATAGAATCCACAGCAATGGCTTCACCAGTGTAAAGCCTAAGAATAAAGGGGGTTAATATGGGAGAAAGGAAAGAGTCTAAAATTAAAACAGTAATTGAAGCAGCTAAACTTCCACAGTAAATAGTTGTCCAAACAGTACTTACAACAGCAGTTGGAGTTGCTCTGAGCAAAATATAACCGCTAATTATTTCTTTGTTTCCGTTAAAGAAAATATGAGAAATTGCATAGGCAACCAGTGGCATAAGAATATAACTGCTCAAGGCAAAGGCAAGAAGAAACGTTGGCTTCTTTAGAGAATCCCCAACTTCTTTAACGCTAATCTTCATGGCACCAAAGAAAGTCATTATTCCAAAAAGCCAGTTAACAGCAGGTTTCATCCAAGAAACGTGAGAACCAAGTAGAAGCCCAAGTATAACAGCAAGAGGTGTCATTAGTGGCATTTGCTTGTTTAAAAAGTTATTAGCCTTATTAAAGAAAGAAAGATCTAATTGTTTTTCCTGATTCGCAAGATCTGCCATGCTTTTGCCCCTCTTATATTAAATATTAACATTTTACAATACAAAACAAAAGATAACTTGAACTGTATTGCTCTAAAAAAGGGGCTGTAACGCTCTGTCAGAAAACCTGACTTTTGTTACAGCCCCTTCTGTATTAAACTGTGAAAAACTGATGCATCACATCATTGATGAGCCACCGGTTACAATCCAGCAGGCCATTGTTGCAATAAGCAGAGCACCTGTATAGACATTACCAGTTTTTCTATAAGCATAGGTTCCAAGAAGGCTGAAAACCAAAACCTGAGGAGCAAATAGAATCAACAAAGACATAAACGGACCACCAAAGGTAGAACCAAAGAGCAAATCCGCGCCTGGAGCAATGTTCATAAAGAAAGGAATGTACTCAAGTAAAACAATAATGAGAATTCCACCTACCATCATAAGAGCATTGCGCCACCAGGATCCCCAGAAACCTTTTGCCCCTTCAAGGTATGTTGCCTGGCATCTACTGGAAGCCATAATCTTGCTGTTATTAAGAATGAAGAATAAAGCAAAAATTGGAATGTAAACACAGAATTGTCCAAGACGTGCACAATCAAAGGTCTTAAAGAACGGCCAAATAAATCTAAAGTCAAGCAGGAAGGCCTTCTCACAAATAACAAGAAGAAGGTACATATAGAGAATCAGACAAAGCACCAGCAGGCAGGATTTTCCAAGTAGAACCCAACTCATTTTGTTTGGATTTTCAGCAATAGCAAGCCCCATATTCTGCCAGCGGTCCGTAAGGCCCTTTTTCTTGCCTTTCTTTAAGGCAACTGCGCTTGTAATTACCATGATGACAATCAGAATAAGATACCAACTCAAGAAACCGTTTCCCACAGTCATCCTAAAGATATTCTCAGGCAGCGGAAGAAGTCCATGCCCTAGTTGGGTCATAAACGGATAGGTACTTGCAGCAATGAGCATTGTGATAATTGCACCAATCCACCACTTCTTGTTAGTCTTTACGCCTTCTTTTGAAGGAAGCGGTTGCTTTACCGTCTTAAAGAACGAAACCTCCAACAGGAGATTCATCAACGGAAGGGTGCTAAATACAGCACAGAGCATAGCAACTAGGACTAAAACTTCCTTAAGCATTGCAACCTGGTCATACGCACCAAGACAGGTATCAAGACCAATTGCACTGTTAACCCATTCAATAGCAGTTGCCAACCCATGAGTATTGTGGGTTGTAAGTCTGTGGTTGGTCATTAAGAGCTCAATTCTTCTAGCACTGCCGTCGCTGAAGGAGCCGTAAGTGGTATCCCACTTGGCTTCCTCTGCCGTACAACCTAAAAATTCTGTTCTAAGATCACTCTTTAGGAGGTTGTCATCAACTACGTTTTTATAATCTCTGAAGTAACTAAATTCATCGTACTTTGCCTGAAGCAGAAGTACGTTGTTGAACTTAATATTTGCACTGTCATAGGCAGACTCTCTAAAGAGTTCCCCACACTGTAGCACAATTGCCTTAGGAGCAATGTCCGTTCCAGAGTATTCAGCTGCAACAGACCAGCTAGACCAGGTTCCCATAGAATGTCCAGAAATTGCTAATCTAGAAGAATCTACGTTGTCCATAGCAGCCAAAACCGCATAGGCATAATTTCCACCCGCAGAACTATCCGTAAGAACATTGCCATCACTGTCAGTGGTGTAATGATCATCAAAAAAACTAAGGTTGGAGAAGTTCATCATAACCTTGTATCTAGTTTGTCCACCAATAGTTTTAAAGGTTCCAGCTTCAACACTGTCTTCGCCGTAATTAACGGTAACCTTATGATTTACATAACCCCTATTAACCAATCCTGCTGTACTTGAGCCATGCCCATATTCGTCCAGGGCAAGAACTACAGCACCTCTTCTAGCAAGTTCAATTGCATACGCTGCACAGGTTTCGTGGTCATTCTGGTAACCGTGTAACAATAAAACCCCTGGTGCTTTATTTGTTGTGGTTGCCGTTTTTGGTGTATAAAGTTTGTACTTTAAATTGCCAATGTCGGTTACAATCCAACCTTCTGTAATATCTATGCTTCCAAAATCTGTTTGAATCTGATTTGCTATAATCATACAGCAAAAGAGAACAACCAACAGAATTCCTAGAAGTATAAAGGATTTCTTAATAGTTCCCTTCATAATAACTCCTTTTGTGGTATAGCCACGAAGTCTATGCTAGCACTAACCAGCTCGCCCTTCAAGAAATATTTATAGAGAACTTGCCTCTTGATTTTGTAGTTAGAGATGTCTAACATATAGACATGAAAGACAAAGACCTACTATTTGACAGAAATTGTCATGTGCTTTATTCAAAACAGTGTAAAAAGAAGATTAAAGAACACCTTGCTCTTCATTATTCACCAGAACAAAGAGAAGCGGTTTTTACCAAAGTTCAACTTCAGTTTGTGGATTTCTTAAAGGATTTCAGAACAGACCTTGGTGGTAAAAAGAATTTTCATAATGGTTTAGGTGGCACCTATGACAATCTTATGATGTTTGCCTATTATGTGGTATGTAAGGAAGTGACCTCTTTTGAAGAGATTGAAAAAATGTACGGGGACATTTTCTTGGGGACCTTTAATAAATTGAAGTTTGTTGATTGCAATAAGAAATTTTTCAAAAAACTCATGTATAAAGCCTTTTCTACTTCAAAAGCCCGTTGTGATAAATGGCAAGATTATAAGATGAAAGTGGAGCCTTACAAAGAAGGCGAACCTATTAGGTATAGGTTTACCGCCTGCCCTGTTGCACAGTTTGCTAGAGAGCATGATTTACTGGATATTCTTCCTGCTCTTTGCAATGTAGATTATGCAGCCATGGAAGTAATTCATGCCAAACTCGTCAGAACAACAACCCTAGGAAAGGGGGATTTTTGTGATTATACCATTTGTGGAGACAAGGATCCCTACCTAAAAGAACACGAAGAGTTTAGAGACAAAATGGGCGGACGTTGGAATAAATAGCAAGAACGGTAAAGAAATAGACTAAACTTTTGCCTTTTTGGTTAAGAAACGCAACAAGGACAAAAATAACACTTTATGAAAATTAAAATTATGCGTTAAAGTTCAAGCACAGGGGTCTAGAACGGTTTGCTTTGCGTTTAAAAACTCAGTACTCTAAACCCGTCTACGATGTACTAAACACCAGTAGTAAAATCTAAACGCAGAGCGTATAACCTAGCCCCTGTATTTTTTTGCCTAAAGAAGTTTTAAACCTCTAAACTAAAAAAATAGAGCGGTTGTTGGCAACGCCAAAAAACAAGCCCGCTCCGGATAGAACAAAAAAGAAAAGAGCCTTTGTCTTTTCAAAACCAGGATAATAGTAAGCATTCTAGTTTGGTCTTACGCTATCAATTCATAGAAATTTTGTGAAATACCTTTTTTTGATAACAGTAATACAAAATTATGATAAGTAGCGAAAAATTAAATGTAATTACTGAGGTTTTGAAAACCTCACTATACCAGCCCAATTTTTATGTAATGGAAAGTTTTCCCATCAGAATCCACCACCACAACCAGTTCCCTCTCCAGCGTATGATTGTAATATCGGTGCACTCCCTCTGGTAAATTCAACGTTCCCGTTGTTCCATCCATAGTTAGAATATTATGGTCTAAACCCGATTCACTTACCCAAAAACCATTGGGTATTGCAAAAGATAGGACATTGTTTGACTCTACAGCCCTCAAGGAGGATTTATTTAAATTCCCGTTCAAGGAATCTTTTAGAAGTTTTGTTTTATCTAAATACCTAAAGTCAAAAGAGACCTCAAGCGCATACTCTCTCAATAACGGATAGTTAATTCCTGCCACAGCAGCGCGGTCAGAATCCATAAAAAGTTGCGCAAAAATCCCATCATTTTGATTCAGAATAAAAACCTTTGAATTATCAAAAGGTGTAATTACAGCGCCAAATGGTCTCATGTTTCCTAGAGGAAAAGCACATACAAATACACTTTCACCCGCAGGAATTGTTATAGAAACCTCTCGCTCTTTCTTTGAAAGATGCAAGACATTAATTTCACTCCCACTGGTCCATTTGAGGGAATACCAAAGCTTTGTATCCTCCGTTTCCCACGGATGCTGTGGAATCTGAATAGCGACGGTTCTTTCTGGTTTAATATCTGAACACGAAGAGAAAACCACCAATCCACACAAAATAAAAACTAAAATCCAACTTTTTTGTCTCATATAAATGAATACAAAAAAATTTGCATTTTCATTTCATTTTTTCTGATTTTAGTTTTTTTCTGTAAAAATCTCTGAAAGAACGCAAAATAGCCTTCACCTCATCGCTACTGTAATCGGCATAAGACCAGGGAAGGCGTTGAAAGTCCTTATCTTGAAAAATAAGTGTGGTTTCCGCGTAAATGCCAGCTTGAAGGGGAATGCGGTGCGAGCGGTCCTTACAGGTGGCGAGAATAAAGCTGGAAAGCGAAAGAATTCCGGGGTCAAGATTAATTTTTCTGCCTTGCGCCTCTGCCTTTGGGTTGGCATATTCCAGCTCAAGCGCATTTGTCCACGTCTTGATTGCAGCTAGCGTGGAAGGGTCAATCAAGGCATCAAAAAGCAAGAGGTATCGGACTGGATGCCCTCCCATCTCCCCGTCGTAGTAATTGGTGTAAGGAAAGGCCATAACTGGACTTGCAAGGGCAATCTTACCAAATTTCGCCTCCAACTGGGCAAAAAGCTGCTCCCTTCTATCCTCTGCTGTGGAGAGAACTCCAATGACCAACGCACACTTCTCAAACGGTCTAGCTAGTGCCATACCCGCCTCCTTTATATCCCGATTATTTTGTCTTCCTTTCTCATTGTCAACTTGCGTTGCCCCCAAGATAGGTTTATAGTTTAAGTATGCCTAAAATGATTGTCTTTCTAGGAAATCCGGGAGTGCAATATAAACACACTCGGCATAATGCAGGCTGGAGGGTATGTGATGCTTTTTCAGCTAAAAACGGCACAAGTCAGAATTGGCTGACTAAGTTCCATTCGCTATATCTGAAAGAGGGCAATCTGATACTTCTTAAACCACAAACCTTCATGAATGAAAGTGGAATTGCAGTCCAGGAAGCCTCAAAATTCTTTAATCTTGATGTGAACTCTGTACTAGTTGTACATGACGATATAGAATTGCCCTTTGGGACTGTCAAAATGCAGCAAGGGGGAGGCCTGGGAGGTCATAATGGACTTAAGTCCGTTAAGACTCACTTGGGAACCGATAGTTTCTGCAGACTAAGAATAGGAATTGGAAGACCTCCAGCCCCTATTCAGGTTGCAGATTTCGTTTTGGGAAGATTTTCTCCACTAGAGGAGAATTCAATATCCGTGGTAATGGATAAAGCGGTAGAATTTATGAACCAGTTTATCCAACAAGGAATTAAATAATGAAAAACAGAGATTTCAGAATTTCAAAAGCAAGCAGAACAGAAATGTCCTACGAGGCACCTTTATTTGAAACCACAAATAAAATTAATGAGATGTACAGACAAGCTCAGGAGGTAACCTTTACCTATAATGAGACCCATGGAAGACCGTTATCGGCAGCAAGTGTACACATTTGTGCTGTTCTGCATTTGGTTTACCAGACGGTAATCTCTGCGTATCTAAGAGGAACAGACTCAGATCCCTTCTCCAGAATAAGAGTACTTTCAGAAAAAAATGACGCCTGTAAGGAAGTTCTTAGTTTCTATAGCAGAATGTTCCCTTCTAAGCTTACAGAAGCAAGATTTGATTCCTTTGATGAGATGGCTAGAGCCTTCTTTGTTCATCAGGTATTAGAAGCAAACCCAGCCATAATTAATGCCACTGGAGACATGCTCAGGCAAAATGACTTGGAATTTCCACAGGGAACCAAAGCAGTAATTGCAATGATGGGCAGCTATTTAAGAGGTACCAATTTTACAGAAAATACTGAAAACGCTGACGATTTGTTCTCCTTCCTAACAATGCCCGCAAGGCTTTTTCCAGATTCTCTTCTTAAGCAGTTAGAGTATATTGCTGAACATTGGGATTTATTACTTCCTGCAGAACTCACTTCTCTATTAACCAAGGCAAAAGATTATCTTAGAGAAGAAACAAAGCCTCATTTTGCAGGTGGGGGTCCTGGTCCAATTGAAGTTCCAGATTTCAAACAGGAAGATACGGATTACGAGATGTTCACTCCCGATAAAAACTGGATGCCAAACGTTGTTATGATGGCAAAAAGCACTCTTGTTTGGCTGGATCAACTTACAAAGAAGTATCAGCGGGACATTTCAAGACTTGATCAAATTCCTGACGAGGAATTAGATAACCTAAAAAATAACGGCTTTAATGCCCTGTGGTTAATTGGTCTTTGGGAAAGAAGTGTAGCCTCTAAGAAAATCAAAATTCTATGTGGAAATCCAGATGCAGAAGCTTCCGCCTACTCGCTTAAGGGTTATGAAATCTCTTCCAGGATGGGAGGCTGGCAAGCTCTCAATAACCTCAAGAAGAGATGTTGGGACAGAGGTATAAGACTAGCCAGTGACATGGTGCCAAACCACACAGGCATTGATAGTGACTGGATGATGAACCATAGCGATTACTTTATGCAACAAGATTATCCCCCTTTCCCTTCCTACACCTTCAGCGGTCCTAATTTATCGGACAACCCTGCTGTTGATATTAGGTTGGAAGATCATTATTACAATCAAACAGACGCTGCAGTTACCTTCCAGCGAAAGGACAATAATACGGGAAAGATTTCCTATATCTTCCACGGTAATGATGGAACAACAATGCCCTGGAATGACACTGCACAAATAGATTTTCTTAATCCAACGGCACGAGAGGCTGTCATTCAGCAAATTCTTGAAGTTGCAAGAAACTTCCATATCATTAGATTTGACGCGGCAATGACCCTTGCAAAAAAGCATATTCAGAGACTTTGGTATCCAAAACCAGGCACCGGTGGAGATATTGCAGGAAGAATTCCTTATGAGATGTCTGAAGAAGAATTTAATCACAGAATTCCTAACGAATTTTGGAGAGAAGTAGTAGACAGAATCTCACAGGAGCTACCAGATACACTACTTATTGCAGAAGCCTTCTGGATGATGGAAAGCTACTTTGTCAGAACTCTTGGAATGCACAGAGTCTACAACAGTGCCTTCATGCACATGATTAAAAACCAAGACAATGAAAAGTACAGAGACATGATAAAGGCAACTCTTGCCTTTGATCCTGAAATTCTTAAGCGTTATGTAAACTTCATGAATAACCCAGACGAAGACACCGCCATTGCCCAGTTTGGTGACTCTGATAAATATTTTGGTGCTTGTACTCTACTAGCCACAATGCCTGGTCTTCCAATGTTTGGACACGGACAAATTGAAGGCTTCAGAGAAAAGTATGGCATGGAATATCAGAGAGCCTACTGGGATGAGAAACCAAACGAAAGACTTATAGAAGAACACAAACGAAAGATCTTCCCTCTTTTGAAGATGAGAACCTTATTCTCTGAATCCAAATATTTCCAGCTTTTTGATGTAAGAAAAAGTGATGGCAGTATTGCAGAATCTGTCTTTGCCTACACAAATGGCAATGATCAGCAAATGGCTCTAGTTCTTTACAACAACCAATATGAACACGTTGATGGAATCATTACTGAATCCTCTCCAAAGCTGGTTAGAAACGGAGAAGAAAGAAGAATGGAGACCATCTCTATTGCTAAGAGTTTACGCCTTTCCAGAGGAGTTCGCAGATACGTAATTTATAAGAACTTTAATGACGGACTTTATTATCTGATGCCTTCTGTAAAACTCTATGAAGAAGGCCTAACAGTGTCCTTAAACGGCTATCAGACCAAAATTTTTACCAACATATATGAGATTGAGGACATTGATGGCATTTATCAAAAACTCTATGAAAAGATGGGCAATAGAGGAATGGCAGACCTGGATTACGAGATGAAATTGCTTTATCTGGAACCCTTCTTTGATGCCGTAGAGTCCATCAAAAATCAGAAATTTGTAAAGGACTTAAAGACTCTTCTTAACGGATCTGCTTCCAATGCAAATAAGAAAGGGATAATGCAAACCCTAGGAACCTGTTACACCTACATGGAAGAGCTAAATGGTCTTTTTGAAAAACTAGGACTTCATCCAAAGAGAATGAAGGCTCAAACCATCTTAGCAATGATCAACGACCTTGAGGTTATTGGAAAAACTAAACCCTTCCAAAATGCAAACCTAATTTTAGAAGACAGCCTTGCAATGGTAGTTTCAGCAGCCTTCCTTGAAATGCCCTTCCTGCATTCAGACAGCTCAAGCCTTGAAGAAATGTTCAACATTGCAAAAACTCTCCAGTTTGACAGACTCTTTGAAGTTCAGCCAACCATGGCGCTTCGTTGTGCAATTTTAACCTGCTCTGCCCCTAAAGCTATGGAAGACCTGTTGGAGAACAAAATTTTCCAAATCCTAATTGGTTGTAATGAATACCAAGGAGTACGTTGGTACAGAGGCGAGGCCTTCCAAGAATGCTTATATCTCAACATTCTTTCTAAGACCTTTGCAGATAAAAGCATCAATAATGGAAAACTTGCTCAAAGTTGCATAGATGAAGCTGAAGCAGAGCTAGACCAATGGTTGACCAAAAGTTCAAAGGCCAATTACAGGCTGGATAATCTTGTAAAGTAAGCCTGTTAGTTTTTCTGTATTTTTGGCAACGTCTAGACAACTACACTCACTTGTAAATATAATTATGGGATATGAAGACTTGGTTGACATATCTTGCAGCCGCTGCTATGGGGCTGGCCTTTCAGGTGAATTTTAAAGAAAGTTCATTTTTTTACAGTGCAATGAACTTTATGGCAAATGTGACTCTAAAAATGGGAATCTTTATGGTATTCCCTCTTGTTCTTGTCACAATGACATCAGGCACCGCCTCATTAACAAGAAAAAAGGGGGCCAACGGTTTTGTCTGGCTCTCCACCATCTTCTGGAGCCTTTTAACTTCCTTCCTACTTTCTGTTGCAGCAGCCTTACTATTTACCGTGTTTCCAGTTGCTTTCCCTTCAACCTCAACCTCTTCAGCAACAGCAGAAAACGCAGCGCAATTAGTCTCCGTGTTGTCCCAATCAACTTTGACTAAATTGAGCGCTGCCAACCCTCTCTCAGTAAACTTGTTCTTAAATTTAATCAAATCCAGTGACTGTCTAATTCCTATCATTTTGGTAGCCTTGGTTATGGGCTATGCCTTAAGACCAACTACAGAGGTAATTCGCCCTTCCTACATTGTTTTAAATTCTTTTAGTGAAGTAATGTTCAGACTAGTCAAAAAGATTTCTCAACTAATGTGGATTGGGATTTTCTTTATTTCAGGAACCTGGTATGAGACCTTATGGTCAGATAGAACCATCTTCCATTCCTGGCGCTGGGTTGTAATGTTCTGCATTGTAGGTTTTACAACGCTTTTAGTTCTGCTTCCACTGATTTACGCCATTGCGACTGGTTTTAAGAGAAATCCGTACACACAAATTAGAAGGCTATTTTCAGCCGCTACGGCATCCTTCTTCTCCGTGAACTACATGTTCAGTCTGCCTGCTCTTTACACTGACTGCCGCATTAATTTAGGAATTCAAAAGCGCGTAGTTTCAACCGCCCTTCCATTACACAGCGTTATTACAAAGGGTGGAAGTGCAATGGTGGGAACTCTCTGCTCTTGCTCTTTAGTTATGGCTGTAAGTGGCAGAATGCCTACCACAACAGAAGTCATTACAATTGCCCTCGCCTGTACAATAGTAAGTTTTGTTAGTTGTCTACATGCCGGCTATGAAGTTCTTTTCTGCTCTGCAATGGCAATGAACTTAATTAACTCTTCTGCTTCTACCATGGCTGTTTCTATCTTGGGAGTTCTTCCAATGATGAACGGAGTTGCCCTCTTGTTTGATACTCTTCTTGCCGGACTTGGAACAAGTTTTACAGCAGTACATTTAAATGCTGACTGCAATATTAGGGAGAAGGACATAGTATAAAATGAGAAACAAGGCACTAATTATATTGCTTCTCGTTATTCTTCTTGCTGTACTGGCGCTAAGTCTTACGGCTTCAATAAACGGTGCTCTTCTGCTCTACTCCAGCTTAGAAACCTCCCTCCTTGAATATCTTCCTTTTGCCGTGTCTGCAGTCAGGACTCTTTCTTTACTTGCCTTCACTCTTATTTACTGCAAGACCTGGTATTCCGGAGAATCTCCAGAAGTTGCCTTCATGGATTTATTTTTGATTTCTGCAGCGCTAACGGAAACAAGAGTATTCTTCAACTACACAGAATTAACAGGCTTATGTATGATTTCTCCTGTAGTTCAAACTAGAATAATTCTTACCTCTGTCCTTCTTCTCTTACTTTCTATCATAAGTTCTGCGCTTTACTATCAGAACAATGAATATGGAGCAGTTTCCCTCATAAAAGGAATTGATGTAGCGGCTTCTATAATAATGGGACTCTTATTGCCAATTCCTCTTTCCGTTGAAGACCTCTTTTTAACTCTTCCTTCTTTTTGGATTTTTATACTTTTAAGTGCAACTGCTTTTATTGCCTGTTTAATTGTTATGTTCACAGAACCACCTGGAATAAGTACTTTCAAGCATCTTGCAGCAATCTTCATTCTTGGTGGAACTTTTGCAATTTTCTTTTTTAACTTACCATACGCCAACCTCGTTGGCTCAATTTTGCTGATAATTGGCTTCACTGCTAACGCCATCTTCTCAGCAAGAAACTCAATTAGGCTGTAATGGAGAAAAAATGAAAGCTTTAATTTTAAGTGCAAATACTGGTGGCGGACACAATTCGTGCGCCAAAGCAATACAAGATGTCTTCATAGCTCACAATGAAGTATGTGACAAACAGGACTGTTTGGCTCTAATTTCTGAAGATGTTTCAAAAACAGTTGCTTCTGGGCATATTTTTATTTACAGACACGCCCCTTGGATTATGAATTTATATTACAAAGGAGATATTGAAAAAAAATCAAACGATCTTTTTAACAACAAATCTCTTCTTTTCAAATTCTTATCCTTGGGGGTTCCAAAACTGCATGACTTAATAGAAGCAAACGGATATGACACAATTATTTGCACCCATATCTTCGCTGCTCTTATGTTCACTTCCCTTCAGGAAAAATACAACCTGCCTCTAATTTCCTGCCAGATAACAACAGACTATGATTGCAGTGCAAACTCCAAAAATACGAGCATAGATTTTTATTTCATCCCGGACAAAAGTCTTACTGAGAATTTTGTACAACTTGGAATTCCAAAGGAGAAAATCTATGCAAGTGGACTTCCTGTAAGCAAAGAACTTTTTCAAAACTGCAACAAAGAAGAAGAAAAAATTAAACTAGGAATACCTAAAGAAAGTAAACATCTTTTAGTTATGGGCGGAAGCATGGGAGGAGGACCTCTTGCAAAAGCCACAAAACTTTTACTTGAAAGTCTTGATGATAATGTTTACCTTTCTGTTATTTGTGGCTCAAACGAAACGCTTTACGAAGAACTTTCCCAAAAATATGGAGAAAAAACAAATGTAAAGATCTATGGTTTCACAGACCAAGTTCCTGTTCTAATGAAGTCAGCTGACCTCTTTTTTACAAAACCAGGGGGACTATCCACTTCAGAAGCTTACGCTTGTCATCTTCCAATGGCTCTGCTTAATTTTATTGGGGGCTTTGAAACCGACAACGTAAACTTCTTCAAAAATCTTGGTGGAGCAATATCAGAAAAAGAACCGGAAAAACTTGTAGAAGAAACTATCGATTTATTGAAGAAGCCTTCTAAACTTCAAGAAATGTCAAAGGCCCTTGAAGAGGCCTCAAAAGGCAGAGGAATTCCTGAAGAATTCATATACAAGACCCTTAAAGAGGCTTCTCCAAAAGTTTCTTTGACATCTCAAGAATAGAATTAGGCAAGACTTTTACTTCTCTTCTATCATAGGTTATAAGCCCATTGGTTTCCTGCTCTACATCTGAAAGCTGCGTGTATATTGCCGCAGCAAGTCCCTTGTTCTTAGCAGGAATTATCTGTTTTTCATAAAGCTTAACAATAGCCTTGGTAAGTTCTAATTTAGAGCTAAGCTTCTTGTATATAAAACTCTTGTTGGTTGTGGTATTAGAGTCATAGCCATAGCCACCAAACTCTGTAAGAATAACGCATCGCCCAAGTTTATCCTTATGGAATCTATATGGTCTGAAATAAACATGTAAACTCTTAAAATCACCTATCATCTGATCCTGCCATCCTGAGGCGTGGTCAATGGTTCTGCTATCATCAAGGGCTTTTATATTTTGTACTATTCTTGCACTGTCAAACTGACCCCAGCCTTCATTAAAGGGAACCCACATTGCAAGAGAAACCACGTTAAATAAATGTTCTACTGTTGTATAGGCCTCTTGTTCCCAGACCTGCCGTTCGTGCTCGTCTTTTCTAGCAAACTTCTCGTATTGATTGTCTTTAAGATGTGAACCAATAATCAAAGGGAAAGTCACCGTTGAAGTTTTATATTTTCCTCCCCCGGAAACCATATCCTGCCAAACAAGCATCCCAAGCCGGTCGCAATGATAGTACCACCTAAGAGGTTCAACCTTTATGTGTTTTCTTAGGGTATTAAAGCCCAAATCCTTTGCTGTTTTTATGTCGTTAATAAAATCTTCATCTGACTTTGGTGTGTAGAAGCCTTCCTTATAATAGCCTTGATCTAAGAGTCCATGATGAAAATATGGCTTATTGTTCAATAATAGGACATTGTTTCCTTTTTCATCCTTTCCAACACCATAGGTTCTCAGACCTACATAGCCCTCAATCTTATCCTCAAATTCTCCTTGGTTAACAGTAATAACAAAGTCATAAAGGTACGGGTCTTCTGGAGTCCAAAGATGAGCCTCTGGAATATCAACTCTAAATTTAGTTCCCGTTTGCCCTTCATATTCCTTTCCCTGTAAAGACAACTTAAAAGGACATACAGAATTATCCTTCATAAGAACAGTAACATTAAACCCTTGTAAATCTGAAGTAAGTTTATAGCTCTTAATGTAAACACTAGGAACTTTCTCCATCCACACCGTCTGCCATATTCCGCTTGTTGGTGGATACCAAATTCCTCCTGGTTCACTACTCTGTTTTCCTCTTGAAATTTCTTTTGTATCACTAGGATCCTGAACCAAAACGTCTAAATCAAAATCTGCAGAAGAAACTTCTACCTCAAAAGGTAAGTATCCTCCTGTATGTTCAAAAACCTGTTCTCCGTTGATATAGATAAGGGCTCTGTAATCCACTGCGCCAAAGTGCAGAAGAAGCCTTTCTCTTTGAAAGTCAACACCGCCAGGAAAGGTCACATGCCGGCTGTAACGCATGGTTTCCTGTGGCTGGAGGGTTCTTTGGACTCCACTATAAACACTCTCAGGACAGTACGGGACTAGAATATTGTAGGTTTTTGCCTCTTTTCCATCAGAAACAAACTGCAGGTTCCATTGTCCATTTAGACAAAGATAACTGTCTCTTTTCATCTGAGGTCTTGGATATTCACTTAAAGGTACGTTCATGTTGCCCTCCTCCGTTTATCATAGCATAATGCACAATATTTTGGTTATAATAACAATACCTGGAGGAACAATGCGTCTTTTTCTCTTGCCTAAAACTTTTAAAGGAGAAACCTCTCTTTCTCTAACAGGAAAGGAATATAACTATCTCATTAGAGCCTTACGGCTTAAAGAAGGTCAAAAGCTAATGGGCAGGGACAATAAGGGGGCGCTTTGGGAGTTAACAATAGTCCAAATCAATAAGAACTCTTGCGTTTTAGAGACAAAGCCTTCAAACGAAGCCACTGAATACACAGACGCCCTTCCTCAGGATAGACCATTAAAGCCCATCATTCTCTATCAATGTCTACCCAAAGGAAGAAAGTTAGACGATATCATTAAGAAGGCAACAGAAACAGGGGTGCAAGCCATTGTTTTAGTTAACAGCGAAAACTGTGTTGCAAGCATGGAGGGCAAGGAAAGTTCTAAACTTGCAAGATTTGATGCTATTGTAAAAGAAGCAATCCAGCAGAGCGGTTCTATTGTTCCTACAACAGTGGAAGGTCCCATAGACCTTAAAGAGGTTCCCAAAGACCTAGAAAAAAGAGCAAATGGAAATAAAACCCTGGGACTTGTACTTCATCAATGCAAAGTTAAAGAAGATCAAAGTGACCTGCTTACAACGGCAAGAGCGTTTGAGGGCACTACTGCCTTACTCGTAGGTGCAGAAGGTGGGCTCACAGACAAAGAGTGTCAGCTACTGCTGGCTTCTGGATTTAAAGCTATCTTGTTGAAAACAAACATATTAAGATGCGAAACCGCCTCAATTTACGCAATTGGAGCCCTTCAAACTATTCTTGAAACTTCTTGTTGATAACTTGTGCAAAACTTTTGCAAAAACATTCCTTTTTTATCTAAAGAAACCTATAAAAAACTACTTAAAAACCTATATAAGTTTTGAATAAATTGTCACACCTATCTAACCTATAATTCTTTATGTTATAAAAAATTATCTTTTACTACTTGTCTGATTAGTACCAAACTTGGAACAATACAAAACTACCTGCTGTAAAAAGTTTTTAACAACCACCTTAAAGCTTGTGCATAACTTGTGCATTAGTGTGTGCAGAAAAGATTACTAAAACTCGCTTTTTCTTTTCCAATACTAAAGATAGCAAAATTCTTACAAGGGCAAAAAAATAAGGGGTAGGACACTATCCTACCCCTAAACATACTAGAACAAATTACTTTGTTGCGCCTGTAAGATATTCATAGGCAGCCTTGCAAACGTTGTCATATTTGACATCTGCAATTGGTCTGTCTTCAGCATCCATTGCTGAGTAATACTCATTTCTCACTAGAAGCTGAAGAACTTCCGTTCTAAGACCAGTATCTTTGAATTCGCTTACAAACTTTGCGACATTTGCATCAGTGAAGTCTGGATTTGCCTTAACAAAGTCTTCTATCTCTGTTCCATTCACAAGGGTTGTATACGCTTCAAGTTCCTCATCCTTAACGGTTATAGCTTCAACTTCTACATCTGGCTCTACGCCAACACCGTGGATTTCTTTTCCACTTGGTGGTACAAAGCTGGCAATTGTAACGGAGGTATAGCCATTACCAAAGGAAGAAATTTGCTGCATAATGCCCTTTCCGTAAGAGGTAGTACCAAAGAGGGTTGCCCTTCCATTATCTCTCATTGTGGAAGACAAAATCTCAGCAGAACTGGCAGTACCTTCGTTTATAAGAATTGCAATCTTAACATCCTTATCTACCTCTGTTCCTTTGCTTGCCACATAGTTAACATTCTGCGTTGAATCCTTATAGGAAACAGAGAGAAGTTCTCCTCCGTCAATAAAAAGATCTGCAATAGACAAGGTTACATCAACATCTCCACCAGGATTATCTCTAAGATCAATGATAAGACTGGTCATTCCATCATCCTCTAGGCTATCCAAAGCCTCCTCAACCGCTTTAAGGGTACTCTGAGAAAACTCTGTAATTCTAAGATAAGCAACCCCATTATCAAGCATTCCGTATTCAACAGTTGGAACCGTTACCTTTGCACGGGTCAGTGTAAGAGTAAAGGAGGAGTTACCTCTCTTGATTGTAATATCTACAGTTGTCCCAACTTCTCCCTTCATCTTTGCAGCACATTCGTTGGCTGACAGCTCAACAACAGATTCGCCGTTAATATGAGTAATCATATCTCCAGCTTTGAGACCAGCCTTTGAACTTGGTGTGTTAGAGAAAACCTGGGTTATATTACAATACAACGTGCTTTCATCCTCTGCATCCTGATACTCTGTGTAAGTCTTTGAGAAGTAGATTCCAAGACCTCCATATTCTCCTGAAATCTCTTGAGAGTATTCTTCAGAATCCTCCGCGGTAATGTAATAGGTGTACTTATCCTCCAGTGCATCAAACAGAGCGGTTGCCATTGCATCATAGACGGCATCGTAGTCTATATCATAAAGGTAATATTTGTTGACGTACTGATAAAGCCTTTCCAGAGACTCCATATCTCTAGAAATGATTTGCGAACTCATAGCAGAAGACGTATTAGTGTACTGCTTGGTCACCTTACTACTTGTTGATGTGGAAGTGGTATTGGTAGTAGTGGTGGTATTGGTCTGAGTCTGCTGGTTTCTAAGAAGTTTCTCAAAAACAAGCTGCTCTTCTGAACCATTAGCAAAGATGCTACCAAGAGCAACCACAAAAACTAAAACTAAAACTAATGTTCTCTTCATGCCTGCAATATACAACATTTTTTGAGGAACGTAACGGAAAACCTTAAACGACACCTAAAAAACATATTTCTCATAAATCGTGTTTGTGGTAGACTCAGACCATGTTGCTGTACGTAGACTTCCCCAATTGGATTTCGCCGCAGGTGGTATCTTTTCTTCCTGTAAGATGGTATGCCTTCATGTACGTTTTTGCCTTCTCAATTTGCTATGCGCTATTCCGATATCAATGCAAACGCGGCGCTCTTAATTGCATGGACTCAGATCTCTCCCTAAACTTATTCTGCTACGTCATTGGCTTTCTTCTTTTAGGAGCCCGATTATTTTCAACCTTAATATATGATGGTTCCAGTTATTACTGGACTCATCCGTGGATGATCTTCTGGCCCTTCAGGAACGGACATTTTATAGGGCTTCCAGGAATGAGCTATCATGGAGGGGTTGTTGGTGCTTTGTTTGGAGGCTGGCTGTTTAGCAAAAAATACAACTACCCCCTTTTAGACTTAGCAGACACAGTAATTGCTGGAATCCCGTTAGGCTACACGCTTGGAAGAATTGGAAACTTTATTAATGGTGAATTATGGGGCCGAGTAACAGGAACCTCCTACGGAATGATTTTCCCTGATGCTCCTTCTTTTTCCACAACAATAGCCTGGGTACGTGATATAGCTGATAAAATTGGTCTTTCCTACACAGAAGGAGACCTGGTTAACCTGCCAAGACATCCGTCTCAGTTGTATGAAGCCTTCTTTGAAGGCATCTTTCTATTTTTAATAATTTGGTTTATCGTAAGGCCCCTTGCAAACAAAAACAAAACCAAGCATGGCCCTGGTATGGTGACTGGAGCCTATTTTATTGGCTACGGACTTGTTAGGTTCTTTCTTGAATACTTCAGAGAACCAGATGAACAGTTAGGCTTTATTATCAAACTAGGAAAAGAATGGGAACCAACTGCCCTATTCAAGTCTTTTCTAAACATTTCCATGGGACAGATTCTTTGTTTTATCATGATTCTTGCCGGAATCTTCTTTCTTCTTTATGCAAAGAAATCCCAGCCCATTATATACAAAGTCGTAAAAAAGAATTCAAAGCCAAAGAGGAAAAAATAAATGAAAGTAAATGACAGAGTAAATCTTCTTAGAGAAGAGCTGGAGAAAAACGGGCTCAGTGCTTGGATTGTTAACGGAACAGACCCTCACAAGAGCGAGTACGTCAGCGACCGCTGGCAATCCAGAAAATGGATTAGCGGGTTCACCGGTAGTGCAGGAACAGTAATTATCACAAAAGACAATGCTCTAATTTGGGTAGACTCTCGTTATTTTGTACAATGTGCAGATCAAATCAAAGACACCTACTATAAGATGAAAAAGGTTGACGGACCAGAAGCCACCAGCCCTCTGGCTTTCTTAAAAGACACCTTTAAGAAGGGTGAAAAGATTGGCATTTCTGCAGAGACGTTAATGGTCTCAGAACTGGACACCTACAAAGCCAATGGCCTTAACATTGTGGCAATGGATGATCTTCTAGACAAAATCTGGACTAATAGACCCGCCATGCCAGAATATCCTGTAGAAGAAATGGATGATGAAACTTGTGGCGAAAGTCCAGAACATAAAATAGCACGAATGAGAGAAAAGGCAAAAGAAAACAAAGAAGACTATCTTCTTATTTCCAGCCTAGACGATATTGCCTGGCTACTAAACCTCAGAGGTCGCGATATTGACGATACCCCGGTCTTTGTCTCCCATCTCTTAATTGGTCCAGACAGCGTCCTTCTCTTCACTCCAAAGACTCGCTTCACCAACGTAAAACCTTCTTTCTACAAGGTACTTGACTACGACCAGGTGGTTCCTGTTCTTGAAGGACTTAAGAACTGTACAGTCAGAATCAATCCAGACAGAATCAATATGAAACTCAAGAATGCTCTTGATAAGGCAGAAAACGTCAAAGTATCGGAAGGTCTTGAGTATTCCACCAATTTTAAAGCCTGTAAGAACGAGGCGGAACTAGAAGGCATGAGAGTTGCCCACATTCTTGATGGAGTTGCTCTTGTAAACTTCCTGGCAATGGTAAAAAGGAACGAATACGATTTCACTGAGTTAACAATTTCCCAGGCCTTGGAAGATGAAAGAGCTGCTGAAGAAGATTATTTAGGTCCATCTTTCTCAACTATCGCCGGCTTTGGAGATCATGGTGCAGTTGTTCACTACAGTGCAACAGAAGAGACTGATAAGGCAATAACTGGAAATGGTCTTTTGGTTCTTGACTCTGGTGGACAGTACACCTGTGGAACCACAGATGTCACAAGAACTCTTCTCTTTGGAGAAGCAACCAAGGAACAAAAAGAAGATTATACCCTTGTGCTTAAAGGTCATTTAGCTCTTTGTTCTCAGGTCTTCCCTAAAGGAACCACCGGAGTACAGCTGGATATCCTTGCTCATCAGTTCCTGTGGCAGAAAGGGATGAATTACTTTCACGGGACAGGTCATGGCGTTGGCTTTAGACTCAGCGTTCATGAAGGACCTCAAAGAATCTCTGCCAACTTTGGAAAGAGCATTCCAGTTGCCCTTGAAAAAGGCATGGTAGTAAGTGACGAACCAGGTCTCTACAAAGAAGGAAGACATGGCATTAGAATTGAGAATTTGATAGCCGTTACTGAAGCAATGACCTCAGAATTTGGAGAATTTTACACTTTTGAGACATTGACTGCTTGTCCTTACGAGAGAGACCTCATTTGTAAAGAGATGCTCACAGAAGAAGAAATAGAAGAAGTTAACAGCTATCATCAGTGGGTCTATGACGTCCTTTGTGACCTGGTAGATGAAGAGGCTTTAGACTACCTCAAAGAAGCAACCAAGCCTCTTTGACCAGAACTAACTTAAACACTATATTTTAAGCATATTTGCGAGGAAAAAATCATGGTTGAAAAACTTGCTAAAACTGGAAAGATTAAGAGAAACGGACCAGTAGTCCTTCTCATCATGGACGGCGTTGGCTTTGGAAAGTATGAAGACGGAGATGCCGTAAAACAGGCAATGACAAAGAATTTAGACAAGCTCTTTGCTACCTGCCCTTGGACAAAGCTTAAGGCTCATGGAACAGCTGTTGGACTTCCTTCAGATGCAGACATGGGAAACTCAGAAGTTGGACATAACGCAATGGGCTGTGGAAGAGTTTTTGCACAGGGAGCAAAACTTGTAGCCTCCTCTATTGAAAGTGGCTTAATGTTCCAAGGATCAACCTGGAAAAAGTTAATTGCTAACGCAAAGGATAACAACTCCACCCTTCACTTTATTGGCCTTTTGAGTGATGGAAACGTTCACAGTCACATCAAAAATCTTATGGACATGATTGTTGAGGCAAAAAAGGAAGGTGTTAAGAAAGTAAGAGTTCATGCTCTTCTTGATGGAAGAGACGTTGGTGAAACTTCTGCGCTTGATTATTTTGATCCTTTTGAGAAATTTCTCAAGGATCTCTCAACAGACGGATTTGATGGTAGAATTGCCTCAGGTGGTGGAAGAATGGTCATCACAATGGACCGTTATAACGCAAACTGGGACATGGTCAAAAAAGGCTGGGAAACTCACGTTTTGGGAGAAGGAAGGTACTTTGATAATGCACATGTTGCAATCACAACTCTCCGCCAGGAAACAGGTGCTATTGACCAGGATCTTCCACCCTTTGTTATTGCAGAGAACGGAAAACCAGTTGGTACCATTGAAGACCATGACAGCGTAATTCTTTTCAATTTCAGAGGCGACAGAGCTCTTGAAATTACAAAGGCTTTTGAAGCAAAGGAGCTCAAAGAATTTGATAGAAAGCGCGTTCCTAATGTTGAATACGCTGGCATGATGGAGTATGACGGAGACCTTCATGTTCCACACCAGTTCTTGGTAAATCCACCTGCAATTGACAGAACCATGGCAGAATATCTTTGTGCCTGTGGCTTAAAGCAGTTCTCCATCTCTGAAACTCAGAAATTTGGACATGTCACCTACTTCTTTAACGGCAACAAGAGCGGCAAATTTGACGAAGATTTGGAAGAATATGTAGAAATACCTTCAGACATTGTTCCCTTTGAGCAGCGTCCTTGGATGAAGTGTGCAGAAATTGCAGACCGTGTCATCTCTGAAATTGAAAGTGGCAAGTGGGATTTCATCAAAATGAACTTCCCTAACGGCGACATGGTAGGTCACACCGGCGTCTTTGAAGCAGTTGTCTGCTCCATGGAAGGCTTAGACCTCCAGATTGGCAGAATTGCAGACGCGGTACGCAAGGCGGGAGGAATTCTTCTCATCACCGCTGACCATGGTAATGCCGATGACATGATTGAGCACAACAAAAAAGGCGAACCTCAGCTCAAGACTAATGGTGAACCAAAAGCAAAAACAAGTCATAGCCTGAACCCAGTACCTTGCATTCTCTTTGACCCTTGCTACAACGGTGAGTATTCAACAGATCTTGCTCAGGGACTTGGAATCAGCAGCATTGCTACCACCTGTATTGAACTTTTGGGCTATGAAGCTCCAGAAGGTTATGATCCTTGTATTGTCAATTTTAATTGAACTGTAGGCCACAAAGGGTTAAAATATCCGCATGGTTTACGGAATTGGCAATCCACTAATTGATGTAATAGTCAATGTTGAAGATAAGGATCTAGAAAAGCTTGGCCTCTACAAAGGTACTATGAATCTCATAACCCTTGAAAAGAGGCTTGAGCTGACTGATTTTATTAAAACAAAAAAGGAGCCCCGCTTCTCTTGTGGAGGCTCCTGCCCCAATACCGTCATAACCCTCGCCTCCTTGGGAATTCAAACTACCTTAGGTGGCAAGGTTGGACAGGACGAGTACGGAACTATCTATAAAGAAAGACTATCTTCTTTAGGCGTCAAGGATAATCTTGCTGTCTCTTCTAATGTAACTGGTTCCTCAATAATACTAATTACTCCAGATTCAGAACGAACAATGAACACATATTTGGGTGCGAACAGAGACTACGTTGAAGCGGATGTCTGCGAAGAAGAAGTAAAACATGCCAAATACTTCCACTTCACAGGCTACATGTGGGACACAGAAGGTCAGAAAGCAGCCATTAGAAAAGCCATGAAAATAGCAAAAGCAAACGGTGTGCAAATATCATTTGATATTGCTGACCCCTTTGCCGTTGGAAGATATAGAGACTCCTTTCTGGAACTAATTAAAGAAAGTTGTGATATTGTTTTTGCCAACAAAGAAGAGGCTCGTATGCTGTTTGACAACTATGATCCTTATGAATGTTGCAAGAGTATGGGAAAACTCTGTGAAACAGCAATTGTAAAGAATGGCAAGAAAGGCTCTTTCATAAGCCACAAACGCGTAGTCTATGAAATTCCAGTAATGGGACCAGAAACGCCTGTAGACACTACAGGCGCGGGAGATACCTATGCTGCAGGCTTCCTTTACGGCCAGTGCAAAGGTCTTGATATCAATGAGAGTGGACTCATAGCCTCAACTCTTGCTGGTCAGATTATTAAACAAACTGGAGCCCAATTTTCTAAAGAAAAATCTGAAGAGCTTAAAGCTTCACTTGAAAAAGAACTTTCAGTATAAGTTCTTAAAAAAGAGGGTCTCCAGCGGAGACCCTTTCTTGTAATATTTGTAAAATCTACTAATTTTAATGATATCTTCTCTTTTTGCTGATAATGCGAACCTGCTTGTAAAGTCCTTCACCTTCACTCTTGGTTTCAATACCTGTGACATCATTAAGAGCAGTATGAACCAGTCTTCTTTCATACGGATTCATAGGTTCAAGAAGATGACTCCTTCCTGTTTTTCTAACAATCTGAGCTACCTTATAAGCATTCTTAATAATCTGCTCTTCATGTCTTACTCTGTAAGCCTCAGCATCAACAATAATCTTTCTTTCTGTATCAAGCTTGCCAGCAAAAACATTTGCAAGCACCTGAAGAGCGTCAAGGTTCTTTCCCTTTCTGCCAATGATAATGTTGGAATCTTCGCTTTCAATTACAAGGTTAACCTTTCTGCCGGTTCTTGAAGCGACACTAATTTCAGCATTATATCCCATGTGCTCAATAACGCCTTTAAGGAATTCACAAACCTGCTTTTCAAGCTCTTCATTAGGCTCAAGAGTAACCTCTTCCTCTTCTTCTGCCTCTTCTGGCTCTGAATAATCAACTTCTTCAGGTTCCTCCTGCTCAGTTACTTCAGGGAGTTCTGGCTCTGCCTCTTCTTCAGTATCAATGTGAACTCTTATCTTAACGTTAGCCTTCTTAAAAAGACCTCTTCTTCCATTATCAAGAATCTCAACATCAAAATCTTCTCTTTCAATATGGAGCTCTTCTACCGCCTTATTGATGGCTTCCTGCTCCGTTCTACCTTCAAAATCTCTAGTCATTTTATTTCCCCTGTTTATTATTCTTTTTTGCGTTTTTTAAGGCATCCTTTTCAGCTTTAGCCTTTTCTTCCTCAAGTTTCTTGAGTTTCTCCTGGTACTTTCTTACTGCTTCAGGCACCTTTACTTCTTTCTTTTCCTCTTTTGGAGGTCTATTCTTGACAACCTTGTTAACATAAAGCTGCTGTCCAATTGAGAGAACGTTACTGATTGTCCAGTAAAGAAGAAGTCCAGATGGTGCACTATAAAGAATGAAGAAGAACAAAATTGGCATTCCATAGGTCATGAAAGCCATTGTTCCACCACCTTGTGCTGAATTCTTTGACTGACCATTTGCCATCTTCATTGAGAGAATCATACTAACAGTGTAGACAATTGGCAGTAGGTGAATTTCTGAACCCAACAAAGGAATGTTGAAACTAAGCGTGAAAATTGTCTCTGGTGCAGAGAGGTCAGTAATCCAACCAGGAATAAACATTGCTCCTCTAAGTTCAAAGTGCTTATTCAACAAACCATAGAAAGCAATGAGAATTGGGAACTGAATAAGCATTGGTAAACATCCACCCATTGGGTTAATACCTTCCTGCTTATACAAATCAGCCGTTTCCTGGTTAAGTTTCTGTGGATTGTCTTTATATTTAACCTTCAACTCCTCCAATTGAGGATTCAAAGCCGCAATCTTTGCTGTAGACTCTGTGCTTTTCTTTGAAAGAGGCCACAAAAGCAATTTAAGCAAAATAGTAAGCAGAATTATTCCAACACCATAGTTTGGAATAACCTTATAAAGAAGGTTAAGCATCCACTTAAGAATGGTCTCAAGCCATCCTAGCCAGGAGCCACTTTCCATGGCATCATCTAGGTTAAGGTTTTTTAAGCCCCAAGCGTTATCTGTTCCGCTGTAATAGGAACCAAGATACTTCTTAAGCTGCGGTCCACAGTAGAAATAAACGGTATCACTGGAAGAAGAATCTGTAGCTGGTCTTGAAAGATAAATACCGTTGGTCTGAGCAATATCGCCATCTGTACTCTGTTTTGCAGAATACTTATAGGAAACATTGCTTTCTGGTGTAGCAATAACTGTGAAATACTTACTTGTCAGGCTAATCCATTTAAGGTTACTTGTAGTTTCATAGCTTCCGTTTGAGAAACTAACAGTTCTCTTTTTTGTCTTACCGTTGTCCTTATATTCATTGGTATAGACTCTTCTGTAGTCATAACTATTATTCTTCATTTGCGTGAAGGAAGGACCAACCTGTGGTTCATATGCAATTGTGTAGGCATAATCTCCACTAGCAAGTCCTGTGAAGGAAGAATCACCAATAATATCAACAGAGACAGCAAAAAGATATTCACTGTCTTTAAATTCAAAGGTCTTTTGTACGGTGAAAACCTTACCTTTTTCATCTTTGTAATCATGGGTAAAGACAATCTTTGAACCTTCAATCGTGTAAGCAAAGGTATCAAGTACAGGAGTTGATAAATCATCTCCCCAGTACATTAAGAAAGCATTGTGGTCACTTTCTCCTTTGAATACCAAATCAACATGCTGTCCATCCGCATTAGCATGATCCTTCATAATCATAGACTTAACGCTTGCACCAACCGGATCAAAGGTTATCTCAAAAATATCGGTCTCATAGAGGAAGGTGTCAGTTGAGTTGCTATCTGCTAGCGGAGTAATCACCTGAGCGGTTTTATCGCTGGAATTTGAGACCTCTGTTGTTTGAGTTTCGTCTGTGGTTGTGGTGTCGACTGGCGTTGAGAAGAATGTTGCTTGAATGAACATGCCTGCTGTAATGACAACCACACACAAAACCATAGCTAAAATAGAATTTCTATCCATTATAGGCTCCTGAAAATCTAAATAATCGGAGGCAGAGGAAATGGTTATGAAATGAAAAAAACCCACTAGACTTCTAGTGCGTTACCTTTTTCAAAGAGATTAAACAATGTATGTTCTTTTTCTTCATAAGCCAGTTCTTTGCCAGGGTATACAACAATGGCCATATCTAGTCCTTTTTTGATTTTCTCCTGGTTGAGGCGCCAAATTTCTTTTACCTGACGCCTAATGAGGTTTCTTTGGACAGAATTACCATAGTGTTTAGCAGGAATGACAATCATTCTGCTGTAGCCAAAATTGTTGGTCACAACATATAACTTAAAGCAGGAAAGAGAATATCTTTTTCCCGCTTTGAATAGATTATCTATATCTGCTTTAAATCTAATTATCTGGTTTTTAGTAAGGCTTCTTTTCATCACAGACGGAGAGACTATGTCTGCCCTTAGCTCTTCTTCTTGCTAATACAAGACGGCCACCCTTGGTTGCCATACGTGCTCTGAATCCAAACTTTCTGTTTCTTTTGACTTTACTTGGCTGGTATGTTCTTTTGCCCTTGTAACTCATGGTATATCTCCATATATATCGCTTAAAGCGGGATTTTCGTTAACGCTAGTGTATTCACTGAGCAATTGAGTATAAATTTATGCACAATTTTGGTCAAGGGCTACTACTTTGACATCTTCTCTTTTAGTAGCTCAAAAGCGGTATGCCACTTATCACATATCTCTTCAGGTTTAAAATAAATGGCTATTTCTCTCTTTGCGCTTTCTGGACTATCAGAACCATGAATAACATTAAAGCTCATCTCTGGAGAGAAATCTCCACGAATGGTTCCTACCTCTGCATTAGAAGGATTGGTTTTGCCCATTATTTGGCGCATTCCTAAGATAGCATCCTCGCCCTCAATTACCATAGCAACAATTGGAGCACTGGTAATAAACTTAACAAGCGTTGGATAAAAAGGCTTACCAAAATGTTCTGCATAATGTTGTGCAGCCTGCTCATCAGATACCTGAAGCATCTTTAAGGCCACAATTTTATAACCTTTATCCTCAATACGGGCTATTATTTTTCCAATCAAACCTCTTTGAACAGCATCTGGTTTAATTGCAATAAATGTTCTTTCCACCATTTAAGACCTCCTGTAGGGTAATACTCTTACCATTATTTTTTTTATCTTCAACTCCGGAAAAGCAGAATCTACTTTCTTGAGAATATCATTTGAATTTAGCCTTACAAAGGAGGCATAGGAAGCACTCTTACAAACTACAAATAAAATGTCATTAACTATTTTTTCATAAAAGATAACCTTTGATAACTCTGCTCCAATGATGTCAGACCATCTTAAATTTAGCTGAGATTCAGGAGAGTTTATATCTATTCCAAATCTCTCAAAAATTTCATCTAAGAAAACTCCACCTTTTACAGGGTCTTCTGGAGAGAGGCTTTCATAGTTATCCTGTTTATATTTACTTTTCATCTTCAAGGCTTCCATTTTTAACTCTGTATATTTTAGAACATCCATCCCCTAAATCAAAGAAGGAACCAAAATATTTTTCCTCTGGAAGAAAGGTAAAGAAGGCTTGATTATAATAGCCTAAATATGATAGATACCTTGCTCTTTTTGGGGCATCTAGCTCTAATAGGACATCGTCTATCAAAAATACTGGATTTATACCAGTCTTTTGTCTATAAAAAGCAGCCTGTGCTGATCTAAAAACTAGGGAGGCTAATCTCATTTGTCCTGTAGAAGCAGTATTAACAAAAGGACCATGAGAATCTGTAACAATAAAGCGGTCTCTATGGGGACCACTTGTAGTAGTAGACATTTTTATATCTACCTCTCTCTGATGAGCAAGAAGATTAATTATCTCCTCTTTACTTAAGTCTTCCTGCCAAGAAGGTCTATAACTTATTCCAATCTTTCTATCTTCAAGAGAAACAGCATTATAGATATCAGGAAAAATAGTTGAAAAGGAATTCAAAACTGCCCTGCGTGCTTTCATTATTGGAATTCCATAATCTGCAAGTTTCTCGTCATAAATATCCAACAGGGAGTATCTTTGGTCTTTTATAGCAGCATTTCTCTGTCTGAGCACCAATTTATAGGCTCTCATGTCATCAAAGAAAGAAGGATCATACATGGACATTGTCTGGTCAAAGAAACGTCTTCTATTCTCTGGTTCCCCTCTTACAAAAGAAATATCATCATGAGTAAAAGCAATACAGGGAATACTGTAAATTAATTCCTTCCTGTCTTTAATCTCGCTATCATCAAGTTTTATTTTCTTTTTACCATTAACAAAGGAAATTTCAGCTTTTCTATCAAGTTTTAAGTTATCCTCAAAGGTTGATCTTATAAGAAAATAATCTTCTCCATGACGCACTGCTTCCCGTAGATTTTGAGTTCTAAAAGAGGCTCCATAACAAGAAAGATAGACAGCCTCAAGGAGGTTAGTTTTCCCCTGACCATTTTCCCCCTTGAGAATTATTTGTTTATAAGAAGTGTCAATGTCACTATTTACGAGATTTCTAAAACCTCTGAGTGACAAACTCTTAATAAGCATTTTTAGCTAATATTCATTGGCATTATCACGTGCAGATAATCCCTTTCTGGCTCCGATTTAACTGTAAAAGGTCTTCCTGGATTAGTAAATTCAATTCTTGCTTCCTTTCCATCCATAACCTTTAAAGGACTAAGTAAATAAGTGTAATTCATTGCACTTCTAAGAGGTTCTCCATCATATTTACAATCAATCTCTTCCTTTCCAGCACCGTTTTCGCTTTCCTCACAGAAGATGGACATCTTATTTTCTTTAAAATCAATAACCACCTTCTTATACTTATTTTCAACGAACAACGATACTCTCTTAAGCGCCTCAGCCAAGTCATCCACATTTACAATACAGACATTGGTTTGTTTTTCAGGAATAACTCTCTTATAAGAAGGGAAGTCATTTTTAATGAGATTTGAAGAAATAGTGCAACTACCAAATCTAATTGAAATATTGTTTGCTCCAACATAAATCTCAAAATCCCCTTCATCCACAGAAAGTTTTTTTACAATATTTAAGAATTTACCAGGAATTGTAACTGGACTGAAATCCGAAATTTCCTCTTCAACTTTTCTGCAAATATAAGAAAGTCTTCTACCATCAGTTGCAACCATCACAAGAGAATTTCCAGCCTTCTCTAAATGAGCGCCAGTCATTGCATACTTGGACTCGTCATCACTTACGGCAAAGATAACCTGATTAATCATATCAGTGAAATCCTTTTGCGAAATCTTGAAAAATTCATTTTCATCCGCAAATACCAAGTTAGGAAAAGCCGATGCTTCTATGGTTCTCAACTTAAATTCGATATTTTTGTTTTCAACCTTAATTGTAATTTTATCATCTTTATCTTCAAAGGAAACTTCATCTTCAGGAAGACTCTTAACACAGTTCACAAACTTATCACAGGCAACTGTTGTAGAACCGTCTTCTATACCCTGAACAGTAATTTCAGAAACATAGCTCATTTTCTGATCAGTGGCTTTAATTGTTAGATTGTTACCTTCCAGAATAAGGCAAACATTTGCATATACAGCTATATTGTTTCTCTGTGAAGTGAAATCTAGTGCGTTGGACAGTTCTTTAAGAATTGTATCTTTCTGGCAAACAAACTTCATGATAATCTCCTTCTTATATAAACTAAATTTTTAAATTAAATTTAGTAATCATAATATAGCATAAAAATTGTCAAAAAAATAGTAATTGCTTTAATCATTTGAGAATAGAAGCCACTATTTTTTACTTTTCTTGTGCATAACTTGTTTATGCTTGTGCACAAGAAAAAGAAATAAATTTTTCTAAACAGAATATCAACAGTTTTTAAACTGTTTTAAACAACTTACTAACAAGCTTTATTTTTTAGAATCAGCCTTAATTTGTCTCTTTAGTTTATCAATTGTTAAATTCATGTCTTTTTCACTGGAACGGAGCAAAGACTCCACCTTTTGTACGTTGTACATAACTGTAGTGTGGTTTTTCCCTCCAAATTCCATTCCAATCTCTGTTGTAGAAAAATCCGTCAAATTTTTACAAAGATACATAGCAATTTGTCTTGGTATTACAACAGACTGATTTCTACTTTTTCCCTTTATATCAAAAGGAGATACATTAAAGTAGGAAGCAACAGTTTTAATAACCAGTTCAATTGAAACTCCAGTGGAGTCATTGTTTCTGCTAACAATGTTCTTAAGCTGCTCTTTTGCTACTTCAAGAGAGACATTTTTATTTACCAAATCACTGTAGGCTATAAGTTTTGTAAGGCAAGATTCCAAATCTCTTACATTACTTGAAATATTTGTAGCAATATATTCAATAACATCATTACTGAATAAAACTTTTTTTTCTTCACATTTTTTCTTTAAGATTGCTACTCTTGTCTCGTAGTTTGGAGGAAGAAGATCTATATTCAAGCCTCTTGAGAATCTACTTCTAAGTCTGTCTGATATATCTTTCAATTCTTCAACAGGTCTATCACAGGTAAATACTATCTGCCGTCCAGTGTCGTACAAATCATTGAAGGTATTAAATAATTCTTCCTGTGTTCCCTCTTTTTTCTGGAGAAAGTGAATATCATCAATTAAAAGCACCTCTGCTCTTCTGTATTTATTTTTAAATTGCTGCTGGGTACTCTTATCATTAACTGCCTGAATAAACTCATTTGTGAAGTTTTCGGCAGTAATATAGATGACCTTCATTTTTGTATTTTCTCTTATATAGTTACCAATACTCTGAATGAGGTGAGTTTTTCCAAGACCTACTCCTCCGTACAAAAGACAAGGATTATACATGGAGCCCGGGTTCTTTGCTATGGCTAAACAAGCATTGTAAGCAAAGCTGCTATTGTCTCCAGAAACAAAAGAATCAAAGGTATAAGCAGGGTTAAACATAATGTCTTCTGCCTTTGTTTGTTTCTTTGGAGATTTTTCTAATGATGGCTTATCTTGCACAGATTCTTGATTTTTTTCAGTACTTATAGGGTTTTGGGTACCTTTTTTTACTTCAAACTTAACAGAATATAATTTATCCCCAATCTCACTAATTGTATTTTCAATTAAGGTTTTATAGGTCTCTTCAAACTTATCTTTTACAAATACCGATGGTGTATAAAGGGTAATTTTACCGTTGTCTTCACTTCCAAAAGACAACCTAGAAAACCAAGAGACAAATTCAGTTTCTGGAAGAGAGGTTTTTATTTGTGAAATGGTTTTTTCCCATAGTTCTGTTATTAGTTCAGCATTATTTTTTGGCATAGGTCAAATGATATACGTTAACAGTTGGCTTTTCAAGTTGAAATGAGCCTTATTAAAGCATTTTAGGTGCTTGAGGAATACCCCTATTATAATATATAATATAGTGACAATATCTTTATATAGGAAGGTTCTCAATTCAATGAATGACGAAACAATGAATCCAGAGAATATAATGCCTGCTCAGCATGATGATGTAGCTGAAATGACTCATGCATCTGAGAATTATACGGGTGAAAACATTCAAGTTTTAAAAGGACTTGAAGCAGTCCGTGTAAGACCAGGTATGTACATAGGTTCAACAGGACCTGAGGGACTTCATCACTTAGTGTATGAGGTAGTGGATAACTCAATTGATGAAGCCGTTGCAGGTTTCTGTACTGACATTAGAGTAACAATTGACAAAGGAAATTACGTAACCGTAGAGGATAATGGTAGAGGTATTCCAGTTGATATTCATCCTACTGAAAAGATAAGCACACTTGAAGTTGCTTTGTGTCACCTTCACGCAGGTGGAAAATTCAACGGTGGTGCTTACAAGGTATCTGGTGGTCTCCACGGAGTTGGTGTTAGTGTTGTAAATGCTCTTTCTGACTTTCTTGAAGCAGTAGTTCATAGAAACCCAGATAAATACATGCAGCGCTACCATTTTGGTGTTCCTGAAGAGCCAGTCAAGACAATTGGTAACACTGACAGAACTGGAACAGTGATCAAATTTCACCCAGACACCACAATTATGGAGTCCGATAATTTTAATTTTTCCATTCTTTGTGAGCGCTTTAGAGAACTTGCTTTTCTTAATAAAGGCGTAACAATTACAGCAATTGATAACAGAGAAGAAAATCCAGAAGAAAAGGTTTTCCATTTTGAAGGTGGAATTAAAGACTTTGTAAGTTTTATTAACACCAACAAGAAGGTTATTCCTGAAGGTTCTTCTCCAATTTATTTTGCTGGCGAAAAATCCAATGAAAACGGCTCTGCAATAATTGAGTTTGCACTTCAGTACAATGATAGATTTGATGAGAATCTCCATTCTTTTGCCAATAACATCAACACAAGAGAAGGTGGAAAGCACCTTATAGGTTTCACTACTGGTCTTGTTTCTGCAATTAGAAATCAACTAGGGCAGCATATAAAAGAAATTATCGGCAAAAATAAAAAAGAAGAAGGGTTCTTTGAGTCAGAAGATTTCAAAGAGGGTTTCAATTCGGATGTGCGAGAAGGGTTAAGTGCAGTTATTTCTGTGAAGATTACAAATCCGCAGTTTGAAGGTCAGACCAAGATGAAGCTGGGTAATTCGTACGTGCAGGGATTGGTGCAAAGTTTTGTGTATCAAAAGATTAATGACTACTTTGATGAAAATCCAAATGAAGTGATGCCAATTCTTTTGAAGACCATTGCATCTTCCAAGGCTAGAATTGCTGCCAAGAAGGCGCGCGAAAATGCCCGTAAAAAGAGTTCAACCAGTTTACCAGGGAAATTAGCCGACTGTTCTGAAAAAGACCCGTCACAGTGCGAAATTTTCATTGTAGAGGGAGATTCTGCAGGTGGAAGTGCAAAGAGTGGTAGAGATAGAAGAACTCAAGCCATTCTCCCGCTTTGGGGAAAAATGCTGAATGTTGAAAAAACTAGAGAAGACAAAGTTGAGGAAAATGAGAAACTTAAACCAGTTATTGATTCAATTGGAGCTGGTATTGGAGCCTCCTTTGATACTACAAAGGCTAGATATCATAAGGTCATTATCATGGCTGATGCTGATGTTGACGGCTCACATATCAGAACACTTCTTCTTACCTTCTTCTTTAGGTATATGAGACCTTTGATTGAGGCAGGGTACGTTTATTTTGCTATGCCACCTCTTTATAAGATTTCAATCAAGGGTAAAGATTACTATGCGTTTGATGATAATGAGAAGGCTGAGATTCTTGCCAGTAATGGAGAAACAGAAAGCGATTCCAAGAATGTTAAGGTTCAGCGTTATAAAGGTCTTGGTGAAATGAACCCGGAACAACTTTGGGAGACCACAATGAATCCAGAAACAAGGTTTATTTCTCAGGTGCATTTGAATGATGCTGTAGAAGCAGATCAAGTGTTCTCTATGCTCATGGGTGAAGAGGTTGAACCTAGAAGAGACTTCATTGAGAAGAATGCTACTTACGCACAAATAGATGCCTGATTTTGGAGTATTGTATGGAAAATAACGAAAATAGAGTGTTTGTAAGGGATCTTTCGGAAGAAATGAGAAAAGCCTACTTGGACTATGCAATGTCCGTTATAGTCAGTAGAGCCCTTCCGGATGCACGTGATGGGCTTAAGCCTGTTCACAGAAGAATCCTGTATGATATGTATGATTTGGGTATCAAATCCACAGGCAGCTTTAAGAAGTGTGCAAGAACGGTTGGTGATGTTCTTGGTAAATTTCACCCGCATGGAGACGCTTCTGTTTATGATGCTTTGGTTAGACTTGCCCAGGATTTCTCTTTAAGATATCCGGTTATTAAACCACAGGGAAACTTTGGTTCCATTGATGGTGACCCACCAGCAGCCTACAGATATACAGAAGCTAAGATGAGCAAGATGGGCGAGCTTATGCTTGCTGATATTGATAAAGACACCGTCAATTTTGTTCCAAACTTTGATGAATCTTTAAAGGAACCTGAGGTGCTTCCAGCAGGCTTCCCTTTCCTTTTGGCTAATGGAACCAGTGGTATTGCCGTTGGTATGGCAACCAATATGCCACCTCACAACCTAAGAGAAATTTGTGACGCTCTTTGTGCTTTGATTGAGAATCCAGAGATATCAATTCTTGATTTGATGAATTATATCAAAGGTCCTGACTTCCCTACTGCTGGTATTATTTGTGGGGTTAAGGGTATTAGAGATGCCTTTGAGACTGGTCGTGGCAAGATTGTCATGAGAGGTAGGTATCACATTGAAGAGCACAAGACTCATGATGCTATTGTTTTTACTGAAATTCCTTATCAGGTTAACAAGGCAGAACTGGTAAAACACATTGATTCTTTACGAAAAGAAGATACTCTTAAAGAGATCTCTGAAATTAGAGATGAATCTGGTCGCGATGGCATAAGAATAGTCATTGAGTTGAAAAAAGACGCTGTCTCTGACATTGTAGTACGTCATTTGTTCCAGAATACTCAACTTGAAAGTAACTTTAACGTTAACAATTTGGCTCTGGTTAATGGTAGACCAAAGTGTCTAAATCTTAAGGATATGCTTAAGTGCTATCTGGATCATAGAAAGGATGTTATCAGAAGAAGAACTCAATTTGAGCTCAATAAGGCCCTTGAAAGAGAGCATATTCTGCTTGGTCTAAAGACTGGTCTGGAAAACATTGATGAGGTAATTGAAATCATCAAGAAGGCCGCTGATAATACAGAGGCTTCCTTAACTCTGCAAGCAAGATTTGGGCTGTCTGATAAGCAGGCAAATGCAATTATTCAGATGCGTCTTGGAAGACTTAGCCACCTTGAAACCCAAGAGATTATTAATGAACTTAATGAACTTGAGGTTAAGATTGCCTTCTACAAAGAATTACTTAGTGATGAAGTTAAATTCATGGGTGAAGTTGAAAAAGAAATTCATGAACTTTCCGCTGAGTATGGAGACAACAGAAGAACTGAGATTGATTTCAAGGAAGTTGGTGGTTTCTTGGATAAGGACTTTATCAAGAAAGAAGATGTTGTTGTTGTCATTACCAATAAGGGCTTTGTTAAGAGAGTTTCTGCTGATGAATATAAGTCTCAAGGACGTGGTGGAAAGGGCGTGAAAGGTGCTTCTCTTAGAGATGAAGATTTTGTTGAACATATGTTCTCCGCTTTCTCTCATGACCATATCCTGTTTATGACTAACCTTGGAAAAGCTTTCTGTCTTGAGGTTTGGGAACTTCCAGAAGGACAGAAGGTTGGCAAGGGTACCAGCATTAAGGGAATTTTGCCAAAGCTGGATGATGGCGAGAAGGTTTCAGCAATAATTGATTTTAAGGATTTTGCAGAAGATGAGTTCATTCTTATGGCAACTAGCCAGGGCGTAGTAAAGCAGGTAGCGTTGAACGACTTTATTAATGCTAGAAAGAATGGAATTAAAGCAATAATTCTGGACGAGGGAGATTCTCTTATTAAGTGCGAGTTTGTACACCCTGGTGATGAAGCCATGATTGTGACTAAAAAAGGCAAAGGTCTTAGGTTTAGCGTAGATGATGTAAGAGTCATGGGTAGAACTGCACACGGGGTAAGAGGCATTAAGCTTGCTGAAGATGATGAAGTTATTGGACTTGTTAAAGTTGAAGCAAATAAGAATGTTGTCCTGGTCACTGAGCAAGGAAAAGGTAAACAAGTAGACTTTGATCTATTCAAAGCCCATGGCAGAGGTACAATGGGACAGCTAATTTATAAGCTCCCAGATAACACATATCTTGTTTCAGCACTTGGAGTTAATGATGAAAACGACCTTGTTTGTATCACCAAAAACGGACAGACAATTCGTACCCATGTTAATGGTATTTCCTCTCAGGGAAGAGCTGCTTCCGGCGTAAATATTGTTAAAATGAAAACTGAAGATGATTACATTGTAGCCATGACAGTTACAGATTATCAAGAAGAGGAAACAGAGGAAATTTCCGAAGTCGGAACAAATGATTCAACTCCAGAAGAGGTAAAAACAGAAACAATAAAAGAAGAGTAAAACAGGCAAAAATGCCCACATTATTCTGTTTCTGTTAATAGTAACAGACCCTAAAAACTGCATTCTAGGTACCTGGAATGCAGTTTTTTTGTGTTTAGGGAAAAGTTTAAAAAAAGACCAAGTACTTTTCAAAAAGTGAAAAATGTGGCTAAAGGGCATAAAACTTTATTGAGTTAATGTTTCACGTG
>CAVISO010000002.1:2142-51264 GCA_963645435.1 Sphaerochaetaceae bacterium | reverse complement strand
AAGTGTATCAGAACTGGAGATATTGATAGCGTTGGGGATCCAAGCCATCTTACTTGTTTTGAGATGCTTGGCAACTGGTCTCTTGGCGATTATTTCAAGAAGGAAATGATCCCCTGGAGCTATGAATTTTTGACAAAAGAGCTGGGAATTGACCCGGAAAAGCTTTCTGTAACAGTTTTTGCTGGCGAAGACGGCATTCCTAGAGATGAAGAGACTGCTGAAATTTGGCACAGCATGGGAATTCCTTACGAGAGAATTTTCTTCCTGCCAAGAGAGGATAACTGGTGGGGTCCTGCTGGCGAGACTGGTCCTTGTGGTCCAGACTCAGAAATGTTCATTGACACTGGAAGACCTGCCTGTGGTCCAGATTGTAAGCCAGGTTGCCATTGCGGCAAGTACTTTGAGGTTTGGAACGATGTTTTCATGCAGTACAAGAAGACTGCTGAAGGCAAGTTTGTTGAGATGGAACGCAAGTGCATTGACACTGGTATGGGAATTGAAAGAACCATTGCAATTTTGCAGGGAAAGAAGAGCGTTTATGACACAGAAGTCATGCAGCCAATTCTCAAGAAGATTCAGGAACTCAGCGGTATTGCCTATGGTGAAAACGAGAAGACTGATGTCTCAATGCGCATAGTTGCTGACCATATTCGTACCAGTACCTTCATTTTGGGCGATCAAAGAGGTTGCACTCCTTCTAACGTAGGTCAGGGTTATATTCTCAGAAGACTCATTAGAAGAGCCGTCAGAAACGGAAAGCACCTAGGCATTGAAGGACCATTCCTTGCTAAGGTGGCTCAGGTGGTTATTGACCTTTATGGTGAGCCTTACCCGGAACTGATTGAGAACAAAGAGAAGGTTTTCACAGAACTGACTCAGGAAGAGAATAAGTTCAGTGAGACTTTGGAAAAGGGAGAAAAGCAGTTTGAAAAGATGACTTTCTTCCTTGAGAAGCAGGGCGTCAAGGAAATTGCTGGCGGTTCAGCCTTTAAGCTTTACGATACCTACGGTTTCCCAATTGAACTTACAAAGGAACTTGCTGCAGAAAAGGGTTTCACCGTTGATGTTAAGGGCTTTGAAGAAGCCTTTGCAAAGCACCAGGATCTTTCCAGAACTGCTGTTGCTGGTCAGTTCAAAAGTGGCCTTGGAGACCACAGCGAGCAGACTACTGCTCTTCATACAGCAACTCATATGCTTCAGGCTGCTCTTAGACGCGTGCTTGGTGACCATGTTCAGCAGAAGGGTTCAAATATTACTCCAGAGCGTCTTAGATTTGACTTTACTCATGGAGAGAAGATGACACCTGAGCAGATTAAGCAGGTAGAGGACATTGTTAACGAAGAAATTGCAAAGGACCTTAAGGTTACAGTTCAGACCATGACTCCTGAGCAGGCGCATAAAGAAGGTGCCATGGCTTTCTTCTCCAGTAAGTACGGCGAGCAGGTTACGGTTTACTCTATTGGCGATTTTTCAAAGGAAGTTTGTGCTGGTCCTCACGTGGAGCATACTGGCGACATGGGTCATTTCCACATTCTTAAAGAGGAGAGTTCCTCTGCTGGAGTTAGAAGAATCAAGGCTGTTCTTGAGAAGTAATTTGGGAGCAATATGGATCAGAAGTATGTTGAATCAACACTGGAGTTGATTGATTTTATAAACGATAGTCCGTCTTGTTATCATGTAGTTGCCAATGTTGCGGCGCTCTTGGAAAATGCTGGTTGTCTTAAGTTGGAGGAGGGCAATAGGTTTGAACTTCAGCCGGGCTGCTCTTACTATGTGACCAGAAATAGTTCGGCACTTATTGCTTTTAGAATCCCAGCTGATGCACCAGCTGGCAAGACAGCCGGCGAGATAGCCAGCAAGACAGCCGGCGAGCCCGCTGGCTTTGAAATTGTTGCTGCCCATACAGACTCGCCTTCTTTTAAGGTTAAGGCAAACCCAGAACTTCCTCTAGGGGAAGCCTATACTACGCTTAACGTAGAGGGCTATGGCGGAATGCTTATGGCTCCCTGGTTTGACAGACCTCTGTCGCTTGCTGGTAGAGCCTTTATTAGAACCAACGATGGCCTAATAGAGCAGAAACTCGTGGATTTTGATAAGGATCTATGCCAAATAGTCAATCTTTGCATCCATCAGAACAGAGAAGCAAATAAGGGTTATGAATACAAAATTCAAAAAGATATGCTGCCGCTTTTGGCTACAGGAAACCAAAAAGGTGCAATCAAGAGCCTTGTTGCAGAACTGCTGGAAGTAGAGGAAGAAGCTGTAGTAGATACAGAACTTTTCCTGTATAACCGCATGAGAGGAACTATTTGGGGGCTTGAAGACGAATTTTTCTCTGCTCCAAAGATTGATGACCTTCAGTGTGCCTATACTGCTGTAAAAGCCTTTGTTAATGCTCAGGATTCTAAGAGTTCTCGCATTCAAATGGTGGCACTTTTTGATAACGAAGAAGTTGGAAGCGGTACCAAGCAGGGAGCTGACAGTGACTTCCTTTCCCAGACCATCTGTCGTATTGGCGGAGCCTTGGGCTGGGATTATGAGAGCCAGTGTATTGCTAAGGCAAAGAGTTTTATGGTCTCTGCCGACAACGGACATTCAATTCATCCAAACTATCCTGAAAAGTGTGATCCTTCAAATAAACCTGTGATGAACAAGGGACTTATGATTAAGTATGCTGGAAACCAGAAGTACACAACGGACTCCTTCTCTGGTGCTTATTTTAAGAACCTTCTTGAGCAGGCGAATTTGCCTTATCAGCTTTTCTTTAATAATTCAAACGTTCCTGGTGGTGGTACTTTGGGAAACATTTCCGGTTCTCAGTTCTCAATTCCTTGTGTGGATGTAGGGGCAGCGCAGCTTGCAATGCATTCTCCTTACGAGACTGGAGGAACAGAGGATACCTACAACCTCACAGAAAGTTTTAAAGCATTTTTTGAAAATTAATTAGGAGTCCTGTATGGAAAATAGAGAAAGCTTCAAAAGCAGACTAGGATTTCTTCTGGTCAGCGCAGGTTGCGCCATTGGAATTGGAAACGTTTGGAAATTTCCCTGGCTGGTAGGCCAGTATGGTGGCGGAATTTTTGTATTAATCTACCTTATCTTCCTTGTAATCATGGGAGTACCTGTTCTTACCATGGAAATGGGAATTGGCCGTGGTAGCCGCAAAAGTACCGTGGATGGCTTTAGAACCCTGGAAAAAGAGGGCTCAAAATGGCACATCACTGGTTATTTTGCTATTGTTGGTAACTACCTTCTTCTTATGTTCTACCATTCGGTCACAGGTTGGATGCTTGACTATACCTATAAGTTTGCCTCCGGGCTGTTCTCTTCTAAGCCCGATGTCTCTGCGGTTTTCAGCAATATGTTAGCCAATCCAGGTGAGAGCGTTCTTTTTATGCTCATTGCCGTTGCAATAGGAGTTTTTGTCTGTGCTAAGGGCGTAGAAAAGGGCGTTGAGAAGATTACCAAGGTGATGATGCTTGGACTTTTGTGCCTGATTGTGGTACTGGTAATTCACTCTTTTACTCTTTCTGGTGCTGCTGAAGGACTGAAGTTCTATCTTGTTCCTTCTATTGAAGCCGTCAAAACCAATGGCCTAGGGCAAACTATTGTGGCTGCAATGAACCAGGCCTTCTTTACACTTTCTCTTGGTATTTGTTCCATGGAAATCTTTGGTACCTACATGAGTAAGGATCACAGCCTCATTAGCGAGTCCATAAACATTTGTTGCTTGGATACCTTTGTTGCTATCTGCTCCGGACTTATCATCTTCCCAGCCTGTTTCAGCTACGGAATTGAGCCGGGTTCTGGTCCTTCCTTGATTTTCATGTCTCTTCCTCAGGTCTTTATGAACATGGCCGGTGGAAGAATTTGGGGCACGCTGTTCTTTGTCTTCATGTCCTTTGCTGCTCTCAGTACAGTAATTGCCGTCATGGAGAACATCATTGCTTCCTTCATGGACACCTTTGGCTGGTCAAGAAAAAAGAGCGTTATAATCAACGCCATTGGACTTTCAGTGCTTTCTCTTCCAGTTGCTCTTGAAGGAAATCTGCTAAGCGGAATTACCTTAATTGGCAACAGAGCCTTCCTGGATAGCTGGGACTTCTTGGTAAGTAATATTTTACTTCCTTGTGGAAGTCTGGTAATGTGTCTTTTCTGCACCTGGAAAGCCGGTTGGGGCTATGAGGGCTTCACCTCTGAGGCGAATATTGGTCAGGGCATCAAGTACGGCAAGAGCAAGGCGTTGAGATTCTACCTAAGTTATATTTTGCCTTTGATTATTATTGCAATTATAGTTGTAGGCTTGATTTAAGGCATCATAATTCTTTATAAAGCTGAATGATGCTCCTGATGGTCTGAAGATTCTCGTAATCTTTTGGATAAACAATATTTGTGTCTCTGATGAGAGCCATATTTTCAATGGGAAGGCCTATGAGCTTTCCCTTTTTTATTTCATCCATGCAGGCACTTTTTGCCAAGACCGATACTCCTAAGTCTCTTCTTATTAGATCTTTAATGGTGGCAATGTTCTCCATTTCCAGCACTACGTCAAAGTCTCCAATAGAGAGATTGTTTTGATTTAGTGCCTGGTCAAACAAACTGGTGGTGTTGGAAGAGGGAAGCCGGAGAATTAATTTTTCCCGCTTGAGTTCTTCTACGGAAACAGAACTGTGAGTTGAAAGCCTGTGATTAGGGGAGATGGCAAGAACAAGAGAGTCTGTGTCCATTGTTACATAGTCTAACTTTGTATCTAGGATGGTGCCATTAATGATTAAGAAGTCTAATTCATAGCTGCGTAACATTCTATGAAGATTCTCAATGGTGTCTGTTACCACCTTTATGGTAAGTCCTTTACTGATGTTGGAATACTGAGCCAGTGCTTCCATAACTCGGCTACTTTCTACAGAGTGGGTGATGCCTACAGTAAGAGAAGAGATGTTGGATTTTTCATCGTTTACCGCCTGGTAAAGATTGTTGGAAACAGCAAGGAGTCTTCTTGCATACTTATAGACAGTTTCCCCGTTGGTGGTCAGGTGTAGTTGGTTATGGTTTCTTATGAAAAGTTTTACCCCAAGTTCGTCTTCTAGGTTCTTAATATGCTGGCTTACCGCCGGCTGGGTTAAGGCAAGCTCTTCTGCCGCTTTGGTAAAGCTGCTGGTCTCTACAATTTTCATAAAGGATAGCAATTTCTGATCAATCAAACTCATAATGCTATGGATTATACTCTACAATTTGCCAAAAGTGTAAAAAAAAAGGAGCCTCAATTGAGGCTCACTTTGCACTCTTGTTAAGTAAGAATTAAAGGTGATAAACACATCCAAGAGCTGCGTTGAATGTAACGCCACCAGTTACGTTCTCAGAAAGACCAATTGCGTAGCCAATACCTGCTCTAAGATAAGCTGTGAAGTCACCAACATTCTTCCAGGTCCAGTCGTAAGAAACAGAACCTGTTCCGCGAATTGCGATAGCAACACCACTTGCGTCACCAAGGTAAATGAGTGCGCCAGCCTGAAGACCAACGTTGACATCAAACTTTGCCTTGTCAATCTTGAAATCTGTTACTTTGTACTGTCCACCAAGGATAGCATCAATATAACCACTTTCACCACCAAAACCAAAAGCAGCTGTGATGTAACCATCCCACTTGCTGTCAATCTTGTAATCAAAGGTGATACCGGATGGCTGTCCTGCTTCAAAACCAACTGCGAAGCCACCTTTGTCCTGGCTAGGAAGAATAGACTTTGCTGCAACTGGAACAATAATCATTGCAATAAGAGCGATAATTACGATTGCTTTCTTCATTTTCAAACTCCTGAAAATTTGATTATCCCCACCAAGGAGGAATTGTTAGATTAAATATAACATTAAAAGTAGAGAATTGACAGTATCAGGTATCAATAATTTTAATTTTACGTTATTATTTTGCAGAGGTCAAAAAGGTGGCAGAGGGGTAACTTATGTCAGATAAGCAGTTAACACTCAGAGGTGTTATTACAGGAGTACTTGGACTTTTTGTGATTACAGCAAGTTCCATGTACATTGCTCTTAGAATGGGCGCTTTGCCCTGGCCTACAATCTTTGTAACCGTGCTTTCCATGACAGTGCTTGGAAGAATGAAGGGTTCTACCTTGCAGGAAATCAATGTCACCCATACTCTTATGAGTGCTGGTGCTATGGTGGCAGGCGGTCTTGCTTTTACCCTTCCAGGAATCTGGATGCTAAATCCTGAGGCCCATATTCCTGTACTTTCTCTTATGACCATGACAATTTGCGGAGCCCTTTTGGGTACTTTGTTTTCTGCTTTATTCAGAAGAAATCTTATTGAAGAGCAGCAGCTGGTTTATCCTATTGGACAGGCTTCCTACCAAACTCTGATAACAGGAATCAATAAAGGAAAGGATTCTCTTAAGCTTTTTATTTCTATGGGAGCCAGTGCCCTGTTTACTGCTGCAAGAGATGCTTTTGGTTGGATTCCGTCAGTGGTGACCTTGTTTAAAGGTAACGCTTTAGTTCAGCCTATTAGTGTTTGGATTAGTCCCATGGCTTTGGCAATTGGTGCCATGATTGGGCGTCTTCCTGCTATTTTATGGCTTGGTGGTGCCATTTTAGGCTATCTTTTGCTGGTTCCAATTGGAATTTCTTCTGGTCTATTTGCTGATATGGCAGCGGCAACTTTGTTCAGAGAAAACCTTGGTATTGGTATTATGCTGGGTACCGGCATTGGTGTCTTCCTTAAGGCTATTATTGATACAATAACAAAAGGGAAGAAAGAGAAATCGGTATTTAATAGTTTTTCCAAGAAAAGTGTGGTGGTGTGTCTTGTTGCCATGGCAGCCAGTGCGTTGGCTATGGCGCTGCTTACGGAGATGACGCTGCCGGTTGCGCTGCTTGCGGTGTGCGGGGTGTGTCTTGCAACGCTGATGAGTGGGATGCTTACTGGTCAGAGCGGAATTAACCCCATGGAAGTGTTTGGAATCCTTGTGATGCTGCTGGTGAATGTGACCTTTGCTCCGTCTACCGTGGTGCTGTTCTTGACCGCTGGGCTTGTGGCGGTCTCTTGCGGGCTGTCTGGAGATGTCATGAATGACCTAAAGAGTGGGCATCTGCTGAAGACGGACCCAAAGCAGCAGCTTATGGGCGAGGCCCTTGGTGGTGTTGTGGGCGCGGTGATATCGGTGTTGGTGCTGCTGTTGATGAAAAATACATTTGGCGGCTTTGGTACCGAGTACTTGCCGGCTCCTCAGGCAAAGGCGGTGGCGTCTATGGCTAGCGGGCTTGGTGATTCGCCGGCTTTCTTCCTTGGTGTGGTGCTGGGGGCTGTTTTGTATCTGGTGGGCGTGCCGGCTGCTACGTTGGGGCTTGGTATTTATCTTGCAAGTTATATTTCAATTATTGTTGGGCTTGGTGCTGTAATTGCATTGATTTTGTCTAAGACCAAGGTGGTGAAGGACAACGATATGAATCTCGTTTCCAGTGGACTTTTGGGAGGCGAAGGAATTTGCGGCGTCATCATTGCAATTGTGAGTATGCTGGGTTAAAGGATTGAAAAATGGAAAATTCTGTTTTTGCAAAAAAACCTGAGGCTTTGGTAAGCCTTCTTAATTTAGATAAGCGCTTTCAGGGTAAACAGATATATGACTGGCTGGTAAAGGGGGTTACCTCTTTTTCAGAGATGACTAACCTGCCCAAGGCGCTTAGAGAGCGGCTTGAAAAGGACTATCCTTCTGTTTTTTCCAGTACAGTGATTGCAAGTCAAACGGACGACGAGGGCAATTCTAAGCTCGCTTTGGGACTTTTTGACAAGAGCATAATTGAGTGCGTGCTACTTAAGGACAAAGAAGGGGATTTGACCGCCTGCGTTTCAAGTCAAGTGGGCTGTGCAATGGGTTGTAAATTCTGCAGAACTGGTACGCTGAAACTTACCAGAAATCTTCACGACTACGAGATTGTGGAGCAGTTTGCTCACCTGAAGGCTTTGGCTCAACAGCTGTACAACAGGGAGATAACTCATGTGGTTTTCATGGGTATGGGCGAGCCTCTTGCCAATATTGACAACGTGCTTTCTGCCATTTCTTTTTTGCATGATCCTAATGGCTATAATCTTAGCCACAGAAGAATTACCATCTCTACCTGTGGACTGGTGCCGGGCATTAATGAACTTACTCGTCGCGCCGTTCCTGTTAAGCTAGCCGTGTCACTAGTGACCGCTGATGACCCCAAACGCTCTTCGCTTATGCCAGTTAACAAGGCTTATGGGCTAACGCAACTTCGTAACGCACTGGTGGCTTTTCAGAAGGCCAGCGGGCGCAGATTCACGTTTGAATACTGCATGATTCACGATATTAACGTATCTGATACGGATGCCGATAATCTTCAACGTTTTTGCAAAGGTCTGGAAGTCATAGTAAATCTTATTCCTTTCAATCCTTGTAGTGAGCTTAATTTTGAGACTCCAACAGAGCAGGAGATTAAGACTTTTACCGCGGCGTTAACTAGGCGGGGTGTCTCCTATACCATTAGAATCAGTAGAGGCCGCTCCATTAAGGGCGCCTGCGGACAACTAGCTGGAAAACTCAACTAGTTTAATATTTCAAAAGATGTTAGTATTGCCATGACCGGAGGGCGGTATGGGACTTAATTGTGGTATTGTAGGACTTCCAAATGTTGGTAAATCCACCATATTTTCTGCTTTAACTAGCGCACCTGCTGAGGCTGCGAATTATCCTTTTTGTACAATAGAACCAAACGTTGGAATTGTTAATGTTCCAGATGCTAGACTTGATAAGATTGTTCAGCTTATTCCTACTGCAAAGGTTATTCCTGCAGTGACAGAATTTGTCGATATTGCTGGTCTTGTTGCCGGCGCTTCAAAGGGCGAAGGTCTTGGAAATAAGTTTTTGGCCAACATTAGGGAAGTAGGCGTCATTGCCCATGTGGTTAGATGTTTTGATGATCCCGATATCATTCATGTAAATAACAAAATAGATCCCGCTGGTGATATTGAAACTATAAATATTGAGCTGGCTTTGGCAGATTGGGACACCGTTGATAAGAGATATCAGAAGTACAGTAAGCTTGCAAGAATTGCAAAGGATGCAAAAGAAGCGGCTGCTTTAGTGCCAATTTATGAACGCCTGCTTAAGGGGTTAAGTGACGGTCTGAGTGCCAGAAGTATTGTTACAGACCCAGATGAAAAAGCAATGATCTCAGACTTGCATTTGATTACCATGAAGCCGGTTATCTTTGTTTGCAACATTGATGAAAGTGCAATTGGACAGGACAATGCCTACGTTAAGACGGTCAAGGAAATTGCCGCAAAGGAAAACGCTCCTGTGGTGTGCATCTGCGGAAAAACTGAGGCAGAGATTGCTTCCTTAGATACTCCAGAAGAGAGGGCAGAGTTCCTTGAGGCGGCAGGGCTTGAAGAAAGTGGTATGAACGTTCTAATTAGGACGGCTTACCAAACTCTTGGGCTTAGAACCTTCTTTACTGCTGGTTCTGATGAAGACAGAGCCTGGACCTTTAGAGCCGGGTACAAGGCTCCTCAGGCGGCTGGTGTTATTCATACAGACTTTGAAAAGGGTTTCATTAAAGCTGAGGTTTACAGTTGCGAAGACCTGTTTACCTATGGAAGTGAAGCAAAGGTGAAGGAAGCCGGAAAGCTTAGAATTGAAGGCAAAGAGTACGTGGTTCAAGACGGTGACATCATGCACTTCAGATTCAATGTCTAATTACTAAATAATGGCGGATTTTAAGAGTATGGACAATGATTTTCAACTGTTAACTACAATTCAGGGCATTGTTGTCCATGGAAAGGGTCTTGGTAGATTCCTAGGAATTCCCACTGCAAATATTGATTCTCAAGACGATATTTCCTGTTTACAAGAGGGTGTTTACTGCTCAAAGATTTTTATTGAAGAACCTTGCGTAGCGGTTAAATATGGCACGGTGAACATTGGAAGGCGTCCTACCGTTGATAACTTTGACCGATTCACCATTGAAGTTAATATTCTGGACTTTAACGAAGACATTTACGGCAAAGCAGTAAGACTAGAGGTGTATAAGCTGTTAAGACCTACACAACGCTTTGCTTCACTAACTGAGCTTATTAAGCAGATTAGAACAGACAGCCTTTCTACTTTGGATTATTTTGAAGCGGGCTTAAAAGCAATAACCTTTGATTTTGAGGATAGCAGTATAGTCCTGAAAAATAAACGAATTCCACTAGAAGAAAACGCTTTTGGGCTGTTGTTTTTGCTTTTTATAAATCCCAGTTGTTCCTTTACTGTCAGGCAACTTTATGAAGCCCTTTGGCACGAGGCTACCAACCAGTCCAGTGAGGCTTTAGTTTTGGCTTTAGTTGAAAAGCTTAATACTCAAGTTCAAAATCAATTGGTTCGTGTAGTAACAGAAAGTCAATCAGAGGAAACGAGAATACAACTACTTTTGAATTTTTAAGGGTTCCATTGTGACTGGCAATTTCTTTTGGAGCAACCACTTGGATTGTAACATTGGAATTTAAGATTTCCTCTGGGCACTGCTCACCTAGAATAAAACTCATCATTTCAAGGTAGTTTTCTTCTGTCAGATCATTGTTGTACAAAGGTCCGTAGACTTCAAAATTTGGATTTGCAAGGAAGGGTACTATCTTTGTAAGTTCTTCGTAGTTGTCCATACCAAGATGAATTTGCACATGGGTTTTTCCGTCTACTTCAGTTGCTCTTACTAAAGAACAGTCCTGCTCTTTTGAGAGATCTAAAATTAGGTCATTGAAATCGCTGAAGGAGAAGTCTCCCATGTAGGTGTTAGTTCCATTCTTTATAAATTTAATTGAACTCGCAGTATCTGAAGCGGTTAAGTTTTTTACAAAGTCATCAACTGCTACCTGCAGGATAGGATCGTCGTTGCCGCTTTCCTCCCAGTTGGAAAGATCTTCTATGACACTTACAAAGTAGTCACTTACAGAAATATCGGTATGGCTTTTGCCGCTTAGACTGTCTTGTGTGGTGAGATTGCCTTTCAAATTTAGCGTTTGGGTGACCTTACAGGAGGAAAAAGAAAGAATTGTTGCAAAAAAAAGGCCCAGAAGGGTCGCAAGTGATAGTCTCTTCATGCAAAATACTATAAACTGCTCCACGCTGTTTTTCAATAAGCTTAAAGAAGGTATAGTATGAAGAAAAGTGCAGTTGTCTTGATGATTTTGACTTTGGCGTGTAGCGTTTTTGCGGATAGTTGGGCGGGTACCTATCTTTGGGTAAATCCCACAAATAAAGATAATGATGGAAAGTGCAAAGAGATTAGATTTGTGGTAAAAGATGTGCTTTTGGAGGATGGAAGCCTGAGTTTTGAGGTGTGGGATGCCTCTGATGAGTCTAATTTGAGAAAGATTTTTCCTATTGAGTATAAGGCAGATGGCAACTACTCCTGGCATAAGTGGAAGGAAAACAGCACGGAAGCTGATAACTACAGAGCAAATGCCCTGAAGTTTAATACTACCTCTTATACCCCTTCCAAGTGGCGAGTTAAAGAGCTGCTTCAGGAGGAATGTTCTGGAATGTGTAAGGTGGAAACGGTGGCTTTTATCTTTACTATAAATACTGTTTCCCGTTATACGCTCAGATATAATGAACAAACCGGAGTTCAGGAACTTGCCTACACCACTGACGGAGATGGTCTTGCCAGCATGGGTCTCTTCTTTAATCCTGCTCCAGGACCAGACGGTGAGAAGGTTTTTGTTTTGACAAAACTTCAAGACTAAAAAATTTCTTAATCTTTAGATTAAGGGCTTTTTACTAAAAAAAACTTTGCTCTTTTACTGTTGACAGACCGGATTTCCTTCTATATATATACACTGCACGAGTTTTGCGGGCAACCGGGTTTGCCTAGCTTCTTATCAAGGGGTTTTATATGGGAGATAAAAAGGTAATTATTGTTGAGTCACCTACAAAAGCTAAGACAATTAGAAATTTCTTGGGCTCAGATTGTGTTGTAGTTGCAAGTAACGGACATGTAAGGACTCTCCCAAAGAATGATCTTTGCATTGATATTAAAAATGGTTACACACCAAAGTACATAATTGACGAAAGCAAAGAGAAAATCATTTCTCAGATTAAGAGCGAGATGAAGGGGGCAAGCGAGCTCATTCTTGCAACTGATGAAGATCGCGAGGGAGAAAGCATCAGCTGGCATTTGGTTCAGGTCCTAAAGCCTACCATGCCTCAAAGAAGAATGGTTTTCCACGAAATTACCAAGAAGGCAATTCAGGAAGCCTTTGCCCACGGCAGAGACATTGATATGAATCTGGTTCATGCCCAGGAAGCCAGACGGGTCCTTGATAGACTTTACGGCTACACCATCTCTCCTGTGCTTTGGTCAAAACTTTCCAACAAAAACCTCAGCGCCGGAAGAGTTCAGTCTCCGGGCCTGCGTCTGATTGTGGACCGCGAACGCACCAGACTTACTTTCAAGAAGTCTGAATACTGGGATGTGAAGGCTACCTTCCAGGAAGGCTTTTGTGCTTCAATAGAGAGCCTGAATGGGCTTAAGGTTGCAGATGGCAAGGATTTTGACAGCGATACTGGAAAATACACTGGTTCCAAGAAAGTAGTTCTGCTTTCCAAAGAAGACGCAGAGAAGATTGTTGCTGCCCTTTCCTCCAGCGACTTTGTCATAACCGATATCAAGGAAAAACAGGTCTCCCAAAGACCTTTTGCCCCGTTTATCACCAGCACCCTGCAGCAGGAAGGCAACAGAAAACTCCACCTGTCCACCAAGGACACCATGCGCATTGCCCAGAGCCTCTACGAAAACGGTTTTATCACCTACATGAGAACCGATAGCCCAACTTTGAGCCAAGAAGGTATCAACGGCGCCCGTGAGAGCGTCCTGAAGCTTTACGGCAAAGAGTACTTGCCTTCTGAAGCCCGCCAGTACACCGCCAAGAGCTCCAACGCACAGGAAGCCCACGAGGCTATCAGACCATCTGGTGAACACTTCCGCCATCCCGATGACACCGGCCTTACCGGCCGTGAGCTGGATTTGTACACTCTTATTTGGAAGAGAACATTGGCAAGCCAAATGAGCAATGCTCTAAAGCAGAATACTGGTGTTTCAATTCAGGCAACAACCAAGGACGGACAGACGGTGGTTTTCACTGCAAACGGAGTGAGAATTGAGTTCCCCGGCTTCATGAGAGTTTACGTGGAAGGTTCTGATGATCCTAATGCTGCTCTTGAAGACAAGGAAACTCCACTTCCAAAACTTGAGGTTGGTCAGAACCTGAAGGCAAAGAAACTTGAAGGGCTAAGTCATGAAACCAAGGAGCCAAACCGCTATACAGAAGCGTCTTTGGTTCAGACCCTTGAAAAGCTGGGTATTGGAAGACCTTCCACCTATGCCACCATTATCGATAGACTTTTTGAGAAAAATTACATAGTTCGTGAAAGTGGTACCCTTGTTCCTACCTTTACAGGTTTTGGGGTAGTTCAGCTACTTGAATCTTATTTCTCAGACAGAATTGACTATGGTTTTACCAGAGACATGGAAGATGGACTTGATAAGATTGCAGAGGGACATTTGGACGAGCTTCAGTTCCTTAAGGACTTCTATGAAGGCGAGCATGGGCTTGAAAAGCAGGTTAAGGAAAACAAGCTAAGCATTAACTCCAAGGATGTTAAAAAACTTTCCCTGCCACAACTCTCAGAGGAAAACGAGATTAATCTTGGTCCTTACGGTCCTTATGTGAAGGGTGCAGATGGAAAGTTTGTTTCCATCCCTAAGGACTGGACTCCAGCCTCTGTTCAGAATGCCTTGATTGAGAAACTAAGGGAGCAGGGTAGCTCAGAGTCTAGTGAAAAGGCTAATACACCTCAGACGCTTGGAACCACCAACGATGGCCTACCAGTACTATATTGCACAGGAAAATTTGGTGATTACTGGCAATTAGGCGATAAATCACAGTCTAGCGAGGTTAAACGCTTCAAGGTGCCTAAGAAGTATATTGGCAACAAGGCTGTATCTTTGGACACCGTTTTGAAATTCTTCGGCCTTCCAATTACAATTGGTAAATCTGAAGCTGGTGAGCCTATTACTGCCGATGTTGGCAAATATGGTCCTTATGTGAAATGTGGTAATGACTTTAGAAGTGTCAAGGATCCAGAAGAGCTTTTTGCTTTAACTGAAGATAGTGCTAGAGCCATTTTCAGCGTTCCAAAGGAGACTTCAAAGAAGGCTAGCTCTTCTAAGACTTCCAAGAGAAGTAGCTCTGCTAGTGCTGTTGTGGATTTTGGAGATTATGAGGGCAAGAACCTTGGTATTTATCATGGCAGATACGGCTATTACCTGCGTCACGGAGAAGCAAACGTTAGAATTCCAAAAGAATATCAGCAGGATGAAGAGGCTTGTAAGGCTATGACCAAGGAAACTGCAATTTCATTCTTGAAGTAGAGTTTTTAATGTTGTATTCTATGCAACGTTGATCCTTTAGCTCAGCTGGATAGAGCACTTCCCTCCTAAGGAAGGGGTCGGGCGTTCGAATCGCCCAAGGGTCAATTTTTTTATTGCCATGGCTAAGAAAGGTTTTGCTGAGATTTATGAACAATGGACTGCGTCTCATGATGAAAGTAGCGCTATTGATAAGCGCTATAAGAAGACTGCGGGTACCGCTCAGAGCCAAAAAGATTCCATCAATGAAATTAGGCGCATGAAGGCGCAGGATACGCTGGATTTACATAATTGTACTCTTGACGAGGCTATTGCTATGACCAGGAGCTTCTTGAACTCTTCAAAGCAAAAGGGGCTAAGAAAGGTTTTAATTATCACTGGTAAGGGAATACATTCGGCAGGAGGTGAAGCGGTTTTGCGGCCTACCATTTCCAATGTGGTCAGCAATCATTCTGCAGTTAGGGAAGTAAGCACGCCAAAGGCCTCAGAAGGTGGAAGCGGCGCATTAAGTGTTATATTGAAGGCTTGAGTTTTACATGCTATGCTAATTTTATAATCTGGCACTAGGAGTCTTTAATGGAATTTCAAAAACAAATACTGCGGTTTCTATCGGGTCTTCAAAATCCGCTTTTTAACACATTTTTTCAGATAATCACCATGATTGGAGAGTCTACCGTTGTGGTTTGTTTGATTTGCTTTCTTTTTTGGAATGTCAACAAGAAAAAAGCAACCACCATTTGTATGTGTATGCTGACAAATGTTCAAATCATGGGACTTGTTAAAGCAATTGTTAGGTTCCCAAGACCCTGGACTTTAATTGAAGACCTACAAACCGTTAGACAGAACACTGCCACGGGCTATTCTTTTCCAAGTGGGCACACCACCAATTCCAGCAGTACTCTTACTGCCATTGCAATTGCGTTTAAGAAAAAATGGCTTTCCATCTCCTGTGCAATTTTAATTATCCTGGTTGGTTTTTCAAGACTTTATCTTTGTGTTCATTGGCCAATGGATGTTGCCTGTGGTTTGCTTCTAGGCTGCGGTGGAACTTTTCTTTTGTTTAACTTTTATGAAAGACTTTTTGAGGACAAAGAAAAGGGAAAAATTTTCTTTATTTGCTGTTCAGCTGTCTCAACAATAGCCTGGATTGCCATCTCTGTGCTACTTTTTTACGAAAAGATTGATGCTACGGCATTTTCTGACTTTGGAAAGAATATTGCTACTTTGTCTGGTGCCTCTCTTGGAATCCTTTGGGAACGCAATGCTTTTGACTACACGGTGGAAGAAGGTCACTGGAAGAGAAAGCTTTTGCGCTTTGTTCTAGGTGGTCTTGGTTGTCTGATTATTCTTCCTCTTTCAAAGGTTGTCCTTAAGCACTTTGGTCTTTACAACATAATTACCGCTACCACTAGGTATTTCTTGGCTACCTTCTGGGCTAGTGGAATTTATCCAATCTTGGGTGGCAAACTAGGGCTTTTTGTAACTGATATTTCAGATAGTGGAAATAAATAAACTTTTTTTGATATAATTGTCACATGCTTACAGATGTTGTTTACGAGAGTCTCAGAGAAAAAATTCTAAATCTTAACCTTAAGCCAGGTACTCCGCTTAGTTTTTCTACGCTAAGTGCTCAGTATAACGTGAGCATTTCTCCAATCAGAGATGCTCTAAAGCGCCTTGCTACGGAAGGACTTGTTGAGATTAAGCCTCAAAGTGGTACTTACGTTTCCCTTATTGATTTAGACAAGGTGAGGGATGAGCGCTTTATGAGACTGCATCTGGAGTTAGGAGTCATTGAAAAACTGGAATCCTTTGGGATATCGGACTGTCTTATTGATAAGTGGGAAGAGTTGATTTGTCTGCAAAATGAGGCGTTTTCGTGCCGCAATACGACAAAATTTCTGGAGTTGGATGATCAGATGCACAGGCTGTTGTTTGCGGAGTGCAAGCATGAAAAGGTCTTTGATTTGATGAAAAGTGCCAGTGGAAATTATCACAGAATCCGTATGGTCAGCTATTTGTTTGACGATATCCTGAAAAATATTTTGGTGCAGCATAAGGCGTTACTTGAGGCGTTGGAGAAGAGGGATATTCAAGAACTCCTTAAGTTGGACAGACAGCATATTTCCAAAATTGAAGTGGAGACGGCGGAGTATCAGAAGGCCTATCCGCAGTATTTCAGGCAATAATTTACATGCCAACTGAAATATCAGTTGCATTCTCGGGAGAAAATGAGTAATCTGAAAACGATTTCACATAGGAGGATTAGCATGTGGAAAATTGAAGATGGACGTTCTTTTGAGATTTACGAAGACTCAAAGCATGGCGATGTTTTTATGGTGGCTTCTCCTAAGCAGGATTATATTGTTGCAAAGCCAAACCTGGGGTATGAAGGCGAAGAGGTGACTTGTGATGCAGAAAAGTGGACTTTGGCTCCTTTAAATCATGCAAATGCTGTAAAACTCAGAGCAATGTTCCCCTTTACGGCTCCAAGCAGAGTGCTTGAGAGAGATAAGACTGTTGGTGTTGGCGACCGTCTTGGGGTTGCAACTGATGGTCATATTAGAGTTTTCAAGGCTTATCCAGAGGTAACTCCTATTTTGGCTCAGCAGTCAATTAGAGAGCTTACTCTTACAAATAGAACTTTTGCTGATGTCATTGACTGTGCTTCTTTTGCTGTCTTTAAAAATAACTACACCACTGGTTGGGGTGCTGACGGCGACCATGTTAAGACTGCTGACGAAGTTGAATATGCTCTTTCTAGTGGCTGTACAATGATTACTCTTGATTGCAGTGAGCAAATTGACAACTCAATTGATGCTCTTTCTTCTCAAGAGGTTGCTAAGAAGTATGAAGAGTTGGATTACTGCTGCAAGGGTGAGCTTGAAAAGGCTTATCTTGGCAAGACCTTTGACGTAGGTGAGGGTATTTCCATTACTTTTGATGCTGATATGTACAAGCGTTGCGTTTTGATTTATAGCATGGCAATTAAGCATGCTATTGATATTTATAGAAACAAGATTGTTTGTGAAAACGGCCAGAGAGCAGATTTTGAAATTTCTATTGACGAGACTATGACACCAACTCACCCTGCACAGCATTTCTTTGTGGCTAATCAACTTGTACATCATAAAGTACACATTGCTACGGTTGCTCCTAGGTTCTGCGGTGAATTCCAGAAAGGTATTGATTACATTGGTAATCTAGACCAGTTTGCTCAGGAAATGAAGATCCATGCTGCTATTGCTAGACACTTTGGTTATAAGCTCAGCATTCATAGCGGTTCAGATAAGTTCTCCATCTTCCCTGCTGCTGGTAAGGAGACCAAGGGCAAGTTCCATCTTAAGACTGCCGGTACTAACTGGCTTGAGGCTATGAAGCTTGTGGCTATGAAAGATCCTGCTCTGTACAGAGCAATTCATAAGTTTGCTCTTGGTGCTTTCAATGAGGCTACCAAGTACTATCATGTTACAACTGATCTTACAAAGATTCCTAACATTGATACTCTTTCAGATGCGCAGTTGCCAGATTTGTTCAAGTTAAATGACTCAAGACAGTTGATTCACATTACTTACGGTTTGATTCTTAATGCCAAGGCTGCTGATGGCTCTTTACTTTACAAGGATAAGCTTTACAGCCTTTGGAGAACCTATAAAGAGGATTATGCTCAGCTACTTGAGGCTCATATTGGCAGACACGTGGCTGCAATCCTTGGAAAATAAGTTTTGAATTGTCTTTTAGAGATTCCTTTAGGATGAGTTTTGCTAGCTCATCCTTTTTTTTTATGATTTAGGCCTGACTAATAACCGTTTTTTTTGAAATTTGAGATTTCCGGTTAAAAATTAACCGTTTTTTGAAAATTTTGAATTTTCCGGTTATTTGGACTTGATGTTAAGAGGTTGACGTTGAGCGGCACCTAACGCTGAGTGGCACCTAACGTTGAGTGGCATCTAACCTTGAGTGGACTCTAACCTTTGCAGAGAAACATTAGAGAAATAAATTATAAGTGTGGAAAATAAAAAAAATTATTGCGACTAATATATCAGTGTGATATACTCCATGGCAGAACAAGTTAAATATTTGCCCTTACTGCTGACCTGGCTTGCAGTAAGGACAAGAGTAATGGAGGAGCATTCATGAAACTTAGTCTTGCGGGTATTAGTGGAAACGCAAACAGGGCACAGTGGGAGAAGGCGGGCTACACCCTTCCTAAGTATGACATTGAGAAAATGAGAGAGAACACACTCTCTTCCTGTCACTGGGTACATTTTGGCTCAGGAAATATCTTTAGAGCTTTTTTGGCAGCAAGAATGCAGAATTTGCTGGACAAAGGACTTGCTGACACTGGTATTGTGGTTGGCGAGGCTTTTGACTGGGAAATGCTGGATGCCGCCTATGATAAATACGATAATTTGAGTATTGACGTTACTCTTAAGAGTGACGGAACTATTTGTAAAGACGTGGTAGCATCTGTTGCACAGGCAATTCGCTGCTCAACTCAGAGAGCGGAAGATTGGGCAAGATTCTGCCAGATTTTCAAGAGCCCTGAGCTTCAGATGGTGAGTTTTACCATTACAGAGAAGGGCTATGCTACAACTCCAGGTTATGTTCAGGAAGATATTCTTCGTGGACCAGAGGGCTGTACAACCGTTTGCTGTATGGTTACTTCTCTCTTGCTTGAACGCTACAAGGCTGGAAAACTTCCAATTGCAGTAGTGAGCATGGATAACTGCTCCAGAAACGGAGAAAAACTTGGAAACGGAATCATGACAATTGCCAAGCGCTGGCTTGAACTGGGCTTTGTAGGTCAGGACTTTGTGGACTATGTTTGCAATCCAAAAGTTGTCAGCTTCCCATGGACAATGATTGATAAGATTACTCCAAGACCAGACCAGAGCGTACAGAATATGCTTAAGGCTGATGGAGTTGAGGACATGGAGGTTGTAGTGACCGCCAAGAGAAGCTATGTTGCTCCATTTGTTAACGCAGAAGAGTGCGAGTACCTGGTGGTAGAAGACCTCTTCCCAAATGGCAGACCAGCCCTTCAGGAAGCAGGAATTCTCTTTACAGATAGAGAGACCGTTACAAAGGTAGAGAGAATGAAGGTTTGCACCTGTCTCAATCCTCTTCATACAGCAATGAGCTTAGCCGGTTGTCTTTTGGGTTACACAAAGATTTCTGACGAGATGAAGGATGAAGATATTGTCTCTTATGTCAAGAGACTGGGTTATGTGGAAGGTCTTCCTGTTGTAACAGATCCTGGTATTCTTTCACCAAAGAACTTCATTGATGATGTTGTCTATAAGAGACTTCCTAACCCGTTCATGCCAGATACTCCACAGAGAATTGCAACAGATACCAGCCAGAAGCTGGCTATTAGATTTGGTGAGACCTTCAAGGCTTATGAAAGCAGAGGTCTAGATATTGCAAATCTTAAGTGTCTTCCATTTGCTTTGGCTTCTTGGCTCAGATACCTGCTTGGCGTAAATGATGAAGGTAATGCCTTTGAACTTAGTCCAGATCCACTGTTGGAAAGTGCCCAGGCAGATATGGCTGCTGTTAAGTTTGGTCAGCCTCTTAAAGGTGGCGAGTTGGACAAAATAATGTCCCGTAGCGAGATTTGGGGCTATGATTTAAGCACTTCAGTGCTGAAAGAGGCTGTTGTTAAGAATTTTGAGAGCATGAACGCGGGCGTTGGTGCTGTTAGAAAAACCCTACATGAAATTGTTTCTAAGTAAGATTTGAGAAGGAGATTTGACTATGAAACTTAGAGAAAATTGCAAATATGATCTTGTATGTCCTACCAGCATGGGCGTAAGAATTACCCCTGCTAATAGACTTCCTGTGCATACAAGCAGATTCTTTGAAATGCAGGCTACCAGTGCAGAAAGTAACGTGCTTAATGTTTCATCTTCACTGGGACTTAAGACAAAGGTGCTTACCACCTTTGTTAAGGATAGCCCAATTGCTTCCTTTATCAAGGCAGAACTTAGATTCAGAAATATTGACTATGAAGGTCCAGAGGTTCCACAGGGTGGCGCTTGGGGCTACAGACACCAGTTCAACATTGCTGACAGCGGTTTTGGTAGCCGTGGTCCTAGAGTTTGGAATGACAGAAGTGGTGAGGTTGGCAGAACTCTTAATGCTAAGGATTTTGACCTTGACAGAATTTTCAATAAGGAAGGGGTGAAGATTCTTCATCTTTCCGGTTTGGTTGCTGCTTTAAGTCCTGAGACTACAAAGTTTTGCTTGGAAGTTGCAAGAGCCGCTAAGGCAAGTGGAACGGTGATTTCGTTTGACTTGAATTATCGGGCTTCCTTCTGGAAGGGAAGAGAAGAAGAGCTCAGTGCCGCCTTCAGCGAGATTGCAGGTGTGGCGGACATTCTCATTGGAAATGAAGAAGATTTCCAGCTGGCGTTGGGCATGAAGGGTCCTGAAGCAGGCGGAAAAGACCTTGAGAAGAAGATGGGTCAATTCAAGGACATGATTGCCCAGGTGAGAAAGTCTTATCCTCAGGCACAGGTGTTTGCTACCACCCTCAGAGAGGTTGTAAGTGCAAATGAGCATAACTGGGGCGCTTTGATGTTGGTGGGAGATACCTGGTACACAGAAGATCCTAGACCAATTCAGGTTATGGACCGCATTGGTGGTGGTGATGGTTTTGTTGGTGGTCTTTTGTATGCAATTCTTGCTGGAAAGAATCAGGAAGATTGGATCAAGATGGGCTGGGCAACTGGTGTGTTGGCAACTACTGTTTTGACAGACTATAGCACTCCTGCAGATGAGGAGCAGATTTGGTCGGTGTATAGCGGAAACGCAAGAGTTAAGAGATAAGCTTTGGGAGTAAATCATGGATAAGAAAGCAAATATCGGTCTTATTGGTCTTGCCGTCATGGGCGAGAATATTGTTATGAATATGGAGTCAAAGGGCTTCACCGTTGCAGTTTACAATAGAACTCTTAGCAAGGTGGAGGACTTTGTTAATGGAAGAGCCAAGGGCAAGAATATTATTGGTACCCATAGCTTGGAAGAGCTGGCTGCTTCTTTGGAAAAGCCTCGTAAGGTTATGATGCTGGTTAAGGCTGGTGCTCCTGTTGACGATTACATTGAGAAGCTTCTTGGTGTTCTTGAGCCAGGGGATGTTATCATTGATGGCGGAAACAGCCACTTCCCAGATACAATTCGCAGAACCAAGTATGTTGAAAGCAAGGGACTTCTGTTCATTGGAACCGGTGTTTCTGGTGGTGAAGAGGGTGCTCTTAAGGGTCCTTCTCTTATGCCAGGTGGTTCTGAGGCTGCATGGCCACTTGTAAAGCCAATTTTGCAGGCTATTTCTGCTAAGGTTGAAGATGGCACTCCTTGCTGCGACTGGGTTGGTAGCGACGGTGCAGGTCACTTTGTTAAGATGGTTCACAACGGCATTGAGTACGGCGATATGCAGCTTATCTGCGAGGCCTATCAGCTTATGAAGGACATGCTTGGCATGAGCGCTGATGAGATTCACGAGGTCTTTGCGCAGTGGAACAAGACTGAACTTGACAGCTATCTCATTCAGATTACCAGCGAGATTCTTTCTAAGAAGGATACCGATGGTCAACCTCTGGTGGATAAGATTCTTGATACTGCAGGCCAGAAGGGCACTGGTAAGTGGACTGGCATTGCTGCTTTGGATGAGGGCGTACCTCTTACACTTATTGGTGAGGCTGTTTTTGCAAGATGCCTTTCTGCTATGAAGGCAGAGCGTGTTAAGGCTTCAGAAGCCTTCAATATTGAGCGCAAGCAGTACACTGGTGACAAGAAGGCAATGGTGGAAGATATTAGAAGAGCTCTTCTTGCTTCAAAGATTATCTCTTATGCACAGGGCTATGTGCTCATGGAAAGTGCTGCTAAGACCTATGGCTGGAAGCTTAACTATGGTTCAATTGCTCTGCTTTGGAGAGGCGGTTGTATCATCAGATCTACCTTCCTTGGTAAGATTAAGGAAGCTTTTGACAAGAATCCTGAACTTTCCAACCTGCTTTTGGATCCTTATTTCAAGCAAACCGTTCTTGCTCTTGTTCCATCCTGGAGAAATGTTGTTGCTAATGCAACCTTGTGTGCAATCCCTGTTCCAACCTTCTCTTCAGCACTTAGCTACTTTGATGGTTATACCTCTTCTAGACTTCCTGCTAACCTGCTTCAGGCACAGAGGGACTACTTTGGTGCTCATACTTATGAGAGAGTTGATGCTCCAAGAGGCGAGTTCTTCCATACTAACTGGACAGGTGAGGGTGGAAACACTCACGCAACAACTTATACAGCCTAAGCTGTCTGGGGGATTATTTTAGATGCTTACTAATGATCAGATTAAGACAAGCGTGGAGGAGGCTCTCTCCTCCCGCAATCCTAAAAAAGTTCTCATGGTAGTGCCTGATTTCACAAGATTCTTCTCAAATGCGGGTCTTATTGCAAATATAGGCTATCATTGGTGTGCAGAGCATAATGTTGAGGTTCAGATCCTAGAGGCGCTTGGAACCCACGTTGCAATGACAGACCAGGAGATATCTACCATGTATGGGGACATCCCCAAAGAACTTTTCCATGCTCACGACTGGCGTCATGATGTTGTAAACATTGGTGAAGTTCCTGCGTCTTACGTGTCTGAGATTACAGAAGGACTTTGGAATAAACCTGTTGCTGTTGAAGTAAACAGGCTGGTTATGGATCCTTCCTTTGACCTAGTGCTTTCCATTGGACAGGTAGTACCTCATGAGGTAATTGGTATGGCAAACCACTCCAAGAATTTATTTGTTGGGGTTGGTGGTTCTTCCATGATTAACCAGAGCCATATCATTGGTGCGGTTTACGGTATGGAAAGAATGATGGGTCGTGACCATACTCCAGTTAGAAAGGTCTTTGACTATGCCGCAGAACATTTCTTAAAGGATGTTCATATCCTTTATATGCTCACCGTTTGTACCGCTCCAAATTCTGTAATTCAGACTCACGGACTTTTCATTGGAGAAGGGCGCAAGCCTCTTGAAGATGCAGTTGTTAGTGCTCAAGAACATAACATTGACTATGTTGAGCATGGCATTAAGAAATGTGTGGTTTACCTGGATCCAAAGGAGTTTAAGAGCACTTGGCTTGGTAATAAGAGTGTTTATAGAACCAGAATGGCTATTGCAGATGGCGGAGAGCTCATTGTTCTTGCTCCAGGCGTAGATAAGTTTGGCGAAGATCCAACCAACGATAAACTCATTCGTAAGTATGGCTACAAGGGCAGAATTCATACGCTAGAGCTGCTTAATGCAAACGAGGATCTTCAGGAAAACATGGGCGTTGCAGCTCACTTAATCCATGGTTCTAGCGATGGTAGATTTTCAATTACTTATGCGGTAAAGAATATTTCTCAAGAAGAGATTGAGAGTGTTGGATTTATTCCTGCTTCTTATGATGAACTTGCGAAAAAATATGACCCAGCTAAGCTAACTTATGGTTATAATGATGTGGACGGAGAGACGGTCTTCTTTATTCCAAATCCTGCTTTGGGACTTTGGATTAACAGAGAAAAGTTTAACCAGTAACGTTAATTGCTGGCTTGAGCAGACAAAGGTCTCGCAAAAGGGGATTTTATGAAAAAATTCATGGATGAAGATTTTCTTCTTAACAATGAACCTGCCCGCAAACTCTATCACGAGTATGCAGCGCAGATGCCTATATTTGACTATCACTGCCATCTTTCCCCAAAGGAGATAGCAGAAAACAAGCGTGAGCCAGATATCACTACCGCTTGGCTTGGTAGCGGTTTCTACGGAGACCATTACAAGTGGCGTCAGATTCGTACCAACGGTATCAATGAGCGTGAAGGCGATGCTTACCAGCGTTTCTACAACTGGGCTGACACCGTTTCCCATCTTATTGGTAACCCTCTTTATCACTGGACGCACCTGGAGCTTCAGCGCTACTTTGGCATTACAAAGCCACTGAGCGCAGCAACTGCTCGCGAAATTTATGAAGAGGCTAATGAGAAGCTTAAGAACGATCCAACTCTGGATGTCTATGGCATTTTCAAGAAATTTAATGTTTACGCCGTAGGTACAACAGATGATCCTATTGACTCTCTTGAGTACCACAAGCAAATCAAAGCAGCTGGAAAGACTGCCACAAAGGTCATTCCTTCCTATAGACCAGACAAAGCTATCAACATTGATGCTGCTGGCTTTAACGCCTACATTGACTCTCTTGCCACCGCTAGCGGGGTGAAGATTGACAACGCCAGCGACGTCCTTTCTGCTCTCACCAAGCGCCTTGATGTCTTTGTTGAAAACGGCTGTCTTGCAACAGACCATGCCATTGTTTTCCCACCTTACAAGGTTGGGTCAGACGCTCAGGTCAACGCCGCCTTCCGCAAAGCCAGAAATGGAGAAGGGGTAACTGCTGACGAAGCTGAACTTTACAGAACCTACATTCTTCTTGGACTTGCAAAAGAGTACTCCAAACGCAATCTGGTAATGCAACTGCACATGCAATCCAGCCGTAACAACAACACTCGTGGCTTTAACGCTTTAGGTCCCGATACCGGTTACGACGCAATTGCAGACCACGCTATTGCAGACAAGCTTTCACGCTTCCTTGACGCTCTTGACTACGAGAACGCCCTTCCAAAAACAATTTTCTACTCTCTCAACCCAAAAGATTACTACGTCATTGGCACTCTCATGGGAGACTTCCAGCACGATATCCCTGGCAAGCTCCAGCTTGGTTCTGCTTGGTGGTTCTGTGATCATATTGATGGTATGACTGAGCAAATGAAGACTCTTGGAAACCTTGGTATGCTCTCAAGATTTGTTGGTATGCTTACTGACTCAAGATCCTTCCTTTCTTATCCTCGCCACGAATACTTCCGCAGAATTCTCTGCAATATCCTTGGTACATGGATGGAAAATGGAGAAATTCCTGCTGACTATGAGCTGGTTGGCAAAATGGTTCAGGATATCTCCTTCAACAATGCCAAAAACTATTTTGAGCATTAATTACTTTGTGTCTTTTCCTACGCAGTGGTTGGCGTGGGTTTAGCTGTTGTTTTCCTGGGGCTGTTGTGATTCTTTACAACAGCCCCTCTTGGTCTTTGAGGCGTTGAGTATTTTGTTAATTTAGGGCAATATTGAACCAAGAGTGGAGCTAGCATGTTCAGACCATTTGCACATTTTAAGACTATTACTAAACATAGACATCTTGTGATGAAACATTGCTTTATGGCAGGCATCCCACTACAGGGGCTAAAGCATGATCTTTCTAAGTATGGACCTACTGAGTTTATTCCTGGAGCGAGGTTCTATCAGGGGACGCGAAGTCCCAATGAAGGAGAGCGAGAGTGCTATGGGTATTCGGCCGCCTGGCTTCACCATAAGGGAAGAAACAAACACCACTTGGAATATTGGACAGATTATTCTCCAGCAGATAAGAATCTTGCCGGGGTGAAAATGCCCCTTAAATATGTCATTGAAATGTTCTGTGATAGAGTGGCTGCAAGTAAGATTTACAAAGGCAAGGCATATAATCAACAATGTCCTCTTTTATACTTTGAAGGAAGAAAAACACATGTTCTCATTCATCCTGAGACATTAAAACTGCTGGAAGAGCTTTTGAGGATGCTAGCAGAAAAGGGTGAAAAAGAGACTTTTAACTATATTAAAACAGACCTGCGTAAAAGAAAGGATTACTAATTAAGGATTGTTTTATGAATGAAAATAACGATGTTTTGATGTCAAGATTTGATACTAAGGTTCAGTACTTAAAGTACAGTGTTCTGAAAGAGGTTGCAAAGAATGCCTGGGAGGGCACCCTTTTAGAGAACGAGTTAGACATTCCCAAAAAAATTATTCCAGGCAAAAAGCCTACCATGCGTTGCTGCGTTTATAAGGAGCGAGCAATTCTTGCTGAAAGAGTTAAACTTGCAAAGGGTGGCGATAAAGAAAAAAAGAATGTTATCCAGGTAATTGATATTGCCTGTGACGAATGTCCAATGGGTGGCTTTGAGGTTACCAACTCTTGTAGAGGCTGCTTGGCGCATAGATGTGCAAGTGCCTGTAAGTTTGGAGCAATTTCTTTTGACCAGCATCATACGGCTATAATTGATAAGTCAAAATGTAAGGAGTGTGGAGCCTGTTCTAGAGTTTGTCCTTACAGTGCCATTAGAAACTTCCAGCGTCCGTGTCAGACAGCCTGTAAGGTTAAGGCTATTTCCATGGGAGAAGACGGCGAGGCTTGTATTGATGATTCTAAGTGCATTTCCTGTGGTGCCTGCGTGTATCAGTGTCCGTTTGGGGCTATAACAGATAAGTCTTTTATTCTGGATGCAGTTGATATTCTGAAAAATGGACATGAAAAGGGCTATAGGGTTTATGCTGTGGTAGCACCTGCTATCTCTAGTCAGTTTAAGTATGCAAAGTTAGGTCAGGTGGTTACAGGGCTCAAACAACTTGGTTTTGATGCGGTAATTGAAGCAGCTTTGGGTGCAGACATGGTGGCTTTGGCGGAGTCCAAAGAACTTGCCCAAACGGGCTTTCTGACCAGTTCCTGTTGTCCTGCTTTTGTTTCTTATACAGAGAAGAATTACCCTGCTATGAAGCCTAATATCTCTAAGAATCTGTCTCCTATGGCAACTATTGCAAAATTTGTTAAGAGCAAAGAAAAGGAGAGTAAGGTAATATTTATCGGGCCGTGTACGGCAAAGAAGATGGAAGCTCAAAAGCCAGAAGTAAGCCCGTACGTGGATGTGGTGATGACTTTTGAGGAACTTCAGGCGCTATTTGATAGTAGGGACATAGATATTACTACTCTTGAGGAGAGTACGCTGGATGGTGCGTCCTACTTTGGAAGAATTTTTGCCCGTTGTGGAGGCCTTTCGGATGCTGTTTCTGAGGCACTGAAGGAGCAGGGGCTTACGGATTTTGACTTAAAGCCTATTTCCTGTAATGGTATTGAAGAGTGCAAGCTTGCGCTGTTGAAGAAAAGTAAAAAGCTTATAGACGTGAACTTCATTGAGGGTATGGCGTGTGAAGGCGGCTGTGTTGGTGGTGCTGGATGTTTGACACATGGAGATAGAAACAGAGTTGAGGTTGAGAAATTTGGTCATGCCTCTAGTTTAACTATTGCTGATGCCGTTGAAGTAGTTGAAAAAGAAGGTCTTTAAGGTTGTAGTATGCTCAATTTGAAAGATTTGCTATTGGAAAAGAAGATTATCGCTATAGTCAGAGGCACCTATGGTGAAGATTTAAAAAATCTTGCCACTGCTCTTTATAAGGGTGGAATTCGTTTCATTGAGGTAACTTTTGACCAAAAAGACCCTCAGTGCCTTGAAAAAACTTCTGCTGCAATTAGGTTGCTTTGTTCTCTTAAGCTTGAAGACTGCTCTGAGCTGCTTTGGGCTGGTGCGGGCACGGTTTTAACCTGTGAACAGGTGCAGGCAGCCTATGAGGCTGGTGCAAAGTACATTGTTTCTCCTAATACAAATGCTAAGGTTGTTGCCAGGACCAAGGCTCTAGGAATGCTTTCAATTCCAGGTGCAATGACGCCAACCGAGATTCTTAATGCGCATGAGCTTGGTGCTGACTTTGTTAAACTGTTTCCTACGGCTTCTTTAGGCTTTTCTTATGTGAAAGATCTCATGTCTCCAATTAGTCATGTCAATTTACTTGCCACTGCTGGCATCACAGAGGAGAATTTTGCCGCCTACTTGAACCTTGGCATCAAGGGAGCCGGCATCAGCGGACGCCTTACTGACAAGGCGCTTATTGCCGCTGGAGACTGGTCTGAGTTTACTCGCAGGGCTCAAAAATTTGTTGAGATTGCAAATAGTCCCTTGAAAAAGTTGTGAGATAGTATAACACATACTTATGTTAAAAGAGAAAAATTGAATCACAACTTGTTGAATGAAAGAATAGCCCCGATAGAAAACCTTTAATTATTAAGCTGGTACTCAGTATGATATTCTCCAAGGCAACCTCTTTGGTTATAAAGGTGTTTACACCCTTGTTGAAGTTAAAGCAACAAATGGGAATGCTAAAAGCACAAAGACTGCAAAACCCTTTTACAGGTGGGCGCCGTAGGCGGTGGACTGCTCAAGTAGTCCGTGGGTATTGATGCGACCCTCCTCAAGGGTGAGGTTGATATCCTTGGTGTCAACAGAGGTGAAGATGGTGCTGTCAAGACGTTCTCCTAGGGAGTTGACGCCTACGTTGCCGTTGCATAGATAGTTGGTGGGGGAGGCTAGAGAGGGCATCTCTGCTATGTCGTCTGAAAGGGAGCCACCTATGGAGAGTACTCCATCCAGGACAAACAAGCGGTCGTTGGAACTCTTGCCGTAGAGGGTGAGGTTTCTGTTGCCGTTGCCATAGAGGGTGCAGTTATAGACCTGTACTGCAGGGTTGGAGTTACTGGTAATGCCGTTGGCGTTGTTGCTGAAGGCAATAGAGTTTTCTATGACATGGGCTACGGATATGCCGTCACCACCCAGTTTGAAGCCGTTGCCGTCGCCATCTCCAATGCCTGTTGAAAGGCTGCCGTTTTTGTAGGCAATGCAGTTTTTGATAGTGACACAGCCAATAGGTCCGGTTTCAATTTTTGCGTATAAGTCCCAGCCGTCGTCTATGTTGCAGTAGGCAATGCAGGCGTCAAAGACGTTGCCTTCACCACAGGTGAGTTTGGCGGCAAAGCCGTCAGCATTGTTGTTGGCGCTGTCACTGTTATCGTGAGAGATGCAGCCCACAATGAGATTATCGTGAGGCCACCATTCAAAGGTTTCGCTGCCGCTACCACTAATTTGGATGCCGGTATCGCCACAGCTGTAGGCTTCTAGGTTTCTTATAATATTGTAGTTTCCAGCTACCTGGAGACCTTTGATATTATCAGGGGTGTTGCAGATGGTGAAGTCTTGGAAAATCCAATAGTCACCCCAGATAACAATGCCTCCTTTTTGGGCTGTTTTGATAAATTTTAAGGTAACTTCTTCTCCAGCGGCACTTGTTAAGGTTTTTGGCTGTTGCGCAGTTCCGTCATTTCCACGCTCAATTACCAGCTGTTTGCTGAGGTTGTAGGTACCGCCTGCAAGTTCAATGGTTTGACCTGGCTTACAGTATTTGAGAGCCGTTTCAATATCAACAGGACTTGTCTTTGTGCCTTTGTTAAAGCCAAAGCCACGTGGGCTGACATAGATTGTAGAGCCGGAAAATTCTTTGACACTTACGCTGTGGTACAGAGATACGGTGTTATAGTTTTCTTCGTTCTTTTGGGTCAGTTCATTGAACTGGGCTATGACCTGGTTTTCCCCAGGTTTGTAGTTTGGATCTGGAGTAAAGGTAATATAGAGATTGTTGGAAGTGGAAAGCAGTTGTAGGGTCTGCTGGAAATCTTCATTGGCTTTTATCTTCTGGTTATCAATATAAATATGATTTGACCCCGATTCTTTCACGGTTATATAACCATCTGCGTTTGCGGTGAAGGCAAACGGATATTGCTGACTGTAGTAGCCAGAGGGGCTGTTGATTTTGGTGTAAAGGGCAACCAGGTCTGCAGGTCTTTCTTCTGCAGGTGGGTCTGTTTCAGGGTTGGTGATGGTAAGTTTTACATCACTTACGGTACATTCACACCAACGAGCGGCTGCAAAACCTACGTAGAGTTTGTCGGAATCCAATTGCAGAAGCTGGTCTACTCCATAGAGGGTGAACTCCTCTGGGTACACTTTACGCTCGTATTCGCCATCTTCATTGGTTACCCATTCTTTGTCTTCTTCTGGACGGACGAAGATACAGTGATAACCGGTATTATCTTTTTTGATGGTAAGAGTATAGACGTCTCCAGTTTTGACAAAATGGCTTTGGTCATAACTGAAGGCATGGGTTTCGCTTACAGCATTTTCTGCTATGGCACTGTCGCCCTGAGTGAGAATTTCAGGGGTAATGCCTGTGACAAAACGGGCTCCAAGAACGTCTTTGCCCGAGTATTTGACATTGTTGATGCGTTCTTCAAATTTTGTGGCAATGAGACCAACGCTATTGGTGTAATTGTTAACATTACTTACACCGTAATTTCCTATTTTATCAAGAATTAACAGACCAAAGCCTTCCTGTCCATCCGGGGTGGGATTTATCCAATCCACGGTAAAGGTAGCAGTAAGTTCAAAGTTTTCTGTTTTGGCATCAATTTCTGTGTAGTAAAAGGAAATACCATCATGGAACGTGGTGAATTTTCCACCCTGTTCTGTGCGTGAGCCTGCATAGAGCTTAACTTTAAGGTCATCCGAATCCAGTAGCTCGTAGTGATTTAAAGTCTCTTTTGTACTCTGTCCAAACCAGGTGAATTGCCACAAGCGGTCTACTTCATCTTTTGCCGTCTTCTTTAGCGGCAAGGAGGTGGCCTTTTCTCCATCTCTCACCGCCGATACCTCAATAGAGTACGCCTTATTCTGCTCCAGGTCAGACAAGAGAACTTCACATTCTTCTGTGGTCTTCTGGCATACCAGCGCGCCTGTGTCATAAGATTTTATCATCACTTCATAACACTGGGCTTCATCCACTTTTCCCCACGAAATTTTCAGCGTTTTTGACCCGATATTTTTAGCATCTACCTGCGGTTCTTCAAGGGGCAACAGGTAATCAAACGTGAAAACCTGGCTTTCATAAACGGTGGTTTCTTCCTTCCTGGAAGCGGTGACTTTCAAAGAATAAGTGCCACTGTGAGTTAGCTCAAAAGTGGTCTGTCTTTCAACATTCTTTGATTTTCCTAGGTTTTTCTTCTTTATTAGGCTATTGTTTTCAAATAATTCAAGCAGCAGTTTGTCTGCTCCGTCAGTGCCGGTGACCGCCTGAAGATACACGGTAATCTCTCTGTTTTTAGAGGGCTCGACCTCAGTTACAACAGGAGCCTTATACTCGTTCCAATCTGATCTGTCGGCTGCAGAAAGGCAGGACAGGCTTAAAACCATTAAAAGGGCAATTAGAACCCAAGAATATTGTGTTTTCTTCATTTTTTACTGCTGCTTGATTAAGATGAAAATTAAAGATTAGTCTTCAATTACAATTGCGTAAACGTAGATACCTTTGTTGGCTGAGCCAATGAGGAATTCTCCGTCATAAGGAATTGTGAAGGTGCCCATTCCTGCCAAATTGTCTTCTTTTGCTGGTGGGGCTGGGATTGAGGCAAGAACGTTCTTTGCATTATCTGGAGTGTAGAGGTTGAGAACTCTTTCATCGTTCTTACTGGAGCTATTCAGATAAACGGTTACCTTCTGTCCTTTCTTTGCTGTAAAGCCAATGGCGTAATAGTTGGTTTTTCCTGTTCCATTGAGCTTGATACGGTTATTGAAAATCTCGCCGTCTTCAGCAGTTCTTTCTGATATTTCTTCAATTTTTGCAGGCTTTTCAGTGGTTCCATAAATCTTGAAACCGTCGAATTCCTTCATTTCTGTGATTTCTTGAACTTCTAGATCGTTAGCACTCAGGGAGGCTCCCTCTGCGAACAAACATCCTACAACCATGAAAATGATAAGGGTTAGAGCAATTTTTTTCATAGTTTTTTCTCCTTTTGTTAAAATGTTAACCTATATTGAGAAAGAAATGTTGTTCTTTTTTTGGAAATTTTAATAATATCGGTCTAAAAAAAGAATGTAAGTGAGGTTGGCATGGCACCGATGAAGATTTCAAGTCAGTTTCCGCGGGATTACAAGCCGGTTTTGAATCAGCATGATACGGAGAAGGCTATTAAGGCTGCGAAGGATATCTTTGAGAAGGAGCTTTCTGGGTCGCTGAGGCTCAGCAGGGTTACAAGTCCGCTGTTTGTGGCTTCCGGTAGTGGTATAAATGACGACCTCAATGGCGTGGAGCGTCCGGTGAGTTTCCCGGTGAAGAATATGGCAGAGACCAGGATGGAGATTGTGCAATCGCTGGCTAAGTGGAAGCGTATGGCGTTGGCGGATTTGCATTTTAGACCTGGCTATGGACTTTATACGGATATGAACGCTATTCGTCCAGATGACGATATTGATGCAATTCACTCAATTTACGTGGACCAGTGGGATTGGGAAAAAATTATGAAGCCAGGTGAGCGTAATCTGGATTACTTGGTGAGTACGGTTCGCTCTATCTATGATGTAATCAGGCGTACGGCTTTCAGGTTGGCTGAGTTTTATCCGCAGCTTGAAGACTACTTGCCCCAAGATATTACCTTCTTGTATACAGAGGATCTTGCAAAGGAGTATCCAAATCTCACTCCAAGTGAGCGCGAGATTGAGGCTGCCCGTAAGTATGGGGCTATCTTTTTAATTGGCATTGGTTATGGCAATCCACCTCACTCGGGCCGCGCTCCAGACTATGATGACTGGTCAACCCCAACTGGCGAGGGTCATCATGGTCTTAATGGCGATATCATTGTGTGGGATAGAGTTAGACAGAGCAGCCTTGAGCTTTCTAGTATGGGTATCAGAGTTGATCAGGAGACGCTTTTGCGCCAGCTGGACCTGAGAGGTCTGAGTGAGCGCAAGAATTTGTACTGGCATTCAAGACTTCTTAATGGAGATTTCCCACAGACCATTGGTGGTGGAATAGGGCAGTCTAGGCTTTGCATGTTCCTTTTGCAGAAGGCTCACATTGGAGAGGTTCAGGCATCGGTCTGGCCTTCTGCGGTGTATGAAGAAGCCAAGGAACACGGCGTTCATCTCTTCTAATTCTTGAAATCTGAGTTTATAATCTCATTAGATGAGAGTTGGTTTTGTTCTAGCAGGAATTTTTACAGGATCCTCAATTGCTCTTTGGCCGTCTGTGGCTCAGTTGTTTCCAAATGACGGCAAGGATACTCTTGTAATCTTTCCTGGTGGCAAACTTAACAGTCCTTCTTCTCTGGAGCAGATGAAAAACTCTCTTTATGACCTGGTAAATGAGGATAATCTTGATGGAACTATTATTTGGAGTTCCTCGCTTGCAGGAAGTGTTGATGCTACTGCGGTGTTAAAGCGTTTTGAGGGGCTCTTGTCTAAGCCGCTTGTTACAATTGACGGTAAGTCCTCCTCTTATCCTAAAATTCCAAATATTTGTTTTGATGCTTATGAAGGCTCAAAATATTTAGTTCAGCACTGCATTACGGTGCACGGGGCAAAGAGAATTTTGTATCTCAGAGGTCCGTTGAATCATAACTCTTCCATGAAAAGATACGAGGCTTATGTGGATACTCTGGTGGAAAATGGAATACCGGTTGATCCAAAGTTAATCTCAGAGCCTACTGAATGGTCTCAGGGTGGTGAAGGGTTGAAAAATATGCTTGAGACTAGAAACCTACGTCCTGGGCGTGACTTTGACATGATAATCTGTGCCAGTGACCTTATGATGTATGAGGCGGAACAAGTGTTAAAGGCTTATGGGTATTCAGTAGGCGAAAATGTTTTTATTTGTGGTTTTAACGATTCCATAGACTCTCGCCTCTTAAGGGTTCCAGCTACTACTGTGCGTCTTCCATATTCTGGGGTAGGAAGAAATTCTGTTACTTCTTTGCTCTCTTTGGCACAGGGTAAGCGCTGTTATGATAAACTACTTGCCACAACTCCTATTATCAGAAGAAGTTGTGGCTGTGAGTCTTTTCAATTTTCTTCTGAAATTTCTAATGCTTCTGAACTGGTTTCTCATTTGGTGAGGGATTTTGCCTTTACTGCCAAGGAGGCAAAGGAGATGATAAATCAGGTCTCCAAAAAACCCAATGAGGCAGCTATCAGATATATGCTGGATAAACTCTACTCTATGGGTGCCGATAATCATGAGCTTATTAAGGTGATAAATGGCTTTAAGTCTATTCTATCGCCGGAGAAGTTTTCTGCCTTGGCGTTGATTTCTTATGCTCTAGTGCCTTCCTTCTTGGATAACCGAATGTCCCGCTTGAGTTTTGAGGAACGTAATACTAGAAGAATTTTTAATGCCTTTAATAACCAGCTGCTGGAAACGAGTAATTTTCAAGAGATAGTTGAAGTGTTAAACAAGAATGCTTCAGACTTAGGTTTTTCTAAGATTTACCTGGTGTACAATGATGGTGGAAAGTCCTTTTTAATCCGAAAAGAAGGGTCAGAACCTATAGAATTTGCTGAAAAAATGTTAGTTCCTGCTAGTAATAGACCATTGTTGGAGTCTGGGGTGTGGATAGCAACGCCGCTTTGCTCTGAGACAGAATACATGGGCTATCTTCTTATGAAGGCGGTAAAGTATGACGGTTTTACGTGCGAAGAGGTCAGAGGTGCTGTTTCCAGTGCAATAAAGAATGCAAGGCTTTTTGAGACTGCTAGAAAGGCACAGAAAACAGCAGAAGCAGCCGAACTTTCCAGAACTCACTTTTTTGCAAACATCACTGAGAATCTACGAAGCCCGCTTACTGAGATTTCTGATATGGTGCTCAATTCAAAGTTGGAGGAGCAGGCAAGAAAGGAAATTAACAACAGAATTGTTGATGTAAAAAGAACCATTGATTTGTCTTTGATTTCTACTGGAGAACTAGAACTTAGTTGTAGTTATGTCAGGGTCTCAGAGGTTCTTAAAGACTTTACCTGCTATTCAAATGAAGAGAACTCTGAAGAAATCCTAGATGGCGTGCTTTTGGATGAAAAACGTTTTAAGAAGGTTCTTGAGATAATTGTCTCTGAGCTTGAAGCTAGCGGCTCTGAAGCTCAAATGATGGCCTGTAGGACAAAAAACGGCGTAAAAATCAGTATTTCTGATAAAAACGGGTTCTGGCAGTACTCTGAAAGCTCCTCTTTGGACTACGCTAAACAAATAGTTTTGCTACATAATGGCAACTTCTGCATTGAAGATCACGGCATCTCAATTACGTTGCCTTATCCAACTGAGAATTCTTCTTTAGATACAAAAGGCAAGGTTCTTCTTCAGGTGGGAACTCTTTCTGAACAACTTCACCGCTGGCTTCAGGATCCTGAGATTATAAACTGCGATTTTACCAATATCCTTTCAGCCTTCAGACGCTACAAGCCAAACCTTGTTATTTTCACGCTGGAGCAGTATGAGAATGACGAGCAGACGGAGCAGAAACTTCTCAGAGCGCTACACGGGATACGAAGTAAAGCTCTGACGCCTGTAATTATTTGCTCTGACTACATTAGTGCAACCCTTATTCAAGAGATGGGAAGTCTACCTAACACGCTTTTTGTAAACTCCTGTATTCTTGAGAGCGACGAATTTGCCATGCGGGTGCGTGCGTTGCTGGGTGGTGCGGAGCTACTTTCTCCTTTGACGGGGCAAATTGTAAAGAAGGCTCAACTTTACCTGTGCCAGCATTCCACCCTTCCTATAAGCCGATGGCAGGTAGCAGATGAGGTTCATACCTCTGAAGACTATTTAACCAGAATATTTAAGAAGGAACTTGGACTTTCTCCATGGGATTATCTTAGTAGGTACAGAGTTTGGCTGGCAGAGAACCTGCTGAGAAATACGGGAATGTCGGTAAATGAAGTCTCAAGGGAAACGGGTTTTCAGGATCAGGCGTATTTTTGCAGAGTTTTTAAGAAGATAAAAGGCTACAGTCCTATTAAAGTTAAGAAAAGATAATAAAATAGGTCGGAAAAGTACAAAAACAGGTAATATAAGTTAAATTTGGCACGTTGTAAACTGTATCTAACACTAAGGAAGGAGAAGTTGTCTATAGTTTGACATGGACTGTAGGCGGCAAGTGCCAAATGAGAAGTGGTAAAAATTACGCATTAAGTCTTGAGATTGATGCTTTAAAGGCTAAAAAGAAATCTCTCATTGAAGATCTCAAGACTGCCAAAGAGCAGAAAAATGACAGTGACATCAATGCCGCAACACTGGCTTTGGACATTGTCAGTGCAGATTTGAAGGAAAAGAAAAAGGCTTTTAAGAAATCTGAAAATCAGGTTCTTGTTGCAGAGATTAACAGACATAAGTTCATCTATCTTATGTTGATTATCCCGCTTGTTTACTACTTTATCTTCAAGTATATCCCAATTTGGAATGCTCAGATTGCTTTCAGAAACTTCATTTCCTTGAAGAAAACTGGTATTACCGGGGGAAAATGGGTTGGTCTTGAGAATTTTAAGACCTTCATTGGTTCCTACTATTTCTGGGACTTGATTAGAAATACTCTCATGTACAGCTTTGGAAAGCTTCTAGTTAGCCTTCCATTGTCAATTATTCTGGCCATAGCAATTTATGAGTGTACTTGTGCTCCACTTAGAAAGATTGTTCAGACGCTGTCCTATCTTCCTCACTTCCTCTCCTGGGTTATCCTGTACGGAATTTTGCTTTCTCTGCTTTCTCCAAGCCAGGGTATTTTGAACGATATCATCAAGCTGTTTGGCGGTACTCCAAAGAACTTCCTTACTGACCCCACCGCTTTCCCTGTCATTGTTATTCTATCCGATGCCTGGAAGGAGATGGGCTGGAGTGCAATTATCTTTATTGCTGCTCTTATGGGAATTGACGGAACCCTCTTTGAGGCGGCTACCGTTGAAGGTGCTAACAGCTGGCAGAGAGTAAGATACATTACTCTTCCTTCCATCAAACCGGTTATTGTTGTAGTTCTGCTTATGAAGATTGGTACCATTTTGGATGCTGGCTTTAATCAGTTGTATATGTTGTACAGTCCAGCCGTTTATAGCGTGGGTGATATCATTGATACCTGGGTTTACAGAGGCACCATCAATGGTCAGTTCAGTCTTGCAACGGCAGCTGGTATCTTCAAGGGTGTCATTGGAATGACCTTGCTGTTTATTTCCAACTGGGCTTCTAAGAAGTTTACTGAAAATTCATTGTTCTAAGGAGGTTGCGAATGTCTAAGAAAAATGCTGGTGCAGTTGCTGTAAAACTTACTGCTGGTGATAAAGTTTTCCAAATTTGTGTTCGTCTCTTCCTTGCAATTCTGTTAATTGTAATCTTTGTTCCTATTTGGAGTACAATTACTCTTTCTTTCAGACCTGCAAGTTACATTGGAACCTATCTTGAAGGTATGTTCTTGGCTCCTTGGAAGTGGTCCACCTTAGCCTATAAGGCGCTTTTGAGTAACTCAGGATTTTTAAGTGCTTTCTGGAACAGTATTAAGATTACTGTCATGGGTGTTTGTGTGGCACTTTTCTTAACCGTTCCTATGGCTTATGGGCTTTCTGTTAAGGGGGTTCCAGGCAAGAAGTGGATTGTTATCTTTGTCATGATACCTTATGTCTTTAACATTGGTGTTGTTCCAACCTACCTGTTGATTTCAAAACTGAAGTTGGTAAACCATTTGTCATCGGTATTTTGGCCGGTTGCAATTAACACGTATAATATGATTATCATGCGTCAGTTCTTTGAAGGCATCCCAAATGACCTTAGAGAAAGTGCCTTTATTGATGGCTGTAATGATGTCCAAATTATGTTCAAGATTATTCTGCCACTTTCTAAGGCAATTATCATGACCATTGCTTTGTACTATGCAGTTGCTTTCTGGAATGACTACATGAGAAGTTTGCTGTACTTGCAAAAGAGTTCTCTTAAGCCACTTCCACTGCTGCTCAGAGATATTTTGCTTGGTGCAAGTATGAATGATAACCTGGAAGCAAGTGCTTTTGGTTCCGCTCCAATTGAGGCAATTAAAGCCGCTTCTGTTTTCATTAGTGCAATTCCTATGGTAGTTGCTTACCCGTTCATTCAGAAATATTTCACAAAGGGAACCTTGGCAGGAAGTGTCAAAGGTTGATTTTATCTGGAACTTTGCAGGATTCCAGAGGGCGTCCTGCAGTTTATAAATTTAGCAATCATTTAAAGGGGGAATTTTAAATGAAAAAAACTCTTATTGTTCTTTTGGTTGCTCTTTTAGCTTCCAGCTTTGTTTTTGCACAGGGCGCTGCTGAAGCTGAGACAACACAGGAAGGTCCAGTGACCATCACAATGCTTTATTCTGCAACTCAGACTGAAGCTGGTGCACTCCCAGATGACTGGGCAGGTTATGCAGTTCTTGAAGAAGATCTTGGAATTAAGCTTGAGCTCCAGATGCTTCCTTCAAACCCAAATGACCAGGATCTTATGGTCAGAGCCATGGCTGCTGCAGATGAACTTCCAGATTTCTTTACCTGTTCAAGAGAAGTTTGGTCAGACCTTGCAAAGAATGGTCAGGTGCTTGATGTAACAGATTACTATGCTCTTATGCCTAACCGCTGTGCTGTAATGTTTGATGATGCTGCAAAGAATTATGTCACCTATGAAGGCAGAATTTACGGTTTTGCAACTCCATCTGCAATTAGCGGCAACGAAGGTCTTTTGGTAAGACAGGACTGGCTTGATAATCTTGGTCTTGCTGTTCCTACAACCTTGGACGAACTTTACAATGTTCTTTACGCTTTCACTTACAATGACCCAGATGGCAACGGCAAGAACGATACCTACGGCTTTGGTGCTTTTGTAGAAGAGACAGTTTCTTATGAAATTTATCCTGGCCGCCGTTTTGAGCCTCTGATGGGTGCTTTTGGTGTTGAGGGAACTTGGAACATGAGCGCAGACAACTTTGGTCTTAAGATTCATGACGAGAACTACTACGACTGGATGGTCTTCTTCAAGAAGTGCATTGACACTGGCGTTATTGATCCAAACTGGATGTCCTACAAGAAGGATGATTTCCGTGCAGCCTGGAAGCAGGGTAAGTTTGGTGTCTTCAGAGAGCAGAACTCTGCTTATGCTAGCCAGAACAACTACAAGCCATTTGATGACAACTTCCCAACCGGCAGCTTCACCGTCCTTGATGCTCCTATTGGACCAGATGGCGACCAGTCTGTTGGACCACGCTGTCAGGGCATGAGAGTCTACGCAATCAATGCCGATGTTTCTGAAGAAAAAGCAAAGAAGATTGTTGAGATGTTTGATTGGATGAGCTACGGTGAAGGTTATCTCCTTTGCGGTTATGGTGAAGAGGGAAAGAACTACATTCTTGATGCAGACGGACTTCCACAGTCAGACGCAAGCCTTGGAGATCTTGGCTACAACAGTGCTGAAGGTCAGAAGTACATCCAGCTCAGAAACTGTGCCTTCAACTACAGCAATGCTCAGGAAATTGCTCTTCGCTATCCTGCCTACATTACAGCAACTTCCCAGAAGCGCATGAGCGCTGGTGACGTTCTTCTTGTCATGCAGGGCAAGACATGGACAAATACACCAGGTCAGAACAGCATGCCAAAACCAGATAGCACAGACGTAACTACTTTCTATCAGCAGGGTATTGCTGAGTTCCTCAACGGAACAAGAGAGCTTACAGAGGCTAACTGGAACGCTTTTGTAAAGCAGTTTGATGAGATTGGTGGTCTTGCTTGGGAAAAGGCTGGCTACGATTATGCTTTGGCAAACGGACTTCTTCAGTAATTTGACTGATAAGTAGTTTAAAAGTGTAAGGGGTTGCAGAAGGGTGCACTGCACGCCTGTAACCCCTTTATTTTTTTTGGAATTAACATGATTGATACAAGAAAATCCATGACAGAACGCATGAGTCTGTCTGCAATGAAAAAATATAATACGGAAAATACTCCGTACAGTTACAAATCTTCTATTGTACTTGAGGCGCTTTACAGGGCTTCCGGGGTTCTTGGTAGCGAGGAGATTTTCAATTATGTCAATGACATGATTAATTACTACATTCCTGAAGATGGAGTGGTAAGAACTTATAAACTTGAAGATTACAGCATGGACCAGGTGAGGATGGGAAATCTCATTCTTGAGTTCTATAAACTCACCGGCCAGAAGAAATATAAGACTGCTTTGGATATGTTCTATAAGCAGTTACAGGGACAGCCAAGGACTCCAAGTGGAGGTTTTTGGCACAAAAAGAGATATCCTAACCAAATGTGGTTGGATGGTCTTTATATGCAGGGACCTTTTTATGCCTCCTATACCAAAGAATTTGGTGGCTTGAAAGCCTGTCTTGAGGACATTGTTTTCCAGTTTGAGTTGGTCTATGAGAAGACGCTGGATAAGAAGACGGGGCTCTTAAGGCATGCCTGGGATGAGTCTAGAAGTCTGCCTTGGTGTGACCCTGTCACAGGTCAGAGCCAGGAAGTTTGGGCTCGGGCCTTGGGCTGGTATGTTATGGCTTTAGCAGATTTACTGGAGATTATTCCAGAAGAAGGCTATGAAGAGTATCGGTCTAGATTGCTGACTTTGGCAATGCAGCTGGCTCCGGTGGTGTTACGCTATCAGGATAGTGCTAGTGGTCTGTGGTATCAGGTGATGGATAAGGCGGGCGTGGGTGCCAACTACTTGGAAAGTTCGGCTACGTGTATGTTCGTTTATTTCTTTGCCAAGATGAATCGGCTGGGATTTTTGGATTGCACGTACCTTGAGGCTGCAAAGAAGGCGTTTGCGGGTTTGTGTGAACTTAAGGTGACTTGTGATGAGAGTGGTGAGCTTTTTTTGCACGATACCTGTAAGAGCGCGGGCTTGGGAAGGGCTTCTGAGGATGGCCCTTATAGACCTGCTGACTTTAAGTATTACACGGAAGGTGAGCCAAAGGTGACGGATAACCTTCACGGGGTGGGACCTTTTATTAGTGCCGCGTTGGAGTTGGAGTTTCCTGCTCAGTTGAATAAGAAGTGTTATAAGTTTAGCGCAGGGGAAGATTTAAATGAGGTTCTAAAAGAGTATGCAGGCAAGAAGTCAGTTGTGATTCCTGCCGGGCATTATGAGGTGGGGCCTGTTGATGTGCCTTCTCATACGCATTTGATTTTAGAGCAGGGCGCTGTTTTGGATTTTAAGGATGATTTTGAAGCATATCCGCCGGTTTATACTCGCTGGGAAGGGGTGTGTGGCTGGGCAATGCATCCTTGTTTCTTCATCAATAACGCGCAGGATGTTGTAGTAGAAGGCGCTGGCACGTTGGATGGTCACGGTCAAAAGTGGTGGGACTACATTTGGCAGTGGAAAAATGGAGGTAGACCTGCTGAAGTAAGGCTTCCTATTGAGAAAAAGCTTGCCAGCCTAAATCCTAATTACTTGAACGAGCCCGGAGGAGGCGGTGGCAGACCTTGTCAGTTCTTGCGTCCCGCTCTGCTTCAGATTTTGGATTCCAAGAACGTTAAGATTGATGGAATTTCACTGAAAGATAGTCCATTTTGGACTTTACACCCAATAAATAGCACAAATGTTCTGTTTAAGGGCATTGTTATTAAGAATCCAGCAGATTCTCCAAACACAGATGGCATTGATATTGAGTCCTGTGTGAATGTAGATGTTAAGGGTTGTGATGTTAATGTTGGAGATGATGGAATTGCCGTAAAATGTGGAAGTGGCAAAGAGATGATGCAGTTCCAGCGCTCTGAAAACATCAGTGCTTATAATTGTACCGTAAGAAATGCTCATGGCGGTTTTGTTATTGGTAGCGAGACTGCTAGCGGGGTGAAAGGGGCTTATGTTAAACATTGTAAGTTCCTAGGTACGGACAGAGGTATAAGAATTAAAACTAGACGCGGAAGAGGCGGTCACATGACGGACATTGTGGCTTCTGACATCTACATGAAGGATGTTATTTGTCCAATTTCCATTAACATGTATTACCGCTGTGGCAGTGATGACGCTTCTTTGTTCTCTTTGAAGGCTCTCCCTGTTACGGAAGATACTCCAGTAATAAAGAATGTCTTAATTGAAAAGATTACAGCAGAAGGCTGTAGACACAGTGCTGCTTTCCTTGCAGGTCTTCCTGAGTCTAAACTTGAGAATGTAGTTGTAAAGGATTGTTCTTTTACTGTGACAGATACCCTTGAAGAGAATACTGAGGCAGAGATGTGTCAGGGGCTTCCTAGTTCTGATTATAGAGGAATTAGAGTTGTTAACGCGGAGGCTAAATTTGAGAATATCTCTGTTAATGTACTGCCACCAGTACAGGTAGAAAATTATTAGATTTTAGAGGTTATTATGGGACTTGATACTTCTTTTATTAAGGGAATCATTCCTCCAATTGCTATTCCTTTGGATGAGAAGGAAAACTTTGATGAGAAGAAACTCAGAAAGCATGTGGATTTTGTTATTGATAACGGGGTGAGTGCTATTCTTGCTTTTGGTTCAAATGGTGAATTTTACATGCAGGAAGAAGCTGAGATGAAAGACATCTTAGAGGTAATGATAGACCAAACTGCAGGTAGAGTGCCAATTTTTATGGGAATTGGTGCTATTAGGACATCAAAATGTGTTCGTTTGGCTCAGATGGGTCTTGAAAAGGGCGCTAAGGCAGTCTCTGTTTTACAGCCTATGTTCCTTAAACCAAGTGAGGATGAACTTTATACTCATTTTGCTACTATTGCGGACAATATTGGTGGGGCTCCAATGCTCTTATACAACAATCCGGGTCGTACTGGGTATGGTATTTCTCAGACGGTTGTGGAGAAGCTGGCGCATGAGCACGAGAATCTTGTTGGTATGAAGGACAGCAGTGGAGATATTACTCAAACAGAAGAGTTTATTCGCCGTAATAGAGATGTTAATTTTAAGGTCATGTGCGGAAAAGATACCCTCATCTATGCTGGTTTATGTGTTGGTGCAGTTGGTGCTGTTTGTTGCATGGCTAATTTTGTACCAAAGATGGTGTGCTCAATTTATGATGCCTTTGTTGCTGGAGATTTGAAGCAGGCGTTGGAAAACCAGTACAAGTTAAATCCTATTAGACTTCAGATGGACAAATCCAGTTTCCCTGTGGCTACAAAAGACTATGCAAATCTTCTAGGTTTGGAACTTGGTGCTCCCTATTTGCCTTCTATGAATTCTACAGAGGCACAGCTAGAGGGGCTTAAGGCACAACTTGTTAAGGCAGGTTTAATCTAATAAGTAATTATAAGTGAGGTAATAAAATGAAAGTTGGTTTTGTTGGTTTAGGTATTATGGGTAAGCCCATGTGTAAAAATATTATCAAGGCTGGGCATGAAGTTAGCTTCTATTCTAGACATGAGGACGTAGTAAAAGAACTTGAGGCTTTGGGTGCAAAGGGCAAGAAGAATGCCGCTGAAGTTGCTGCTGCCAGTGAAGTAGTTATTACTATGGTTCCAAATAGCCCACAGGTGAGAGAAGTTGCTCTTGGTGAGAATGGAATTGCTGATGGCGGCAACTCTGGTCTTGTGGTTATTGATATGAGCTCTATTGACCCAGTTGAGACTAGAAAAATTGGGGCAGAACTGGCTAAGAAGGGTATTGAGATGGTGGATGCTCCAGTGTCTGGAGGTGAACCTAAGGCTATTGATGGCACTCTTTCTGTTATGTGTGGCGGAAAAGAGGAGACCATTGAAAAATATAGAGACCTGCTTATGACTATGGCTGGTTCAGTTGTCCGTTGTGGAGACCTTGGGGCAGGTAACATTGCGAAGCTTGCAAATCAGATTGTTGTGGCTTGTAATATTGCTGCCATGAGCGAAGCTCTTGCATTTGCCACTAAGATGGGTTCAGATCCAGAGTTGATTTATAAGGCTATTAGAGGCGGTTTGGCTGGTTCTACTGTTTTGGATGCAAAGGCTCCAATGGTGCTTTCAAGAAATTTCAAGCCAGGTTTCAGAATTGAACTTCACATTAAAGACCTCAACAATGCCCTTAACGCGGCTCATGCAATCAACGGCTATGTGCCTCTTACTAGCCAGGTCATGGAGATGATGCAGGTGCTTAAAAACGATGGTTGTGGTGCTGATGACCATAGTGCTCTTGCCAAGTACTATGAAAAGGTAAGTAACGTAGTTATAAAGAAATAAAATTGCGCATTTGTGGTGCATTTGGCGGAAAGATGTATGAAAGCAGTTAAGATAGTAGAGCAGGATAATGTTGCTGTTGTGGTAGGTCCTACCAAAGCGGGAGACCTAATTGAGGGTTTTTCTAAGGGTGCTGAGCCTTTAGTGGCACTTTGTGATATTCCTCAGGGACATAAAGTTGCATTAAAAGATCTCAAAAAGGGTGATAGTGTACTTAGATATGGAGTTCTGCTTGGATATCTTACTGAAGACGTGAAAGCAGGGGGCTGGATTAACGAGCGCAATTTGCAGCTGCCAAGTTCTCCTGCTGTTGCCTCTCTCAAGGCTGGCAAAAAGGGCACGGTCTGTAAGGATTTGCCTTCTCGCAAGACCTGGATGGGCTACGATAATGGTCCTTCTTTGCCTGCTGGCAGCAGAAATATCTTGGGCATCACCATGTCAGTGCATTGTGTTGCCGGTGTTGTGCGCAATGCTGTTGATATCATCAAGAAGACCTTGCTGCCTTTGTATCCTAACGTGGATGATGTAGTTGCCGTGGTGCATCCCTATGGCTGTGGTGTTGCAATTGCTGCTGATGAGGCTTTTATTCCTATTCAGGGAGTGCGCAATCTAATTCATCATCCTAACTTTGGCGGTCAAATTCTCTGTGTTGGTCTTGGTTGTGAAAAGCTTCAAATGGACATGATCTTGGAACCAGAAGAGAATAACAGTGAAAACGTACTAATCTTGCAGGATTGCAAGGGCTATGGTGAAATGCTTGACCGCATTTGTGCCATGGCAAAGAAAAAGCTTGAGATTCTCAATGCTCGAAGGCGTGTGGAACTGCCTCTTGAAAAACTTAGAATTGGCGCTCAATGTGGTGGTTCTGATGCCTTTAGCGGCATTTCTGCCAATCCAACTATTGGTTATGCTTTTGATATGTTGGCTTCCGGCGGTGCTCAGGTGCTTTTCTCTGAGGTAACCGAGGTCCGCGACGGAGTTCATTATTTGGCTGACCGCTGTCAGGACGAGGCTACTGTCCAGCGTCTTAAGTCCGAAATTTCCTGGTACGATAACTACCTGGCTCGCAGCCATGTGGACCGCAGTGCCAACCCAACACCGGGCAATAAGAAAGGCGGACTTAGTAACATTGTAGAAAAGGCAATGGGCTCTATTGCTAAAAGCGGCAGTTCTCCAATAGCTGAGGTAGTAGGTCCTGGTGAATTTCCTAAATGCCAAGGGCTTATCTTTGCTGCAACACCTGCTTCTGACCTGGGCTGTGGTTCTAGCCAGCTGGCTTCCGGTATTGTACTGCAACTTTTTAGCACAGGACGAGGAACGCCTTATGGACTTCAGGAGATCCCAATCTACAAGATTTGTACCCAACACTCCATGAAAGCACAATGGGGAGATCTCTTTGATATGGACGCAGGCTATGTGGTCACCGGCGAGAAAACCATACCTGAAATGGCTCACCTCCTGTATAACGATATCCTGGATGTGGTCAGTGGAGTAAAACAAACGGCTACTGAAAAATACCACCTTTACAATGATTTTCTAGTTTTTAACCCGGCTCCAATAACGTAATTTAATTATAGTGTCAGATAAGTTGCCGTTCTAGGAATAAAACTTCAAATCTTTGCTGGGCAAAATTGTTTACTTCTGTTTCATAGTCCTGAAAGGCATACATTAACTGTTTGCCTTTTTCTGTGAGGCAGGTTTCTCCTCCGTTTGCGCCACCTCTGTGCCGGGTGACAATTTGGTAGCCGGTTTCTTCTTCCAATTTGTTTATCATGTTCCAGGCCATTTGATAGGATAATCCCATGTGTAGGCAGGCTTGTCTTGCAGAATGAAGATCTTCAAGTAAAAAGAGTAAAAGTTTAAGTCTTGAATTAAAAAATACTGTTTCTTTGTTAATACTAAGTTTTACAGTAGGAGTGAGTAGGGTTGCGTTGTGCTGTTTTAAGTGCTCTTGAAGTTCTGCGTCATTGTGCGTAGAAATTAAAACCCCTGGGTCCTTTACTTCTACTGTGCATAGTTCATAGCCACTTGCTTTGATGGCACCACGTAGGCCTTCGCTTCCTGTGTATTTTAATAGCTGCTCAATTACCTCGCTATGTAATACCAAGGGATGACCACCTTTGCCGTTGTAGGTGGGTTTTACTATTTTGGCGCTGTTACTTAGTAAGGTTTTAAGAGTATAGACGGAGAACATTGGAGCATTAACTGGGGTAAAGACTACTTTGTCGCATTTTCCCTGCAGAAACTTAAGTCCTTGTTTTACGGAGCTGAACATTTCTTGGTTTTGGGTGTCGTTATCTTTGAGTACAATTACCCCTTGTTGGGCTACCTGGTGAATTACTTCTGTTTCGTGGGCTGCAATTACTACAACAATTGGAAACACTGCAGCTTGCTGCAAGGTCAATATGATGCGCTGAATTACTGGAATATTTCCAACCTTTAATAATGGAACTGCGTTTTTGCTACTGTCTGCTGCAATTACTGCACCAACGGAACTGAATCTCACTGCTATTTCTCCCTTTAGGTTAGTGAATTAATTTAGAGCCTGAAGTTGCTGCTCAAGTTCTTCAAGATCAGAATTTTGAGTAGACCAGGAGGTACAGAATCTAACTATTGAATGAGTTGAGTCTTTACCTTCCCATCGTTCAAATTTGATGTGCTTAAGAAGTTCTTCCATTTGGCTATTTTCCATAATTACAAACTGCTGGTTAGTTGGGCTGTCCCAAGCAAACTTGTAACCATATTTAATAAAGAGGTTTTTAAGTTGTATTGCTGTGTCTATGCCTATTTGACCAAGTTGAGCATAGTAGTTGTCTGTGAAGAGTGCATCAAACTGGACTCCAAGGAGTCTTCCTTTTGCTAGAAGTGCACCTTCCTGTTTTTTCATTTGCTCAAAATGTTTTGGTAATACTTCTTTTTTTATTACTACTGCTTCTCCTGCAATGGCTCCACATTTGGTTCCGCCTATATAGAAGGCATCACATAAGTTAGCAAGTAAGGGGAGGGTAATATCGGTATTGGAGGAGGCGAGGGCGTAGGCAAGACGGGCACCATCTAGATACAGGTATAAGCCATAAGTGTCGCAGATGGAGCGGATTTCTTCCAGCTCTTTTTTGGTGTAGAGGGTGCCAATTTCTGTTGGATGGGAGAGGTAGACCATCTTGGGGGTAACGAGGGCATCTTTGGACTCGCTGTCTGTGTAGACTTCCATGTAGGCTTTAAGGGCACTTGGGGTGAGTTTGCCGTCCTGGTTTGGGATTCCAACTACCTTGTGCCCTGTGTATTCAATGGCTCCAGATTCGTGGACGTTGATATGTCCGGTGTCGGCAGTTAGTACGCTTTCACATCTATTTAGCAGGGTGCTGATTACCAGTTGGTTGGTTTGGGTGCCGCCTGTGACAAGAGAGATATAGGAGTCTTTCTCTATGGCTTTCTGAATTTTGTAGATTGCACTTTTGGTGTAGTCATCTGCGCCGTAGCCTGATTGGCTAGAGTTGTTGGAATCTATCAGGGCTTTGAGCACGTTGGGTGCCATGCCGTTGTTATAATCGCATTCAAAAGAAATCATAAAGTAGTTATAAGCCATTTTGAGGGTTTATTCAACGCGATTTTTTGCAACAAAACGCAACAAATATGCAATAAATATGCAACTTTTTGCAAGAAGTGGTTAAGATTTGGTTAATTTTGACAAAATAATGGAAAATGTCTATTTACAAATTCAAAAAGCGGGTTTAGTGTTGAGGTGTGATGAAGAAAACAGTCGTACTTATTCTATTATTATTGCTCGTAGGAATCTCCAGTGCCTATTGTGATGATGGCGACTATATCACTATTGTTTGTGAAGTAAAGGAGATTAAACCAACATTCTCAATCAATACAGCATCTTTTGAGAATGGGACTGTCATTTGTGTAACTCAAGACAATATGGCAAGATATTACGGTTCTTATGCCGTGGATGTTAAGCTAAAAACAATAACTGGTGAGTATATTATTCAAAATCTTAATATGGTGGAAGATTGCCACAGTGTACAGACGAGTTCTGGACTTCATTTCCAAATAGACTATGATGGACGCACTATTCATCCTCACACAATTGCATCATGGACTATGGAAGCCGTAACTCCAGATCTTTATGGAACTGTGACATTGTCGTTCAAGGCAATTTAAGGTTTAAAAGAGAAGATAAAAAAGCCTTTACAAATTTGAAAAGCTCAGCCGAAAGGCTGGGCTTTTCTATTTGTTTTGTGCATAAACTCTGTATATTTATTCTATACTTTGTATTCTATGCTTTGTGTTTTATGTTTTGTGTTCTATGCTTTGTGTGGGATTGTACCTCAAAGGGTTTTTTCAAGCTTGAGAAGTTTTGTTTTGCGTTCAAGCCCACCGGCGTAGCCAGTAAGTTTACCATTTGTGCCAATCACTCTGTGACAGGGAATCATTATGGCTATTGGGTTGTGACCAACCGCTCCACCTACCGCCTGGGCAGACATTTTATCCAGACCTTTCTCTTTTGCAATTATTTTTGCTATTTGACCGTAGGTCATGGTTTGTCCATAGGGTATGGTTAGCATGATTTGACAAACTCTTGTACGAAAAGGAGTTGTGGTATATTCCAACGGAGGGAGAAAAGACGGATTTTGACCAGAAAAGTAGAGATCTAGCCATTGTATGACCTGCTTAAGTATTGGGTGGCTTGTTGCCTCCGTGGCTACGGGCAGGTTTTGATCTGGGCTGCTGAACCAAAGTCCAACAAGGGCCTTGTTGGTGTAACTAAGGGTGATTGGACCAAGTGGTGATAGGTATTGAGTTTTGTATACATCCTTTGGCTGTGCTGTTTTCATATCATGCTTATAATAGAAGTACGGTTTTAGATTGTAAAGGGAACCTAGAAGATTGATTTTTAACATGGGTTAACAGAGATGCACCTGGGAAGAAACAGCTTAGGCAGCGGGAAGTCT
>CAVISO010000002.1:0-1994 GCA_963645435.1 Sphaerochaetaceae bacterium | reverse complement strand
GCGAAGACAACCTAAACAGATTGGCATACACTTGAGTACAACCAAGACAGTGAGAACAGTTTTGTCTAAATGGTAACAGCGTAGGTGGTCTATTTAGGACTTCCTATAGTTCGGTTTAGCTCGTGAGTATTTTAGTTAAGTAGGTTTCACTTGTTATGGTTGTTAAATTGTAAGAAAAAGTTGACAGGCTATGAATATCGGGTTAAATTGTAAGAAATTAAAAAGGAGGGATGAATATGACCATGAATGAGGTGGTGGATTTCTTTTACAGTACAGTTGATGAGATGTGTCCAGAAGGAAATATGAAGGAGGTGGCGGACCGCTTCCAGATTACGAGGGCGAAGGTGCACAAGATTCTCATTACCATGGAGGCAATTGACTCCCCGTTGCATCAGGATATTGTGAAGTTGAAATCAGAGGGGTATAAAAATGCCGATATAGCCACAATGCTTGGCGTTTCTACTGCTACCGTGTCTATAAATTTGCCCTATGAAAAGCCTATGTATGGGCAGGAGAAGAAGAGTCGGGGGGCGAAAGATGTAGAAAATTTCAGGAAAAGAGAAAAGATTTTTTTGGCGGGGCAGAAAAGAAAACCCACATACATTGAGCTTTTGCAGCAAGCCTATAGTAATCAGCCAAGAAATCTTTCTCCTGAGGTAAAAAAAATGATGGATGAAATTACTAAAGCAATAGAGGAAAAAGGGGAGGATTTGGCAAATCTCACCCCGATTTTCTCTAGAGAAGAGACAAAATTATTTCAGATGTCGGTGGATTTTGTAGTACTTCACATTGAATTAATGAATGTTCCCGATGTTGAAGCCTTAAAAAAATACGGCGGAGTTAAGTATGGTGACACCATAAGCAGAGATGTACTGGTTCCCGCTTTTATGCCTCTTCACAATTTGCATTATCTTATCCAGCAAGTATTTGGCTTTCAGTGCTATCATCTACATAACTTCAAGATACCTGAAGAACGACTTGTGAAACTCACCAGCGGTAAGGCGCAAAATTGGCTCAAACTTATGGGGGTTATCTTCAAAAATCCTCTGCGCAACGAAGATTCCGATTTTTGGGATGATGACTATGAGAGTGGTAGCCCCAAAAAATATATGAGAAGCAAATATACGGGACCTTATCTTGGTGGAGTCTACGATGAAACTTATCAGTATTGCAAAAAGGATGAGCCTCTGATTAAGGAAAAGATTAAGGACATTTCTAAAGTTCTTGATGTTAGACCTGCTTTTTATCTTGATGCATTTGACCTTCTTGAGCGCATTAGTTTGTGTGAAATTTTGGATATTTGCAATGAAGGGCTTCCAAATTCCTTCAAAGAATACATGAGTAATGAAAAAGAATGTCTTGAATTCGTGGAAGGTTTGGAAGTAGATGATCCTAATAGTCAACCTTTTGTCTGTCCTGTAACGGATTATCTTATATATAATTACGATTACGGCGATGACTGGGATTTCAAGATTACTTCTCTTGGAAATGTCCAGCATTTAGTAGATCAAGGAAGACTTAACTTAGCAGAATTTCGTCAAGATATAAAACATCTTTGCGAGTATCAAAGACCAGTGCTTATTGCAGCTGACGGCTATAATCCAGTTGAAGATGTTGGTGGCGCAGCTGGCTACTGTGCTTTCCTGCGAGGAATCCATGGAGAGGACTGTGGTGGCTATCCGTATGAGGATCCTGCAGGTAGCAAGTCTTGGGCTCGTAGCCTTGGTTGGAAAGAAAAGGTTCCTAGCAAGACTATTGTGTGAGATAGATGAGATTCTGCATTGCAATCTGGATAATTGATTTATATCAAATTCAGCACAGGGGATATGAAAAAACTTAATTCAGAGCACAGAGAGGGTTTTAACTCTTAAACGCGGGATTTTGGGCATTGTGATGCCTATTTTAAAGAAGTGCACAATCTCTTACGCCTTGCTTTGCATTGAGAGGGCTCATTGAATCAGTAAAATAGCGCTATTTTTCATAGGTGCTTGTGC
>CAVISO010000001.1:0-70275 GCA_963645435.1 Sphaerochaetaceae bacterium | reverse complement strand
TTGTGTCATACTTAAGCATGTAGCCCAAGTAGTCAACTGGACAAAGGTCGTTAATACCAACGATCTCAATGTCGTTTCTGTTCATTGCAGCGCGGAATACAAAGCGTCCAATTCTTCCAAAACCATTAATACCAACTTTTATCATATGAAAAATCCTCCATATAGATTTGACATCACAAATATAATGAAAATAGGCTTTGACAGTCAAGAAACACAAATATATTAGTTATAAAGAATCTAGATAACTCTTATGTTTCTTATTTTTACTCATCAGAGCCTATCTGCGTATTCCACAAAGAATTAAAGTCTAAGTTAAAACCTCTTAACAACCCCAGCATAAAAGCACTAGAGGCCTTATGAATATCCCTAGGAACCATTTGTCCGTCAGTAACAAACAAAAGAGGTAAATTTTTACTATGACAAAGCGACAATACATTACCAATAGTAGAGGTCTCATCCGCCTTAGTCACAATAACCGAGCAAACCCCAAAACCCTTAAACTGCTCATACACCTTTTCCAGGTCATTTTGTTTCATAGAAGCACTAAGCGTCAAATAACACTTAAGGTTCTTCTTGTCCGGAACATTAAGCATGGTGCTCATCTTCACATTCAGCTCATTATCCCTAGGACTTCTGCCAATGGTATCCACCAGCACCAACTCAGAAGCCTGCGTCTTCTCCAGCGCTTCATAGAAAAGGGCCTCGTCATCAGCCCTAAACACAGGAATTCCCAAGGCCTGCCCAAAACTCTCAATCTGCTCATAGGCACCAACACGGAACGAATCCATGGTGATAATGCTAACCTTTTTCCTAATCTCCACCGGCGGCACCGTGCCATAAATAGCAGCAATCTTAGCAATAGTAGTGGTCTTTCCAACTCCCGTAGGCCCCACCAAAACAAAAATTCTAGGCGGATGCAACTGACTGTTGTGGTCAATCTCCACAGACTCCACAATCTTATCCACCATGAGAAGTTCAAACTCCTCCTGCGTAGGCACAGCAGGAAAAGCCATATCCAAACGGCTCTTCAAATCTGCCATGATCCACTTAGTATAATCACTAGAGAAATCATTTTCATACAACAAGTTAGATGCATGTGCCAACAACGCTTCCACCGCAGCCCGGCTTTGCATTTCCTTCTGCACCTTAGCCTCATCAGCGGACTTTTCCTCCGTCTTCTGCAAAGGCTTCACCTCTTCAGCAGGCTCTTTCTCCCCTACCTCGCTATCCCGATATTTTCCAGAAACCGGGTCAGGAGTCTTGGCCTCCTGCTCAAACCGCTTGATGTCCGCCTCTTCCTCGGCTGCCTCAGCAGCCTTAGCAACCACAGGCTTAGTCTCAGGTGTCTTCTGTTGCACCGCTGCAGTTTCTATCTTTATATCATTAGAATTGTTTTCAACCAAAAAGCAAGTAAGCTCGCAATGTCGTTTTTTACTAAAGCCCAAAAAGCCCTTAACAACAACATCCTTTCTGCTATGAACCCTCAGCTTATCTCCATACTGTTCCCTGGCCTTGCGAACAGCATCTTCATACGTTGGAGCAATAATAGTAATGTAATTCATTTAGTACTCCTCCAAGCTTTTAAACAGAATATCACTAATTCCCCCATCTACGCAACAACACCCCATTGCAACCCCACAATGTAAGTCAAAAAATTAAATTTTGAAAAAAAGACTTATAAAAGTAAGTGGAATTTTCAAAATCGGATTTTTCCACTTATGTGCAATATAAAAATTGGGCTTACAGGAAGGAGTATGGGTCAAGGGAGATGCCGTCCTGCTCAATCTTAAAGAAGATGGTTGGGCTGAGGAGATTTGTGGTTTCACTTGCAAAATAGCCAAGGACCGTGCCCTGGGATACTCGGTCAGTTGTGTTCACGCAAATATCGGCTAGATAATTATATAAGGTAGTGTAGCCATTGGTGTGGAGGACCTTGACAAAGCCGGAACCGTTGTCGTTGAAGCCCCTGTCAATGACCGTGCCGTCCGCGGAGGCGCAAACCGCCGTGCCCTCTGAGGCCTGCATGAGAATGCCGTCCAGCTGAATAGCGTTATTTCCAATTGGATTGGGCACCTTCTGGTTGTAGAGGCCCACGGTGACCGCATCAGAGGAAGGCAAAAGGAAGGAAAGCTCTTCTTGAGCGCTAAGCGTGCCAGTTTCCTGTACCGATTCAAGTGGGATGAACAGCTTTTGACCAGGTTCTACTTCATCACTCTTAAGACCGTTGACATCGCTCAAGGCCTTCCAGCCAAGACTGAGGTTAAGTTGTTGCACTATAGAGGATAACGTGTCCCCTTCCTTGACGGTGTACATGGTACCGTCGCGGTCAGGAATTGACAGCGTTGTGCCAGCAAAAAGTGAAGTGGTATTACGAATCTGGTTTACGGAAATAATTGTCTCACGAGAAATGCCAAATTTCTGTGCAATGGAATCCAGCGAATCTCCCGTCTGAAGCATGTAATCCGTGTATTTCACAATATCTTTAGAAACCGATGCCGTTTGATTAACACTAAGGTTTTGGGCAATAACCGGCTTTTTCAGCTCTACGCCCTGATTTACTACATTAGTGCTATCCTCTGTCTCATCAACAGAATAATCGCTTGCCTTCAGGTAATCTGTAGTACCCTGAACCTTGGTAATTGCCTCATCAATATCAAGGGAAATACTATCTGTAGTCTGCTGAGTTTCAGTCTCAGTCCCAGCTCCAGTCTCAGTCCCAGTCTCAGCCTTAGCAGAAGCCTGAACTGTCTCATTACCTGCAGAAGCCTCTGCTTTCACAGCAGAAGTATCAGAAGTAGTAGAAGTAGTAGAAACACCAGAAACCTCAGTGGAACTTGAAGAGTCAGCCACATAAGACTTAATTGGAGATTTGTCCGCAGAATTAAGATCTCCCGTCTTCACCAGGCTAATCCAAATAAGAAGGGCTACAGTGCACATGAGCAGACCGCTAATGACAGAGATTAGCACCACATGGGAAGAACCCCCTCGCGAGACTTTTCTTTCATTTAGGTCATCATAGTTATTTCTGCTCGTAATAACACCTCTGTACAATCAATCAATCTAATTATAATATCAAAACCATGGGTTCTTCAACGAATAAAGGAAACATTTCCGGTCTGCTTTTCACCTTCTGCTGGATTTGTTTGGTAATTATAGTCATTCTCCTAGCACGCCTCATGTTACTTTCTGATAGCAAAGTAGGCACCTACAACAACCCCAAAGTCGCCGACACAGTAATTGGCGGCACCATCTACGACAAAAACCAACGCATACTTGCAATGGACGTCCCCCAATATGACCTCTATGTGGACCCCACTTGCACAGATTTAGACCTGGTCTCGCAACTTCTCAGCCTTCAACTCAATCTTAGCCCGGATTACATCACAAGATACATCACCTCCAATACCGATACCCTTGTGCTTTTACAAGAAAACCTGTCTGAAACCGCAGTTGAAAATATCAAGCAGGACATAGCAAATAATGCCCTTGAAAACTGTGTTATTCTAAAAAAAAGCTACAAAAGAACCTACCCTGCCCAATTCCATGCTTCACAACTAATTAGTTGCATAGAGAAAACTTATGAAAGCACGCTTTTCCCAATTGCACAATTTGACACCAACACTACCTACGGAGAGGATTTAGTTTTAACCCTGGATTTAGACGTACAGTACCTGCTGGATTTAGCAGTACAAAACGTCTATGAACTGCAAAGCCCTGACTATGTAGTTGCTCAGATTGTGGATGTAACCAACAAGGAAGTACTTGCTGCCACCTACTACCCCTTTGTAGACCTGAATACAAGCACAACTGCCAACAATAAATCCTATTTAATTGGCGATTTTTATTACGAAGGCACCTTCCTAAGCGAGGCTAAGGTAATAAAAACCTTACAAAATCACCAAAATTCACAAAAACTAGAGAACTCTTTAGACGAGAGTTTACTTTACAATTCCTACAGTTCAATAGACGAGACTTTAAGCTCAACAATAGCCGTATTTGGCAATGAGACCCAAAAATATTTGGTATACCTTGGCTCTTGCGCCCCCAAATACTACAAGGACTCAACCGTACTTGAAGATGCAATTGCCTCAATAAAAGACGGACTTAGTTCTCAGAACAAGCTTTAAGAAGCTCTTCCTGATGAATAAGCATTGGCTCTGAAGGATCGTTGGTGCTGTGATTTTCACCAGAAAGATGTAAAACTCCATGAATGAGTAATCTTCTCAATTCCTCCTGCTGGTCAACTCCAAAGGTTTTAGCATTATTAGCCATTACTTCAGGACAAATAACCATGTCGCCAAGGACTCTGGCTTCATCAGGAGCAACAAAGAAAGGAGTCTCCTCTGGGTCTTCATCTTCAGCAGCAAAGCTGAGAATGTCAGTACTATCATCAATATCTCTGTATTCTTTGTTAAGCTCGTGCATGTGCTCTTCTGTAGCAAAAGTAACTGAAAACTCTACATTAGAAAGACCAACTGAACTCAAAACCTTATCCAAATAACCTAGAACAAATTCTTCTGGAGCAAGAACTTGATAGGAATCATTATCGTAGTAAACATCAATTGTATTTGCCATATTAACCTCAATCTTCATCGTCATCAGGATACTCAATTCTTGAGTGATAACGAGCCACCAGTGTCTTAACAAAGGCGTCAGCCAAAGTTTTAATATCATTCATGGTAAGTCCGCTCTTGTCCAACTGACCACGTCCAATCTTACCAATAAAAATGGAGTCAATGAGCTTGGAAAATTTTCCAGCGTTAGGAGTTACCGTGCGGGAGGCTGCCTCAATGCTATCGGCTAACATAACAATAGCACATTCAGGGAAATCAGGGATGTCTGCGTTGTACGAGTAATCAGAGGCCTTGACCTCCTCCCCTTTGTTGTCCTGAGAGGCTGCCTTAGCCTCAAGCGCTTCATGGAAGAAGAATTGAATGACGTCATTGCCGTGATGGTCAGAGACAATCTTGACAACCTCCAGTGGAAGACCGGCCTCACGAGCCTTGTCTGCACCAACCTTAACGTGGCTCTTAATTACTGCAACAGAAAGACTTGGGCTAATGTCATCGTGCTTGTTGACCCCGCTCTGGTTCTCAACAAAATATTCAGGATGTTCAATTTTGCCAATATCGTGGTATAAACCACCAACACGGGCAAGTAAGGCATTGGCCCCAATTGCTCTGGCTCCGGCGTCTGCTAGGTCTGCTACGGCGCGGCTATGACTGTAGGTGCCAGGGGCTGCCTGGGAGAGTCTGTCCAAAAGCGGGCTGCTACCATAGGCTAACTCGTAGAGTCTAAAAATAGTTGGGAGATTGAAGACCTTTTCCACTATTGGCATGAAAACGCCAATGAGGATGTAGGCAATTGAGACATTGAAGAGAACGCCCACAAGGGTTACAAAGAGGCTGGATACTGGAAGTCCTTCTATTAAAACAAATAATATGCATACTGCAGAGCAGATTATACAGGAGAAGAACCATTGGTACACCATATCAATTCTCTTGTTGAAAAATCTAATTAACAGTACACAGGTACAACCACAAATCAGGCAGTAGAAGAAGGTCATTACTGTTGAGGTTGGCAGGGTGGAAGCCACTAGCCCCAGCACAAAGACCGCAATAAAGCCTAGTCGCTTGTGGCCGGTACACATAGTAACAAACAAGGGCAAGAAGAAGATTGGCAGATAGGAATCTGTAAATTCAATGGAAAGCTTTTTAGAAGCAACCATCAAGAAGTAGGTGGTTGCAATGGAAATAACAAAGCCAATTGTAAACAAGAGATGATAATCTCTGTAGTGAAGATTTCTCTTACCCACTAATAGACCAAAGATGTAAAAAGCAGAAACTAGTCCAACGGTGTCAAAAAGCACCCAGCCTACAATTTCAATAAAAGAAACACTTCCACTTTGCTGAGCAAGCAGGTTAAGCACCTTCATTTGCTCTTCTGTGACTACCCTATTCTCTTCTATTAAAACATCACCTCTAGTAATAGAAACAATAATAGGGGCTACAGCATCCTCAGCCTCATTTCTTCTTCTGGAGGTCAAGGTTTCATCATAGGAAACGTTAGGCTCCAGGATGGCATAAACCAAGTCCTCAATTAAAAGTACCTGCTTGGAGCTAAGAGTCTCAGAAATTTCAGAAAGCTGATCTGTAACATAATTCTTTATACTATCAGTAGTCAAAATTTCTTCACTAGCTTCACTTTCAAGGCTCAGGTATTCCTCATAGCCCAGGCTACCATCATTTCTAAGCTGATTGCTTAGAATAATATACGGATAACCACTTGAGAGAACCACTGCAATTTCTGAAGCATCAAATAAACCACGGTCACTTATCTCCTTTACCAGGTCATAAGCAACGGAATAAACAGTGCTATCAGCGCCCATCTGTAAGCTAGTTGCTAGATAGGTTCCCACCAAACTGGCGGCGGTATTCAAATCGCCGTCCGCTATAGCAGATCTTACCCGGTCCACCTTGTCCACCATTTTAATACTCTTAGTTGGTGAGAAAGAAAAAATAGGTGGAACTTCACCACTAGCAAAACTCTTTTGCGCTTCAGTTGAATCTGTATCTATAAGGTCAATGGAACTTGTAGCATAAATATTCTTGTCCGCAATCTCCCCCACCTGATAGTTACCATAAATTGATGCATAACCTAAACTTGTTGTGAGTTTAACAAGAATTGGCAGGGCAACTGCAAAAAGGATCATTATCACCAAGCAAATAACTCGGGTTTTAATATAATCACTACTTTCTTCAATCGTGTTCTTTTTCATAGGCATCAATTATCCTTTGGACAATGCGGGATCTGACCGTATCTTTAGCATTAAACATCAAAAACTGTATTCCTTCAACCTCTCTCAACACGCTTCTTGCATGCACCAAACCACTTAAAGAGGCATTTGGCAGGTCAATTTGCGTAGTATCTCCTGTAATTATAGCACAGGAATTCTCGCCAATCCTAGTGAGAAACATCTTCATCTGCGCCCGCGTAGTATTCTGCGCCTCGTCCAAAATTATACAGGCATTATGAATACTGCGCCCACGCATATACGCCAGTGGTGCAATCTCAATAGCACCACTTTCTTCCAGCCGCTTCACCGTGGCAGGGGGCACCAGCGCCTCCATGCTATCATAAAGTGGTTTAAGATAAGGATTTAGCTTTTGCGACAGATCTCCAGGAAGAAAGCCCAAACTCTCCCCCGCCTCTACCACCGGACGTGTCAGAATTATCTTCTGCTTACGGCCCGATAACAACTGCCCCAAACAATAAGCAACCGCCAAAAAAGTTTTGCCCGTCCCAGCAGGACCTATTGCAAAGGTAATTTGGCTACTTTCCATAGCCTTGATATACATTTCCTGGTTCACGCTCTTAGGATAAACCGTCTTATTCAGAACTTGAATATAGGCTCTTTTCTGTGCCTTAGCCTCTTGGGGCTGCTCCTTTTCAGAAGCCACCTCCAAAGCCTTGTATTCCATAAGAATCTCCGGCTCAGTGATATCATCTGTAATAGAAGACAACGTAACAAGTCTTGAAACCAAACCATTGAAAATATCAAGATCTTCAGCGGAGTCTGCATGGCATTCCAGCCTATTTCCTCTAAGAAATAGGACAGAGTGTAAAAGCTTTTCTAAATAAGAAATATTCTTATCATTAGGACCACAAACTGTCCTCATTGCGTTTGTATCGTCAAAGACATAACAAGAGGTCATCAATTATTCTCCTTACTGGTATCATAGGTCTTTTCTACCTTAAGCTCAGGTATAGCCGTCCATTTTACATAGAACTTATAGACAGGAGACCAGACCATTTTACCATCACTTCTAGCTGAAAGTTTTCCTTCTGCACTCAGACAAGCCTGCCAGTCGCGCATATAATGAACCAACTCAATTGTGTAAGAATTAAGATTAAAACCTGTATTTTTTCTACCATTGCCAAAGAAATCAAACGATTTTATCAGGTCCTGTAACATAAGATTTAAACGGAAACTATCCTCTTCATAGTAGCGGTAGAAACTCTTATTGCCACTATTCACACTAATGTTGAAGGACAAAAATTCCGCTATGGCAAAACTTAACTTAAAGTCAACGGAAAACATTGTATTATAAGGATTTATAAAGTTATAAACAAAGGAGAAATTAACAGAACACTCAAGCCCAATCCTGTTGTACCAGAAGTAAACTGGACTAAGGTTATTGTTTAAAGACACCCTAAGCACCTCAGCTTTAAGTTCCTCTTGCTCTCGCTTAAAGGACATGGAAACGGAGCCATTAGACTTAAGCCAACTAAAGTCCGCAGTATGGGAGGCTGCAACACTCAAAGCATAAGGAACAAATTTTTCCTTAAAGCTTGCACTTTGTGTTAGCGTAATTTTCCCAGAAAAGAACTTGGCTGAAAGATTTTCAGTAAGCGAATAGCCCTTCCATAAATCATCCTCTACTTTATTTATAAAGGAATAAGTGTTTTTCAAAGAGAAGGAAAAATTATTATTGGAATAGCCAAGTGAAAGATTTCCATTGTCCGCCTGAAGCAGTTGATTTTTCTCAGCAAAAGTCACATCTATGCCAGAAGTAAAACCCTGAAGACTAAAAGTCACACTTGGTTTTATGCTTTCTGTAACAGGTTTAAAGGTACCTCTAAGCCCAAAGGTGAAAGCCCAAAGACTTTTACTGAATTCAAGACTATGCTCGCTAACATCTGCTTTTTCCCATTTTCCCCAGCCAGCGGTCTTGGTAAAATCTGTTCCAACTTCTTTTGTATTAAGCGAATAAATCTTATTAGAGAGTTTATAAGTCAACCCTAAGAACGGCACTTTTACTTCTAAGGCAGAGTTAAAAGAAAGGGTGTTAATCTTTGTATTCTGCGTTGAAGTTAAGTTCTCAGCGCTAAAGGAATACTGTGGTTTTACGGTCTCAGAGAAGCTAAACCAAGAATCCGGACTATTGCCATTTAGGTAAAGAGTACCACTGGTATTAGTATAGAAACTAGAAGGTTTAAGTTCTTTTCCTAGTTTATTTTCCAGGGCTTCATTGAAAGTATACCCAAATGTAATTGAGCCGTTAGTACTGGTTTTCTTTTGAGTGGTTTGAATTGTTGGAGAAGCATAAGGAGTAAGTGTTATTTCCACTTCAGAACTTTCCTCAGCAACTTTTCCAGCAGCTTCTCCAGCAGCTTCTTCAACGGGCTCCTCTGTTTTCTCTTCTTCACTACTTTCTGTACTTCTTTCAGTTTTTACAAAGGTGTGTGTCCAGGAACCATTGGAACTGAATTTGAAAACCGGCAAAGAGGCACTTTTCACCTCTGAGGTATAAAGATACTTACCATCTTGCATCTTTGACTGTAAATTAAAGTCAATTTGAGCTTCTAAAGAACTTAAATTCAGCGAAATATTGCCAACATTAGTACTCCAATTACCTTTCAAAGACCAGGTGTAACTAGAAACGGTGCTGTAGGTAGTTGGAAAGGTTTGCGCTGCACCAAAAAGTGAATCCAAACCAAAAACTGTATTTCTATTTAAGAAGTCTTTTTTAACTGAATAATCACTAAGCAAAGGCAGACTTAAGGCAACAGAACCTTTAGCAAACTTAAATTGAAGGCCTAAATCTACATAATACCTGAATTTTTTTGCATAATCTGTTAATTCTGAGGCATTGTAAGCCAAAATACCGGTGGAAGAAATTTTGAGTTTTCCATCCAAGAGATTATTGTTTGTGGCATAGCCTAGAGCAAGGCCCAGGTCTTGGTAGGCATCAGCAAAAACTGCAAAATAACTGTCAGTCTTACGGGCCCAGGTCTCAAGAGCACCTAAGTCCTCTCCTTCCTCAACCCTTCTATAGGTTACTCCGTCTCTTATTTTCTCAGAAGAATCGCCACTGTCTAACATGGACAATAAGGAAGCCGAATAATCTGAAGCAGAAATTGTTCCAGAATTAGAATCAGAGGAAGTTGAAGTAGAAGATGATGAGGAGGAAGCCCCAATGCCCGTATAGACTCCATACACTTCCGTTGTGGTGTTTATAAAGGCGCCCCTGTCACTGGTAATTCCAATGGCCGGATTAAAGGAAAGGGTTGTCCCGGGATAAAAGAAAACAGGAAAATAAAAGATGGGAACTCTTCCTAATTTAATAACTGCATTATCAACAAAAACATCAGAACCTGCAAAAGAAATCTTGGAGGCGCTTATGCTCCAATAGGGGTCCACAAGGGAGGTGGAAATATTACCGTTATTAAAGAAGATAATATTCTCATTTCCATCATAAGACACTGTTTCTCCTGAAGCATAAAGACTTACCGTAGAACCAGTTGCATTCTTTCTTTCAGTAAAACTTATACCGCTGAAAACCACAACATCCAAGTCTGACCAGTCAAAGAGAACACTCTGTCCACTAAAGGATCTAGCGCCCTCCTGGGAGTCTTCCAGGGTGACATTACCTGAGGCTTCCAGCTTTTTTTTATCAAGTTCTACCACCACCTTATTTGCCTTAAGGATTTTCTTGGAAGAGTTCTCCTGCTGAAAGGAAATTTTCACGTTCCCTTCCAGGACAACAAGGTCATCTTGAGTGTAAAGAGTATCGGCATTTTCAATATTGATGTGGGTGGTAGAAGCCTCTACTTGCACTGTTTCAGCTTCAAAAGCGGTAGAAGTATCGGGCTCTGAAGCAAAGGCAGGGAAAAAAGTGAGGAAAAGTAAAATTAGTACAAGCCAAGTGACCTTTTTCAAAACCATGTCAATTCAAAATCTGCTTCAAATAATAACCCGTATAGGAGGCTTTGCAAAGTGCAACCTCTTCAGGCGTGCCCTGTGCAACAATATTTCCACCACCGTCGCCGCCTTCTGGTCCCAAGTCAATGATGTAATCGGCTAGCTTGATGACGTCTAGGTTATGTTCAATCATCACCACAGTGTTGCCGTTATCCACAAGCCGGTTGACCACCTCCATGAGTTTTTTGATATCTGCAAAGTGAAGTCCCGTGGTGGGCTCATCAAGGATGTAGAAGGTCTTGCCGGTTCCAATTTTGCTAAGTTCTAAAGAAAGTTTGACTCGCTGGGCCTCGCCTCCGCTCAAAGTGAGGGCGCTTTGACCAAGTTTGATGTAGCCGAGACCTACGCTGTCTAGCGTCTGTAGTTTTCTCTTAATTGCAGGCACAGACTGGAAAAAGTCCAAGGCTTCACTTACGGTCATTTCAAGAACGTCGTTGATATTCTTGCCCTTGTAGGTAACCGCAAGGGTTTCCTGATTAAAGCGCTTACCGCGGCAGACATCGCAGGTAACATAGACATCTGGAAGGAAGTTCATCTCAATTTTCAGCGTACCATCACCACTACAATGCTCACACCTGCCGCCCGGAACGTTAAAGGAGAATCTGCCGCTCTTATAACCACGAGCCTTACTTTCAGGAAGTTGAGCAAAAAGATCTCTAATTGCTCCCCATACCTCAACATAGGTGGCAGGATTTGAACGTGGAGTCTTACCAATTGGGCTCTGGTCAATCTGAATTAGTTTATCCAGGTTTTCCACCCCTTCCAGCTTTTTATAACCATCAAACTGCTCTGGCTTACGGTTAAAGATATTCTTAAGGGCGGGTGTAAGAATTTGATTTAACAAAGTACTCTTTCCAGAACCAGAAACCCCAGTTAGAACAATGAGTTTTCCAAGCGGAAAATCAAAATCCACGTTATGAAGGTTATTCTTTGTGGCTCCAAGTACCTTTAGATGCTTGCCATTACCCGGTCTGCGCAAAAAAGGTACAGGAATAGTTATTTTTCCAGAAAGAAATTGCCCAGTAATACTATTAGGATTCTCTTCAATTTGTTTAGGAGTTCCCTGGGCTATGACATAACCTCCCTGGGCTCCAGCCCCTGGACCCATATCCACCACGTAGTCCGCCTCTCTTATGGTAGCTTCATCATGTTCAACAACCAGTACCGTGTTGCCTAGGTCTCTTAGATTCTTAAGCGTATCAATGAGTTTCTGATTGTCTCGTTGGTGTAAACCAATTGAAGGTTCATCAAGGACATAGAGGACGCCACTGAGGGCAGAACCAATTTGGGTAGCAAGCCTAATTCGCTGTGCCTCACCTCCACTTAAGGTGCCGGCACTACGGTTCAAAGTTAAATATTCAAGCCCAACGTTCTTGAGAAATTGTAGCCTAGCTTTAATCTCCTTAAGTATTTGTGCTGCAATCTGTTGCTCTGTATCAGTAAGGTTTAGAGAAAGGAAGAAATCATAGCTGTCCTTGGCACTTAAGGCCGTCACCTGATTTATATTGCGGCCACCAACGTAAACGCTAAGCGCCTCTGGCTTTAAGCGCTCACCATGACACTGCGGACAAATAATCTCCGTTTGAAAAGAACTTATCCATACCTTAATTGCAGGACTAAAGGTTTCTGCATACCTGCGTTTTAGATCATTTACAACCCCATGCCATCTCTGATTCATGTCCATGGAACCGTTTTTATTCTCATATCGTACGTTGTAGTACTTGGAAGAACCATACAGCACGGCATTAAACTGCTCCTCAGTCAAATCCTTAAAAGGAGTATTGGAATTAAAACCCATAGTCTTTGCAAAAGCATCAAACTTGGCTCTATTGTAGGTCTGACCGCTACCAATACACGCAATGGCACCCTGGGAGAAACTCTTTGTCTTATCAGGAATTATCTTATCTACATCATAAATAGTCTTAAAGCCAAGTCCGTTACATTCTGGACAGGCCCCAAACGGGTTATTAAAAGAAAAAGACCTAGGCTGAATCTCACCAATGGAGATCCCACAATGAGGACAGCTGTTCTGCTCTGAGTACATTTCAAGGCTCTCATCGTCTGAGGCGTCTTTTGCGGCGTTCATCACCTCCACAAGTCCACTTGTCATCTCCGTAGCCTTTTCAATGGAATCAGAAAGCCTTAAGCGCGCCTCTTGGCTCAGAATAAGGCGGTCCACCACAATACTAATGTTGTGCTTCACCTGTTTATCTAAAACGATATTTTCTTCCAGCAAATGCATTTGCCCATCCACGCGCACTCGCTGAAAGCCCGCCTTCCTGGCATCCTCAAAAACCTTCTTGTACTCGCCTTTACGCCCCAACGCCACAGGAGCCAGAATCATAAGCCTTGCGCCCTCACCCCACTTGGCAAAGATAGCGCTAATAATCTGGTCCACGCTCATACGGCTAATCTCACGCCCACACTGCGGACAATGCACTTTTCCAATTCGCGCCCACAAAAGCCTATAGTAATCATAAATTTCCGTGATAGTGCCCACCGTAGAACGCGGATTGCGCCCAGTAGTCTTCTGCTCAATAGCAATGGCCGGACTGAGCCCTTCAATCAACTCCACCTCCGGCTTATCCAATCGCCCCAGAAATTGCCTTGCGTACGAACTAAGCGACTCCACATACCGCCTCTGCCCCTCCGCAAAGATAGTATCAAAGGCCAGCGAACTCTTCCCACTACCCGATAATCCCGATATCACTATGAGTTTATTCTTATCCAGTTCTAGATTTACATTTTTGAGATTGTGCTCACAAGCACCTTTAATTATTAACTTATCTTTCATTATCAGAACTCATTCCTTAGAACTCTTGTACCGCCTTAAGCAGCTCTTCTTTAGCCTTTTGGGCGTCCACCTGTTTCAGAATCTCGCCCTTTTTGTACAGATAAACGTTGTTTCCAATGCCAGAAACAGCAAGATCCGCTCCCTTAGCCTCTCCTGGACCATTGACCTGACAGCCCATAATAGCAACGGTAATAGCTTTTCCTGTTGCCAAAAGTTCAGCCTGAACTTCTTTCAAAAAGCCCTGGCTGTCAAAGCTCTTTCTTCCGCACATAGGACAGGAAATAATCTTCACTCCACCCTTACGCAGTCCAAGCATTCTAAGCAGTTCAACAGCGGCATAAACCTCATCTTCAATAGAACCAGTAATGGAATATCTGATAGTTGCCCCAATATTTTGACTGAGCAATCTGCCCAGTGTCCACGTGGAGCGCACACAAGAGGAAACTACACCACCTGCCTCCGTCACTCCCAAATGAAGCGGATAATCACTGGCTTGTGAGAACTTTAAGGCTGCTTTATAACTTGTTTCTGTATCAGATGCCTTTAACGATACCACCGTATTATAAAAGCCTAAATTTTCAAACCAGGAGATATACTCCAAGGCCGTATCCACCATCAGGTCTTCCATTGGTTTATTCTTGGCATTTTGCGGAAGCGAGCCGCTGTTAAGTCCAATTCTAATGGCAATATTTGCATCTTTGGCTTTTTTTACAATCTCTTCTGTCTTCCATTTGGCCCCAATGTTCCCCGGATTTATCCTAAGCTTGGCTACACCACAATCAATTGCATCCATAGCATTGCGCCAATCAAAATGAATGTCCGCCACAACTGGCATAGGACACTTTTTGACAACTTCACATAACTCTTTATGTTCATTGATATTAGGATAAGAAAACCTTATTAAATCACACCCCATGCCCTTTAGAACATGCATGCGAGCTTCAAAGCCCTCCTCCAGCTGGGAAAGAGGAATATCGTACATAGTCTGAACTGCAACTGGGCAGGCTCCACCCATTGCCAAATTACCAACCTGAACCGTTTTTGTCATGCATTAACAATATCATTTATAGACGTAAAAAAAAAGAGACTGTTGCTCAGTCATTCAACTTTTGCACCAGTCCCTTTTTAGACTAAATTAAAAATTACAGAGAATAAGTTACGCCAGCGTAGAACTTGTAAGAAACATTACTTGTACCGTAATTTGTTCCAACCTTTGAACTTTCAATATCGTCATTTGTGTTAATGAAATGAAAACCAAACTTTGCACCAGCGTTAATGGAAATTTGCTTGCTAGCAGCATAGGAAACACCTGCTTCAGCACCAAGACCAATTGCAGCGTTAGTCTTTGCATCTTCGTCAGAAGTAAGCTTACCAATCATCATATCAACACCGCCACCAACATAGCCGGTAAGCTGCTTGTTAATTTCTAGGTTATACAAAGCACCAGCAAAGATTGTGAAGTTAACTGGTGTGCTACTGGATTCTGTGTCAGATTGAGGATCAAGCCCCTTAAGCTTTACGGTTGTCTTGGCAGTACCCATTGTATTGATACCAGCTTCAGCCTTAATTGAAAGAGTTTCACTTATATTGTGCTCAAAAGTAAAAGCACCGTAAAAGCCAGTATTCAGGAAATTCATTGAGCTGCCAGCAAAAGATTCTTTACCTGAAAGAGTAAAGGATCTAGCACCAAAACCAAGCTGTGCCCCAACTTTTGTATCAGCCTTTTTGGCTGAAAATAAAGAACCTGCTGCAAAAACAGAACCAACAGCAAGCACGAGAACTAAAGCAATTACAAATACTTTCTTGTTCATTATTTTCTCTCCTTAACTTTATGCACCAGTAGCGCAACGCTGTTGAATATATGAAAACTTCACAAAACTGTCAACTTGAACTAGAAAACCCTAAAGTCTAGCCTTCCAGTATAATTATTTTGATTATTTTTTTGTACTTATATATAGAGGGCTTGGAGGCCTCATATATGAAAGAAGTAATTGAAAAGTTAAGGCTGGAATTACGCAAGCTGGTTGATTTGAAGTTACAGGTAGAGGCCTGCTTGAGCATAGCACCTGAGGGGACACTGGAAATATCAACTATAAAGGAGAAGACTCGTTTTTATAAAGTCACTGACAATGAAAAAAAATACTTAAGTTTTTCTTCAAAAGAAATTATTCCCCTTGGGAATAAACGTTACCACCTTCAGGTTCTTAGGAATACTAAAAAGCGAATCAAGGCACTAGAAAATTGTTTAAAGGATCTAACTGCTTTTGTTGACACTAAAACGACTTTTCTTATATACAACGAACAACCCGATAAAATTAAGCCTTATATCACACCGTTAAAGGATACCAATGAGGATTATGCTAAAAAGTGGCAATCTAAGAAATATCGGGGTCTAGGAACTACTGATTATTCCTTTAGGACCCTGAGGGGTGAATTTGTCAAATCCAAGACCGAACTTATCATTGCCGATAGACTTTACCTCAGTGGCATCCCTTATCATTACGAGGTTCCACTCAGTATAGATCCAATTACCACCTTCTACCCTGATTTCTACGTTTTGAATAAGCGTACGCGCAAGGTCTACTACTGGGAGCACTTTGGAAGGATGGATGACCCACTCTACTGTGAGAAGGCGTTACGGAAGATAGAAACCTATGCCTTTTGTGGATATACCCTTGGAGAAAATCTAATTGCCACCTTTGAAAGCAGTAAATACTCCATTTGTACGAAACATTTAGACCTGCTAATTAAGACTTACTTTACGTAAAGCATTTTAATTAGATACCGATGTAAGTGGAAAAATTAAATTTTGAAATTTCCACTTACTTTTGTAAGTAATTTTCTTCAAAATAAAAATTTCCACTTACTTTTAAGAACAACGACGCAGTAATACGCTCAAGACTTACTGTAAACATTCTGGCAGAGAGCCACGATTTTCCATAATCTTGCGCTTCTGACTGTCTAGAATCTTCTTGCACATTCTTATGGAGCTAGGAGTTACCTCTACCAGTTCATCATCTTTAATAAAGCGCATGGCATGTTCCAAGGTCATCTTCATGACTGGAGTAAGAGAAACAGCTTCATCGTGTCCAGAAGCACGGAGGTTGGTCAATTTCTTAGTCCTGGTTGGATTGAGAAGCAAGTCCCCTTCTCGGTTGCGCTCACCAACAACTTCTCCTTCATAGACTGGGTCCCCAGGGACTATGAAGAATCGGCCTCTGTCTTCCAGCTCCCAGATACCATAGGCAACTGCAACGCCTGCGCGGTCACAGACCAGGGAGCCTGAGGCGCGGTCCGGGAAGTCGCCCTTGTAGGGTTCGTAGCCCTTGAGAGAACTGTTCATGATGCCATAGCCGCGGGTGTCCGTAAGAAATTCGTCGCGGTAACCAATCAGCCCGCGGGAAGGAATGGAAAATTCCATCTTCACCCTAGAATTTTCGAGGTAGTTGATGTTGTTCATGGTAGCCTTGCGTTTGGCAAGCTTTTCCATGACGGTACCGCTGTACTCTTCAGGGCAATCAATGAGCAGGTATTCAACTGGCTCAGTCTTGTGCCCCTTTTCATCTGTCTTAAAGATGATTCTAGGGCGCCCTACGCAAAGTTCAAAACCTTCACGGCGCATTTGTTCAACAATGATTGCCATTTGGAACTCACCACGTCCCTTGACGGTGAAGGAATCATCGGGATTCTTTTCTACCTGGATTGAGACGTTTCTAAGTGACTCTTTGCAGAGTCTGTCCCAAATCTTGGCGGAAGTAAGCTGTTTTCCGTCCTTACCTGCAAGTGGGGAAATGTTCTTACTAAAGAGCATTGAAACGGTAGGTTCATCTACCTTAATGCGGTCAAGTGGCTTTGCATAATCCTTGTTACAAATGGTATCTCCAATAGAGACATTTTCAATTCCAGAAAGAACTACAATGTCGCCAGGTTCAACGGCTGTGGCTTCCTTAAATTTTGGTCCATCATAGAGTTGCAGTCTTGTAACTCTAAGTGGAACATGCTGTCCTTTCTCGTTAATACAAACCAAAGAATCGTTTACGGTTGCACTTCCATTGATGATTTTACCAACTGCAAGGCGGCCAAGGTAGTCATCATAAGAAAGGTCACTGACTAGCATTTGGAAAGGCTCTTCGTTGTCGTAGATTGGAGCGGGCATATAGTCCACAACTGCGTCCAAAAGTGGATAAATGTTCTTGGCCTCTGGGTCATTGAGCTTATCAGATAAAACACCGGCTCTTCCATTTGCATAGAAGACTGGAACCTCCAAGACGCTTTCGTCATTCTTAAGCTCCAACAAAAGGTCGTAAACCTCGTTCAGAACTTCCTGTGGTCTTGCATCCTGCCTGTCAATCTTATTGATGACAACAATTACTGAAAGGTTTTTCTCTAGTGCCTTTTGCAAAACAAAACGAGTTTGAGGAAGTGGTCCTTCTGCGGCGTCCACCAGGAGGATGACACCATCTACCATGGAAAGTCCACGCTCAACTTCGCCACCAAAGTCTGCGTGACCCGGAGTGTCAATAATGTTGATTTTGACGCCCTTCCAGTGAATAGCACAGTTTTTGGCATTGATGGTGATGCCGCGTTCTCTCTCAATGGCACCACTGTCCATGATTCGGTCTTGATTTCCCTTGGACTCTACTCCGCTCTGACGAAAAAGAGCATCTACAAGGGTGGTTTTACCGTGGTCAACGTGAGCAATAATTGCAATGTTTCTAATCTTATCGTTTTTCGTAATCATACTTTTTCCACACAAACGATTAACATACTATAATATGGCTTTTTTATTCAATAGAAGTTGTTGCAAAATCCTTGTGAATGAACTAGGTTGCTTAGGTTGCCTAGTAATTGACTAGATGGACCTGAATTAGTCAGGGTTCACGAAAAGGGTTCACGAAAAGGGTTCACGAAACCCTATTGGCTACATCTCTACCTAAAAATCCTCTTTTTACAAAATTGGGTATAGAGCCATCTACCTAATTTGCCCAAAATGGCAAAATTGGGTAGAAATCTGAATACTAGAACCCTTGAGATGAAGGCAGAGGGCAGAAAATTGTTTAGTAGAAATTGTCAATGCTTTTCTCTACCAAATCTAAACCATGCAAAAACGGTCATACAAGGTAGTGAAGGTTGACTCTAAATCATCAAAATGAACGGTGCAGTAAGCGTCCAGATCCGTAGGTTGATTGTTTACAATAACAAGGTCTGCCCCACTGCGTTTTGCAATAACTGGGAAGCTGGCAGCAGGCTGTACAACTAGTGAAGAGCCAAGGACTACACAAAGATCAGTCCGGGAGAAGTCTCTCCAAGCAGCTTCCAAAACCTGCTCATTTAAGTTCTCTTCGTAGAAGATGATATCGGGCTTGATGACGCCGTTGCATTTGGGGCAATGTGGGACTTGGTCTGCACGTACAATTGGGGCAACCTCGTTGTAAGAGAAGCTGGCGTGGCATTTGGTGCAGTGGTGGACCAGTGGGCTGCCGTGTACATCAAAGACGTTCTTGCTTCCGGCGCGCTGGTGAAGCATGTCTATATTTTGAGTGTAGAGGGCCTTCAGATAGCCTTCTTTTTCAAGCAGGGCTAAGCATTTGTGGACAATGCTGGGCTGGTAGTCTTCAAGGTGATACCAGACATCTTTGGCCCATTTGTAGAAGATTTCTGGGTTCTTTCTAAAAAAGGTCAGAGAGATGATTTCTTCTACGTCCATGCCGTTCCAGGGGTCCGTGTAGACACCGTGCGGACCTCTAAAGTCTGGGATATGGCTTAAAGTTGAGACGCCGGCGCCGGTGAAGACGGTCATGTATTTGCTGTTCTTAATTAAAGTTACGAATTTATCTAGGTCTGTCATACCTGGCTACCCACAAATGTATTGCCATTTAGGAACTTAAAATCCACCATAACTAGGTCTCCGGGTTTTACAGAGCTGTCATTTACATTGAAAGCCACCATTTCACCGTGCTCGTTACGGCCAAGCATCTGTCTCTTGTCATCTCTAGAAACCTGAGTGACAAGAACTTTCTGAATGCCATGAGCTCTTGTTGCCTTAATTTTGGCGGCATTCTCAAGCTGCCAATCAATGAGTTTTTGCAGTCTCTCTTGCTTTTGCTTATCAGAAAGTTGACCTTCCATTGAACAGGCGCGTGTCCCCTCTCTTGGATTCCAGTAGTACATATAGGCTTCAATGCAGCCAACTGCTTCCATGGCAGAAATGGTTTCTTCAAACTCCTGCTCTGTCTCTCCAGGAAAACCTACCATAACATCTAAGGCAAAAGTCACTTCAGGAACTCTGGCTTTAATCTTTTGAATCAAATCCAAATACTTTTCTCTAGTGTAGCGGCGATTCATCAACTGCAAAATTCTTGTATTTCCACTCTGCATAGGGATATGCAGGTGTTTAGCCACCTTGGGTTCATTTGCAATAACTTCAATAAGCTCGTCAGAAAAATCCTTTGGATGCGGACTTTCAAAGCGAATCCATTGAATGTTGTCACACTGCTTGCAAATAAGTTTTAGAAGTTGAGGAAAGCCAACACCTTCACAGTCATAGGAGTTAACATTCTGACCTAAAAGGGTAATCTCTCTAACTCCCAGTTTATCCAGCTGGCAAACCTCCTGAAGAATTTCTTCAACTGGTCTGGAGACTTCACGGCCTCTGACATAAGGCACAATGCAGTAGGAGCAGAAATTATTACAGCCGTTCATAATTGGAACATAAGAGGCAAATTCCCCCTCCTTATGATAGGCTTTGGTAAACACATATTTCTCGCTTTCAGAAGGAGTTTTTAAGACTTTATCTTTGCTGTTCTTTTGCTCAAAAGAAGCCGTAACAATGTCCAGAATCCGTAGTTTATCGTTATTTCCAATGACATAGTCTATTTGTGGGGCATCAATTTTGATATTGTCCTTAAGGCGGTCAGCCATGCAACCAGTGAGAACAAGAACAAGTTTTTCTCCCTTTTTAGCCTTCTCACTTTTCACATGTGTGTAAGCACCAAGACGCCCCCAAATGCGGTTTTCTGCACTTTTTCTAACAGAACAGGTGTTGATAATTGCTAGATCTGCTTCTTCAGATGCCTTTGCCGCTTCCCACCCCTGTCCTAGAAGTGCGCTTTCAATAGCATTTGACTCAGCCACATTCATCTGACAGCCATAGGTTTCAATGAAAAATTTTCTCATGCCTCAACTCCAAAATCCAAATCATCCACCAATTCTCTTGCCTCAAGACCCTTGATATCGCAGGCAGCCAGCACCGTATTTTCCATAAGCATAGCAATGGTCATGGGTCCAACACCTCCCGGAACCGGCGTAATAGCACTAACCTTGGGCTCAACGGCAGTAAAATCCACATCCCCTTTCAGCGCATAACCGTTCTTTTTTGAGCTATCTGGAACCCGATTCATTCCAACATCAATTACCACAGCCCCGTCTTTCACCATGTCAGAAGTCACCACATTTGTGTGACCAACTGCACTGATTAAAATGTCTGCTCTTTTCACGTAAGGCACAATATCGGGAGTTAAAGAATGGCAAATAGTCACAGTAGCATTTCTGTCTTTCTGCATTAAAAGCGCCGCCATTGGTTTGCCAACAATATTGCTACGACCCAAAATACAAACATCTTTACGGTCAGTGAGAATATGATAGTGATCTAAAAGTCTTAGAATTCCCTTTGGGGTACAGGCAACATGAGACTTTTGTCCAAGCAGTAACTTGCCAATGTTAACCGGATGAAAGCCATCTACATCCTTAATAGGGTCAATTGCGTTGATAATCTTAACTTCATCAATCTGAGAAGGAAGAGGTAGTTGAACTAGTATTCCATCCACTTCAGGATTTTCATTTAGCCGTTGGACTGTAGCAAGCAATTCTTCTTCAGTTAAAGAGTTATCATAAGTAAAATCCAAATGCTCAATGCCAATTTGGTCGCAAGCTTTCTTCTTGCCCTTAACATAGGTCTGGCTTGCAGGATTATCCCCTACCAGCACCACAGCAAGACAGGGCTTTCTTGAGAATCTTTGAACAAATGCGGCACATAATCTTGACGTCTGCTCATTTACAATCTGGCTGAGCTCTTTACCTGATAAAATCAATGCGTCACACCTCCCTAGCCTTAATGCCAGCATAAAATACTAGCCCATTATACACAAATGCCACCAAATTAAAACACCATGCAAAGTTGTAATTTTATATAATATTGTGTGTTTTTGTGTTGACAGTTAGGTTGCTAGTTTATCAACTGCCCCTTTGCTGTTATTATTGTAGAGAATTATATTGAGGTGAACATGAAAAAAAGCACATTACTAATAGTGATTTTATTGGTACTCTCAGTAAGTACCGCCTTTTGCAGTTCAACATATTACGAACGAGGCGACCAAGTCTTCTCCATCAGAGCAGGCGTGGACTTCCCGGGTTTCCTCTCTTTTATTCACGATTCAAGTCGCAACCAAAGTTTTGGTGACATTCACATGCAAAGAGTTGGCGGGGTTGCTTCAATAGCCTATCAGGGCTTTTTAAGCGAATATTTGGCAATTGGAGGCGAATTAGGCTATCAATTCATCAATTCCCTGTCACCAACCCTTTGCACCACCGTCCCAATTACAGCAAAACTAACCTACATTCCAGTACAAACTGGACTGTTTGACCTGGCCTTTTCCGCTAACCTTGGTTTTGCCTTTTTAAAGTACGACAACAGCAAATATCTTTCCCCTTACGCCAGCCTCACCGTCTGCCCCTCCTTCTACATCACAGAGAACTGGGGTCTTGGCATTGAAAGCGGCATCATGCTCACCGCTGAACTTTATACCAAAAACAGCTCCTACAACAAATACGAAGCCAGTTCTATTCTGGGCATGATTCCCCTGACAGTTTGCGTTTCATACCGACACTAGGAGGCCTCACATGAAAAAAACAATTCTTTTCACCCTTTTAATTGCTTTACTCGCAATACTTTGCTCCTGCAACATGGACGCTCAGGACGGCATTTACTCCGCAATTGCTTCCTCCACCAAGGAATCCAGCACCAAAGTCAATGCTTATCTAGGTGCCTTTGACAACTACTACTATTTCTTGACCGACAAATGCATTACCCGCCTTTCCTATGCCGATACCCATACGGACACCTCCTTCACAGAAATTTCCGCAACTGGAAATTACGCCAAAGAAGCGACACTGCTAGAGGATGGTAGCCTCCTAGTTCATAGACATGATGGCACAATCTATAAGTACGACAAGAATGGGCAGACTGAATCAAAGTTTGAAGACTATAAAACAATTAAACTTCTTTCAAACGGCTTTTTTATGGCTACCTTGTCAAATGTAACCGGACTTTATAAACCAAATGGAAATCTTTTTGTTGAAGTTAAAAATTACCAGACCGTCCTTGAATGTGGAAACCTTATCCTGGTTGAAGACACTTCCAATAAAATAAGCATCTACAATTCAAGTTCAAGTTCAAGCACTCCAATCACTTCAGTTACTTCTGATAATTCCTACGTCACTGTAGGCTTCCAGTCTATCAACAATTCTTATTACATCTTAAAGGCCGATGGTTCTGTCTATAAAATCACAGAAAGTAACACTATTGAAAAGCTAACAACTCTTAGCTACACCCTGGCCTCTGGCAAAACCTCTTCTTTTACCTACAAAGACAGTACGGGAACAGATTACGTTGTATTCAAGACCAGTGAAAACTTTATTTCAATTAGTACAAAGGATTACACTCTCTCAACCGTTACAACCGGTTACGGAAGTATCAGACAAAACCTTGTTGTCAACATTGCACCAGTTGAAGGCACAAGCCAAGAAAAAATAGTAGCCACCTGGTCCAATGGGGTCTACAAAATTGACCCTACCGATACTTCTAAAGATCCTGTGCAAATTCTTTAAGTTTTCTAATTTCAAATCCTGTAAAGGGCCTGCATTTGCGGGCCTTTACTTTTTCTAGTGGTACCCACTCTAGTTCAGAGAATTCGCTAGCCTTGAGTTCAGCGTCAAACGAGTCTAGCTTATAAAAATAAGTAGTCCACTTAAAAAAGGGCAAAACAGCAAGTGTCCAAGAGCAAATAAGATAGGGCTTTAGAAGGTCCAGGTTACAACCAGTTTCCTCAAAAAGTTCGCGTTTGGCGCAGTCAAGGTAGGCTTCGCCCTTTTCTCTGCCTCCGCCGGGTACCGCCCATAGTCCCAAGAAGGGTTTTTTGGAGCGTTTACCCATAAGCAAGCAGCCGTGGCAGACCAGTCCAATGCCTGCACCGCGGTAGGGAAATCTCAAGTGCTTCATCAGCCTAGGCATCTGCCACCGTTTGCGTAGAAACGCTTTAGATACTCTTCTTTGAAGGACTTAAAACGGTCTTCTTCAATAGCCTTGCGTGCCTTTGCCATAAGATTATACAGATAAGTAAGGTTATGTTCTGTTGCCAGCATGCCACCAAACATCTCGTTGCACTTAAACATGTGACGCATGTAGGCTCTGGAGTAATGCGTGCAGGCATCACAGGTACAGCCTTCCTGAATTGGTCTATGATCAAACTCATTAAAGGATCTAGAGAGAGTGAGCATTCCATCATCTGTGAAAACAGAACCGTTTCTGGCAGTTCTTGTTTGCAAAACACAGTCAAAAAGGTCTATTCCGTTCTCAATAGCCTCCAAAATATAATCAGGAGTACCAATACCCATAACATATCTTGGCTTAGACGGAGAAACCTGATTTATAGCATCAGCAGTGAGCGCTAGGAAGTGACAGAACTCTTCCTTGGTCTCCCCTACTGAAAGTCCACCTATTGCAATACCTGGAAAGTCCATGGCTGCAATGGTCTGTGCGCTTTTTACTCTCAGGTCCTCATAAAATCCTCCCTGCACAATACCAAAGAGCTTTCCTCTGAAAGCCCTTCCGGTAGTATCCAGCAGAGAATCCCTGTGAACAATAGCCCGCTCCGCCCAAAGGTGAGTAATATCCATGGCATGAAGGGTTTCCTTCCAGCTGATTCCAGGGGCAGAACACACATCCAGCATCATAGCAATGTCAGAACCAATCACCTGTTGAATATCAACAACTTTTTCTGGCGTAAAGACATGTCTTGAACCATCAATGTGACTTTGGAACTTCACGCCCATCTCATAAATCTTTCTTAACGTACTAAGAGAGAAAACCTGGAAGCCACCACTGTCTGTGAGAAAGTTTCCCTTCCAGTTGCTAAAATTATGAAGTCCATCAAAGGTCTTGAGGACCTCAATACCTGGTCTCAGATAAAGGTGATACGTATTTCCAAGAATGAGATTATAGCCAATAGCGGCAACTTTATCGTGGTAGATACCCTTTACTGTTCCATTGGTTCCAACCGGCATAAAGGCTGGGGTCTGAACAACGCCATGACCAAGGGTTATCTCCCCTCTTCTGGCCTTACAGCTCTTATCTTGATGTTTCAGCGTATAAATTTGTTCTGTCATGCTGGTTAGTATACCATTAGGGCTTTAAATCTACAATCCGCTTGCCAATAAGGCTACCCCAATAAACTCAACTCTTTAGCACGGCAGACATAAGAGCCGCCAAAACCAGAACTACGGCAAAGGGAATTAGCGTTCCTAGATACGGGGCAATAACCCCTTGGTCTGCCAGCATGATGGTGACCATCTGCACTACAAAGTAAACAACAGCAACACAAATGGAGCAAATAAGAGAGAAGAACAAGACGTTCTTTTTAAACTTATAATTCATGCTACAGGCAATAATTATCATAACAAGGGGGGTCAGACAACTGAAGATACGTTTATAGTACTCAGTGCCAAGACGGGCGTATTCATCGGGATTGAGAGATTCCATGCGCTGGACGTAGGCGTGGGCCAAATCAAGCGACATCTTGGAAATTTCTGAGGAGAGATTTCTGAAAAGTTGGGGTTCCAGTTGCAGGCGAGGGATTTCCAGGCTGCCGTAGTAGTTGACTTGAACGGTCTGACCTGTGGCGGAGGAAGAAGGCAGATACTCGTAGCAGTCGTACAGGGTCCAGCTTTTGCGCTCCTGGTCATACTGGGCGCGGTAGGCATTTAGACGGCGAAAAGCCTCACCGTTTTCTTCCAGTTCAACATAGGTCACGTCATACAGCGTGGACGTTTCATCCACGAACTGTCCGGCATAAATCATGTAGCCGTCCTGCATATCGCTTAGTGCTATGTCAGAATTATCCAGGGAAGAACTTCTGCGGGTCAGCGCCTTATAGCGAGTGTCCTTCAAATTAGAGGAAGTAATTGCAACCTTCTCGTTAAAGAGGAAATAGCCGGCGCTCAATAGCACTGCCAGCACCAGGCAAGGGGCAACAATACGCCGCAAACTAATGCCAGAATTAAGCACGCAAATCATTTCGTTGTTTGCACTTAGCATAGACAGGAAATAGGTTACGGAAAATAAGAAGGACGGTCCCAAAGCAAGAAGAAAGGCCTCTGGAAAATACAACAGAGAAACCAGAAAAGCTTGTCCAAAGGAAACTTCATAAGAAATATAGGTATCAAGATTTGAAAACAAGTCCACACCTACCAGCATAAGAGAAGCCAGCATTGCAGTGGCAAGTCCCACCTTAAGGACGCTGGATAGAGTGTAGCGGGTTAAAACACTAAAGGGTCTGAAACGTCTCATCTCTTTCTCAACCTCAGAATCAGCACAAGCCCAATTACAAACACAAGCGCATCAGGGAACCAGATGAACCAGGCAGGATGAAGACCTGTCATAATTGCCTGGGTATGCATATAGTACAGCAAAAACCAGTACATACAGGCAATAAGCATGGAAAGTCCAAAACCAAAAAGTCGCCCGTTCTTCACTCTGAAAAACGATATTGGAAAGGCAATAAACACCAGGAAGGTACAGGCAAACGACAGTGCCACCTTCTTTTGTAGCTCAGTCCTATAGTACTGATAGTAGAAGCTGTAGCTCTTATTCCCTTTTATTGTATTGATATAATTGACCTGACGCGCAAGATTATAGGCAGAGACCTCCACTGCACTAGAGCCCTCAGTCTCAAACAAGGCTTGGGCAAGAATCTCAACAGACTCAGCAATATCGGCATCTCGGCTCTCAAGTACGGAATTCTGGTCCGCCTGACGCTCGGATACCAGGGTAATTAGTTGTCTGATAGACATTTGCGAAGGTGTGATGGACACTGCAGAAGAGGCTTGAGAGGACAGATTGAGATACATGGTCATGCGGGCAGCGCTGGCTACCGAATAAGACTGCACAGCAGATGCATCCGTGACCAGAATACGCGGATTTTCCAGTTCAATCTTGTAAATAAAGCGATCAATATCCACCACAGAAAACGTACCCTTGTCCGCAAAAATCACACGGCTATCGGAGCTGGAAGTGTCATCAAAAATCAGCACATCATAAACCGTATTACCCTCCACCAGGCCGTTGGAAATCACCCTATCTCCAAACGTGGTAGAGCTATAACTCTCCAGTTCCAGCGTGGGAATGCGTTGCAGCACCTGGGCGTATAGATCCTTGTACTTCTCAGTGGTATACGGAATCATCCTATCCGCTATAAACAGCGTAGATACCGATAATATTAAAGAAATCCCCACTATAGGTACGAAGATCTTACTCGTCTTAATGCCGCAAGAACGCAACGCCAGCACCTCATTTTGGGACGACAAATTACCAATCACCATGCTAGCCGATGCCAGCGAACTGAACGGCATTGTGTACATTAAAAACTGTGGAATAGTCAGAACCACCAGCATCAAAACATCAGTAACATTGACGTTTTTCAGCAGGATTTTCTGGGCAAGCACCAGAATTTGGTTCACAAAAAAGATAAAGAAAAAGAAGATAAAGGCTACAAAGAAAGAGAACAAATATTCTTTGCCCACATACCAGTAAAGTTTACTGTAGAGCGGTCTTTTTCTCACTGCAGCCTCCAAAACCCTCAGCTCTTAACCCCTGTAGAGCCAAAACCACCCTCACCTCTTTGAGTCTCAGAAAGAGAACATACAGTGTCAAAAGTGGCAGTTTCGTGCTTAGCAAGCACCATTTGAGCAATTCTATCCCCATGATTTATCACAAACGGAACGTCCGAATGATTTATGAGAATAACCTTAATCTCACCCCTGTAATCAGAATCAATCGTCCCCGGGGCATTCAAAACAGTGATACCAGACTTAAAAGCAAGTCCAGATCTGGGTCTGATTTGCACCTCATAACCTACAGGAATCTCAAAGAAAAGCCCGGTAGGAACACCCAGCCACTTATGAGGCTCAATAGTAACAGGTCCATTTACAAGACAGGCGCAGATATCTGCGCCTGCTGCCTGATTGGAACTATAGACAGGGAGCTTTGCCCCCTGTCCTAAACGAACTTTAATAGTACTTAAACTCATCAGTCCTTATTCTCTCTAGGCTTCTTATCCTTGAAGTCCTTATTAAAAGGCTTACGACCCTCTCTGCGACCATCACGACCGTCTCTACCTTCTCTAGGCTTTCTCTCTGGAGCCTTAGTCTCGCCATCTGGATCAATAGCATCAATGTAAGAAAGGCTGAGTCTTCCGCCGGTGCGATCCACTTCAATGAGTTTAACAGGAATAACCTGACCAACCTCAAGAACATCAGAAACATTATTGACTCTAGTTCTAGCCAACTTAGAAATGTGGCAAAGACCTTCCTTGCCAGGGAGAATCTCAACAAAAGCGCCAAAGTCCATGATTCTCTTTACAGTACCCTGATAAATTCTGCCAACCTCTGGCTCTTCAACAATGGACTTCACCATTTCCAAAGCAGCCTGAGCACTTGCAGAGTTCTTACCATAGATGGTAACAACACCAGTGTCATCAATGTTGACTTCAGCACCAGTTACCTGAGCAATACCCTTAATTGTCTTTCCGCCAGTACCAATAACAGCACCAATCTTCTCTTCTTCAACCTTAGTTGTGAGAATCTTTGGAGCATACTGGTTAATCTCCGCTCTAGGAGCGGCAAGCGTCTGTTCCATGATGCCAAGAATATGGTAACGACCTTCCTTAGCCTGCTGAAGAGCCTTACTCATAATCTCTGGAGTAACGCCAGCAATCTTGATATCCATCTGGAAAGCAGTAATACCATCGCGAGTACCAGCAACCTTAAAGTCCATATCTCCAAGATGGTCTTCTTCGCCCAAGATATCGGACAAAATCTTGTACTTGCTGTAATCTGCACCTTCTGTGATAAGGCCCATAGCAATACCTGCAACTGGCTTGGAAATTGGCACACCAGCATCCATCAAAGACAGACATCCACCACAAACCGATGCCATTGAGGAAGAACCGTTGGATTCCATAATCTCGCTGACAACTCTAACTGTGTATGGGAACTCGTCTTTGCAAGGAACAACAGCCTGAAGGGCTCTCTGAGCAAGATGACCATGACCAATCTCTCTACGACCAGTAGTAAGACGTCCAGTCTCACCAACAGAATATGGAGGGAAGTTGTAATGTAGCATGAAGTTACTGTAATTCTTGTCTCCATCAATGTTGTCAAAGAGCTGCTCATCCTGAACAGTACCCAAAGTAGTAACAGCAAGGCTCTGTGTCTCACCTCTTGTAAAGAGAGCACTACCGTGAGTTCTGGAAAGAACGCCAACTTCACAGGTAATAGGTCTAATCTCAGTTACCTTTCTACCATCAACTCTAACTCCATCCTCAAGAATGGAGGCTCTGAGAATCTCATAAGCAAGATCATCAAAAAGCTTAGCAATCTGAGCCTTGCCATCCTCGTGAGCAGCAATCTCTTCAGCATACTTTACAAGAGTATCGGCCTGAACCTTAGCCAAAGCGTCGTGGCGAGCCACCTTGCTGCCACCAAAAGAAGCTTCTTTGACCAAAGGTCTTGCATATTCACGAATAGGCTCCAACCAAGAAAGATCTTCTGTAATCTCAAGAACAGGAAGCTTTTCCTTGCCTGCAATCTTTCTGAGCTCAAGCTGAGCGTCACAAAGCTGTGTAATAACTGGCTGAGCGGCAGCAATAGCATCAAGCATGTTCTGCTCTGATACCTCATGTGCACCACCTTCAACCATTGTGATACCCTCACGAGTTCCAGCAACAACAATATCCAAATCTGCATTCTCAATCTGCTGGAAGGTTGGGTTAATAACATACTTACCATCAATCAAGGCTACTCTAACACCAGCAATAGGACCATTAAATGGAATATCTGAAATAGTAACAGCAGCACTTGCAGCGTTAATAGCAATTACATCTGGTGTATTGACTTGGTCAGCGGAAACAACTGTAGGAACAATCTGAATTTCGCGGCTGAAAGCCTTGTCAAACAAAGGTCTCATAGGGCGGTCAATAAGACGGCTAACAAGAATCTCTTTGTCTTTTGGTTTAGATTCTCTCTTGAGGAAACCTCCAGGAATCTTACCTGCGGCATAATACTTTTCATTGTATTCAACAGAAACTGGAACATAATCCAGTGGCTCGCTTGGAGCATCCGAACAACAAACTGTGGCAATAACTGCAGAACCTGCATAATGAGCATAAACTGCACCGTTAGCCTGCTTGGCAATCTTTCCAGTCTCAAAGACTAGATAATCGTCACCAAGTTTAACTGATACTGATTTAACTTCTGACATTTTTCTTCCTTTCTACTTCTTTTTTTCTTTCTTTTCCGCCCCTAAAATTTCTCTCAAAATCCAGTTTCAATGCCGCCTGAAGCCACAAATCAAAAGAAAAATTAACGGCCATAAAACGCAGTAATGGCCCCGTATACACGGAGCCAATACATCGTAAGTAAGCTTACTTTCTGAGACCCAACTCAGCAATAAGAGCACGATATCTTTCAATATCGGTATTCTTAAGATACTTGAGAAGGCTTCTTCTCTGACCAACCATCTTCAAAAGACCACGGTTAGATGCATGATCCTTTGGATTAGCCTTGAAGTGATTCTGAAGGTCGTTGATTCTAGCTGTAAGTAAAGCAATCTGTACTTCAGTAGATCCTGTGTTCTTCTCATCTCCACCAAACTTAACGATGAGCTGCTGTTTCTGTTCCTTGGTAACCATTTGTTACGCTCCTAGGAAAGTAATCCCACTTGGATTCATCCGCACAGGCAGTTCCAGAGCCAAATGGTCCTCTGAAATACAAAGCTGGGCTTTGCTAGCGGTTTTCACCACGTCTACCCCACTTTGGTTTTCTGTCGCTTCCACCATGTAGACCCCTTCCGGAGGAAGAAGCCGTCCAAGAGTGCGGACGTCATAGAACAGGCGATTTTGACTCCACTCACAGGGAAAGCCCCTGAGGTCAAGACTGTACGCTCTGCCAAGCAATTTGGAAACGCGTTCCAAATCACCTGTTAGGAGACATCTGCGAATCAAGGAGCTGCTCACCTCAACGCCTTCAACAAAGACGGAAGGAACTACCACTAGAAATGCAGATGAAGTATATTTGGACAAGAGCACTTCTAATTCAGAAGGTCCCACACTCTCATGTGGATTTCCACAGCGGAAACTTGTCCCAACAACCATTGCCTGAACCTTGCACGACGTACACAGCCTGGCAATGAACTCCTCACCCGAAAGTTTACTCATATCACTAGAAAAGTCAATTGTGCAGTGCACCTGTACGCCCATTTTCTCCAACATTTCATCCATTTCCAAAGCCGTCTCAATTGGCTCCAGCTTTTTCATGGAACCCTTTGCCATCTTAGGATTTACAGAGAAAGTAAGGACTGTGCTCAAATAGCCGCCCTTTCTAGCAATTTCAACGTTTTTTTTAATAATTTCCTGATGCCCTAAATGAAGCCCGTCAAAGACTCCAATACTTACAACAGAGCCCCCTTCAAACAAAGAAGAACCAGCAAAAAAGGAAGTATCCAAAACCGCCTTAATCACAGCTATACCCACCTTGTTGAACCAGCGAGGAAGCAGTAACCTGGCAAATAATCTTATTCTCTTTAGTGCTGTACATGCAAACAGGAAGATCTTCGCACATAAAAATAATTAGGTTTGTCCCTTGTGGAACCGCTTGTGGCAGCTTAGATAAAAGAGCCTTTGGAACAGAGCCGTTGGAAAGTTTGAAAGCCACCGTCTTGGAGACTTCAATACAGGAAGTCCCGGGAATGCACTTAATAAACTTAAAGCCAGAAGACTCAAGGTCAGTGCCAATGGCACTTAAAGCCTCAGAAGCATCATAAGGGATTGCATCTTTTACATCAAAAGGACCAATAGAAGTCCTGTAAAGTTCCTTCACATAGGCACAGGAACCACACAAACGCCCCAAATCTCTGGCGTAGGAGCGAACATAAGTACCCTTAGAGACCCGCAAGCGCACCTTCAGGAAAGGAGCCTCATAGGAAAGAATTGTAGCGCTGTGAATAATAACAGGACGGGCTTCAAGCTCTACCGGTAGCTGTCCTGGCTCTTTCATAGCACGCGCCATTTGATAGCATCTCTTTCCGTTAACATGAATTGCACTGTAGGCAGGCGGCACTTGTTTAATAGGACCTAGCATGGCATTTACCGCCTTTTGTACCTCTTCCAAAGAAGGAATGCTACCGGTTTCAAAAACGGTTCCTTCTGGGTCCAGGGTATCAGTGCACTTACCAAATTCAATGACCGCTTCATAGGTCTTATCCATTCCCATGAATGCGTTAACCAAATGGGTATAATTTCCGCAAAGAACAATCAAAAGTCCATGAGCAAACTTATCAAGCGTGCCACAATGACCCGTCTTCTTGTTAACCAGCCTCTTAATCCTGCCAAGACAGTCAAAAGAGGTAATACCAGAGGCTTTATCAACAAGAATAACTGCGTTTTTCCCAACTACACCCATATTCCAAAATTATTTCAGTTTTGCCAAAAGCTCGTTCATTTTCTGAGCTTCACGTTCAGTAGTATCGGCTACAAAAGTAAGCTTAGGGGTATTTCTTGTCTTAAGGGCCTGAGCAAGCCTGGCCTGGATAAAGCCGGCAGCACTTTGAAGTGCACTAACCGAGCGCTCCAAAGAACCATCGTCTATAAGGCAAGAAACATAGAGCGTAGCATAAGCGTTGTCTTTGGAAAGATTTATTGCGCTTATGCTTGCAAATCTGCTAAGTTTAGGATTCTTGATTTCGCCACTGACAATCAGCATATTTACCGCCTCAAGAATCCTGGACTCTATTCTGCTCTGACTATATTCACTCATATAATCTCACAACCTCAAAATCAAATGTACTCGTCAGAAACTTCCAGCTTTCTGGCCGTCTCGTGAATTTCAACAAATTCAAAGGTATCGCCCTCTTTGAGATCCTGGAAGCCTTCAATTCCAATACCGCATTCAAAGCCTGCAGCCACCTCGCGGACATCATCCTTGAAGCGCTTGAGAGAAGTAATCTTGACCAGATCCTTGTTGATTTGGATGTTCTCTCTAATAACGCGGCAGTAGTTATTTCTCTTCACGCTACCAGAAAGAATGTAACAACCGGCAACAAGACCAACCTTAGGCACTCTGAAGACCTGTCTAACCGTAGCAGTACCAACGTCCACCTCTGTCTTTTCTGGTGAAAGCATACCTTCCATAGCGGCTCTGACATCATCCACAACGTTGTAAATAATGTTGTACTTACGAATCTCAATCTTCTCCTGGTCTGCTCTAGCCTGAGCCTTTGGAGTAGGTCTGACGTTAAAGCCAATGACCAAAGCCGGATTCTCTGAAGCCGATGCCAAGTTAATATCATCTTCAATGATAGCACCTGCAGCCGCACGAATGACACGTACTCTAATTTCAGACGTAGAAAGCTTTTCCAATGCCAGCTGGAGAGCCTCAACAGAACCCTGGACGTCACCCTTAATGATAACGTTAAGCTCCTGAACCTCACCGTCCTTGATAGCGTCATTGAGAGTCTCAAGCGTAACTTTCTTGAACTTACTTGCCTGATTCATCCTCTCCAATTCCTGACGTTTGGTACCAATCTGTCTAGCCTGCTTTTCATTCTCGCACACCTGGAACGGATCACCTGCAGAAGGCACATCAGAAAGCCCAATCACCTCAACCGGGGTAGCCGGACCGGCACTAGTAATCTTCTTGCCCTTATCATCAAACATGGCTCTAACTCTGCCCGGATAAATTCCAGAAACATAATAATCCCCCTGCTTGAGAGTGCCTCGCTCAACAACAACAGACGCCACAATACCACGCCCCTGATCAATGCGAGCCTCCAGTATCTTCCCTTCTGCTCTGCAATTAGGGTTCGCCCTGAGATCCATCATCTCCGCCTGAAGCAAAATGGTATCCAACAGCTCATCAATACCCTGCTTCTTCAAGGCCGATATCTGACAGTACAAAGTCTGTCCGCCCCATTCTTCTGGAACCAGGCCCTTATCTGACAACTGCTGCATGACTCTCTCAGGTTTTGCATCCGGCAAATCAATCTTGTTAATAGCAACAATGATTGGCACATTAGCAGCCTTAGCATGGTCAATAGCTTCCAAAGTCTGAGGCATAACACCATCATTGGCAGCAACTACAAGAACAACAATATCAGTTAACTGAGCTCCTCTGGCACGCATCATTGTGAAAGCCGCATGACCCGGAGTATCCAAGAAGACAATATCCCCCTTATCTGGGATAGACACCTTGTAAGCACCAATGTGCTGGGTAATACCACCAAACTCACCGGCAACCACGTTGGTAGACCTAATAGCATCCAGCAACTTGGTTTTACCATGGTCAACGTGACCCATGACAGTAACAATTGGAGCTCTAGGCAGAAGATCCTGATCAGTATCCTCTTCCCTAGCAATAATTGTTTCGTCGTAAAGATTTACCAGATGAACAGTACAGCCATATTCGTCCGCAATCAAAGTAGCAGTATCACTATCAATACTCTCGTTGATACTCACCATCATACCCATGCCAAACAGCTTGGAAATGATTTCAGAAGCCTTGATATTCATCTTTCTAGCAAGATCACTGACAGTGATGGAAGAAAGAATATCAATTGATTTTGGAACGGCAGCACTAGGCTCCTGACTCTTGGACTTCTTGCCAAACTGCTTGAACTCCATCTCTTCGTCAGTTCTTTCGTCTCTGCGATCCTTACCCTTATCCTTAGTATAAACCCTGCGGTTCTTATCTACTGCAACCGGCTCAGCAGGTGCACTGAAACCACCTCTGAAACCACCACGATTATTGTTATCCTTAGAACCAAAAGCAGGTCTCTGACCAAAACCAGGACGTTGTCCATCCTTGTTAAAACCACCCTGTCTAGGAGTAAAATTACCACGGTTATTACCCTGTTGAGCACTTCTTGGGACGTAGCCCTGAGGTCTCTGACCTCCCTGTCCGCCCTGACCAAAACCAGATCTCTGTCCAAAGTTACCCTGTCTATGACCATTATTGTTCAGTCTCTGACCATTAGCGCCATAGTTAACACCACCAACAGAGCCAACCGGACCACTGGTTCTACCGCTCTCATAAGGCTTGTTAGTTGTCTTTGGAAGAATTGGAGGAAGATTATCGCCAGAAATAATAACTGGACCCATGTTAATAGTACTCTGAGTTGCAGAAGATTTCTTCACAACCTTCTTCTGCACAGTACCAGGCTTCTTATTAAACTGAGCACCAATAATTTTTTGTCCTGCAAAACTTTGTGGCTGAGCAGGCTTAACAGCCTCTGGCTTAACGACCTCTGGCTTAGCAGACTCTGGCTTTGTAGCGGGCTTTGCTACAGCAGGCTTAACAGATTCAGCTGGTTTTTGAGCCTGAGGCTGAACCACCTGAGGCTGAACCTGCTGAACCGGCTGAGCCGGCTGAGCAGGCTGCATTTGAGGTTGAGCCTGTGCTGGCTGCACTGGAGCAATCTGAGCCTGTGATTCCTGAGCCTTGACTACAACGGTAGGCTTTTTCTTAACAATGACAATCTTCTTCTTTTCTGCAGGAGCCTCTACCTTAGGTGTAACCACAGGATTTGAGACTTCCGGCATCTTGGATTTTTTAATCAATGTTACCTTGGGTTTGTTATCTTCTGACATCTAATAACCTATTACTCCTCGTCTTCTCCGACATTCTCAAAGCTTATACCAACATGGCAGTTAGGACATTCCGTCATTCCAACGGCAAGAGGATGTCCACAGTTAGGACAGACAAAACCATCTTCATCCTGCGTCTCAACTTCATCTTCAACAATATCAACATTCTCTCTGATTACATTGTTAATGGTCTCAATTTCTTCAGCAGAAAGTGGAGCCTCCGGCTTATTAAAGGTAGCAATTTCTTCATCAGAAAGATTGATAAATTCTTCTACTGTATAAACATCATAGAAGTTAAGCTTCGTAATAAGACTTGGATCCAAAGGAAGATCTGTGAGTTTCATCTCTTCCTCCTCATCAATTAGCTGCTCTTCTTCATACTGCTGTTCTGAATCAGAGAACAAGGCGTCTGCCTGGTTTCTGGCTTCCACAGAAATATCCATCTCAGAGAACTGCTCTTGAGTCTTAACGTTGACAAGCCAGTCACAAAGTCTGTTAACCAACTTAACGTTCAAGCCCTGCTTACCAATAGCAAGAGAGAGCTGAGCCTCATCAACAATGGCAACCGCTTCTTTCTTAGCCTGGTCAATAACATAAACCTTAAGTACTTTAGCAGGAGAAAGAGCATTAGCAATGTACTCAAGCGGATTTGGATCCCACTTAATAACATCAATCCTTTCGTCATCCAACTCTTTCATGATAGCCTGAATTCTGTTACCCTTGAGACCAACACAGGTACCAACAGCATCTGCATCCACCTTCTTAGGATAAACAGCAACCTTGGTTCTGTAACCAGCCTCACGAACAATCTTCATAATTTCAATGCTAGGATCCTTAGAAACCAGCTCAGGAACATAGATTTCAAAGAGTTTTCTAACAAATTCTTCGTGAACTCTGCTCAAAAGCACCTTAATATTTTTATCAGACTTCTCATCCGGTCTGACACTTTCAACATAACAGCGAATCTTGTCACCCTTTATGTACATCTCTTTAGGGCTCTGATTCTTTCTTGGCAAATAACCCTGAGTTCTACCAAGGTCCACCAGCAGGTCTCCGTTTTCTCTCTCACCCTGAACATAACCATTGATGATTTGACCAACCTTTCCCTTGAATTCCTGCAAAAGTTCATCTTTCTGAATTTCTCTGAGGGCGGACTGAGCTCTCTGCTTACCAGTCTGGACGCTAATTCTGTCAAAGCTCTTAGGATCAATAGGAATCAAGAGTTCATCACCAACTTCTGCTTCCTGACCATACTCTTCCTGAGCAGTAGAAAGGTCAATTTCAACAACAGGGTCATCAAAGTCATCATCAGCAACAACCACCTTGCGTGCAGCAAGCTCAACAGAGGAAAGATCCTCAGCAAAAGTAACAACCGCATTGTCATCCGTACCAAACTTTCTTCTGTAGGTAGCCAAAAGCGTCTGTCTAATAGTATCTAATACCAAATCCTGAGAGATACCCTTCTCTTCCACCATTGTTCTAATGGCATCACTTAACTCGGACATTTTTCACATCCTCCCACTTATAATCCAGTTTTGCCTTCTGGATATCATTAAATTCAACAAATTTCTCCTCGCCCTTCTCTTTTGAGTTCTCAATCTCAAAGTTCAGAAGAGTGACCCCTGAGTTCTCCACTTTACCTATTACTCCTTCCATCCAGGAAGCAGCACTTAGGCAATAAAGCCTGCATCTTTTTCCAGTAAACACCTCAAACTCGTAGGCATCTCTGAAGTTCCTCTGCAAGCCCGGCGTGGAGACCTCCACGTAAAGATTATCCCGGCCGTACTTCACCTGAAGCCTTGGAAGAATAGTATTGTGCACCTTTGCACAGTCCTCAATACTGCTGTCTCCCTGAGGATTCATGATGATTACTGAAATCTGAACGGTAGTGCCCTGCATTGTCTTTTTCACATCACACAGCACCATGCCCAAATCCGCCACAATATCCTTCAGATCCACAAAAAGCGGGTCTTTAATAATATCGTTCTTCAACATAAAGCCATAAAAAAGGGACCGAAACTTTCGATCCCTCAAAAATCCTCATTAAAAATCCTCTATCACTATACTTTTCCCCAACGAATATGTCAATATATTTATAGAGGAACTATAAAATGCAAAACAAATTGCCAATTGCAAAAGCCGTTGTATTTGATTTTAACGGCACCTTATTTTTTGACTACCAAGAAAACAAAGACGCCTGGAATGAAATCTCCATAAAATACCGAAATCGTCCTTTTGAAGACAAAGAATACGACAACCTTATGGGCCGTACAGACCCAGTTTGCGTGCGCCTCATGCTTGGAGACCTTCCCTATAATCGCCTGGTAGAAATTGCCAACGAAAAAGAAGAAATCTACCTCCAACTTTGCCTTGAGCGCCATCTTCAACTTGAAGAAAACGCCGTAGCCTTCATCCAGCGCCTCAACGAAAGCGGCATCAAAACCCTCATAGCCTCCTCCGCCCCAAAAATCAACATGGACTGGTACTATAATCATCTTGACCTCAAAGACCTCTTCTCCAAGGACTACATCATAGCCGGCAGAGAAGATCTCCCCTCCAAACCCAATCCCGATATTTTCCAATACGCCCTCAAAATAGCTGAAACAGCCCCAAACCAGGCCATCTGCTTTGAGGATGCCCCTAACGGTCTCAGAGCCGCCCTGGCAACCAACTTTAAAAAAGTCTATGGCATCCAGTCCCCTGGTTTTGACGACACCGTCCAAAGAACCTTAGCCCCCATGGTCACCTGGCCTTACGTAATAAAAAATTACAACGAGATAATCACGCTCTAAACTATTAAGCCGTCATTGTTATCGCCCAGCTCAAAATATCGGGGTAAATCGTAGGGGGAGAACATGCCGCGGTCTGTGGCAATCCCGGAAATCAGGTAGGGAGGCGTCATGTCAAAAGCAGGATAGTAGCCCTTGACGCCCTCAACGGCGGTGCGAACGCCCATGGCCTGGAGGGAGAAGTTGGGGTCGCGCATTTCAATTGTGACGCTCTCGTGGTTGGGATGGCCTATGTCTGGAGCCCCGGAGATGAAGGTGGGGATGCCAAAATGGTGGGCGCAAATGGCTATTTGGCTGGTGCCAACCTTGTTAAAGACATAGCCGTCCAGGCAAATGGCATCCGCTGCGCAGGTGAAGACGTCAACTTTTTCCTTTGCCATGACAAAAGCGGGCATATTGTCGGTTATGACGGTTACATCAAAGCCCATGTCGTGACAGACAGTGGCAGTTAATCTTGCCCCTTGGAAGTAGGGTCTAGTTTCCGGGCAGAAGAGTCTTATTTTTTTGCCTCTTTTATTACATTCCTGGAGCATCATACCCAGGATGGTTTCTGCAAAGCACTGGGTCATAATGGTGCCGTTGTCTGGGAACATATCTACAAGATATTCTGCACATTTGCCTACTTTGGCGTATCTTCTGTTGTTGGCATCTACTATATAGTCGCGTATTGCAAGGTCTACGGGTTTTCCTTCTTCAAGGGCTTTTTGAGCGGCAGGTAGACAGGCTTCTGTGACAATTTTCATCCGGTTTACCGTGGTAGGACGTGCGTGAGAAATAGTATAGGAAGCCTTTTTCAGGTATTCCATTTGTTCTTTTGCACCAAGGTTTCTGCATTCCCATGCTGCTAGTGCCATGCCCATTGGGGCGGCGGTGAAGGGTCCTGCGGACTGGGTTACCATGTCAGTAATTGCTTTTGTTACCTCAAGATGTGTTTTACAGGTGACAAATTCTACCTTAGCAGGATAAATTCTTCTATCAAGAATTCTGACCTCGCCGTCCTCATACCAGGCTATGTTTTCATACTGAAGCATGAAGGCTAAATTTTTATCCTGTCTGTCCATGCTAGACCTCCTACTGTCCTAAAAAAAGACCCGCAAGACTGCGGGTAATGATAAAAAACGTTACAGAGCGGGACAGATATCTCTTGAACCAATGGTTCAAGGGGGACTCCCAGTTAAGCCACAGATTCTGTTCCCTAAAACCTAAAGGCGGGAGCAATGCACCGTTTCTATGCCGGAATCCGTTTGTTAAGTTTGAGCAAGAGAATTTCGCCCCTGCTCCGCAACTGACTTCATGTTATCACACAAAAAAGTCCAATGGAAGAGGAATTTTTACTTACTAGTTTAAGTAGTTAACAAAAGCACGAAGAAACTCAATGTTGTAGTTAAGCAAAAAATCCAGCTCATGCGCCAACTGCCTGTCTTTGGTAGCAAAATGGAAACGCTTTTCGTTTGGCTTAAATAAACTTAGGACCTTGGGCAAAGCCTCAATTGGGAAGGGAAAATGCTGTCTTGTGACCGCATAGTACAAATCCACAAAGGCTTTTTCCTTAAAGGCAAAGTTATTTTGCTGAAGAGTAAAATCTTTGGAAGAAAGGACATAACAGCCATATTTACTCATCTGATCCTCTATGTCCTTTTTCTCTATTAAATCCTCTTCCGCTAAAGCATAACAATCAAAATTTCTCATCATATCGGTACGAAGATCTGAAACATGATTTTTGTCCGTACAAATAATCAGGGGAAAGTCAGAGTCCCCTTCCAAACAATCGTTGAAGCAATCAAGACCAGAGACATAAAAATGATAGCCTGCTTCAACTAAGAATTCGTAAATAGCCCTTTTTTGTGCATTAAGTTTTTTAAGTTCCCGCCCTGCATCCAAAATAGAGTTAGACAGAACATAAACCCCTCGTCCACCACCAGGACCAATACGCTTTACAATACCCTGCTTGACGCATTCATGAAGGTGCCATGCAACCGTCTTCTCATTCATGTCAGAAAAATTGTTGTAAATATCAATTGTGGAAAGAGAGCCTCTTTCTTTTAGTAATTTAATTAAACTATCTTCAAATTTACCCTCATTTACCTTAAGTAACAGCATGGCACTCTCCTTAACACAAGATTTAGTACAAAAAACTCTCTATTTTAACGCCCAAAGAAGCGGTATCGGTCTCAGGATAATAGCTTTCCGGTAAGGCGCGGAGCATAGAAGGTCCGTAATTCTTTTTAATTATACGAGCATCCAGAATCAATACAATACCTCTGTCAGAAGTATGCCGCATGAGGCGTCCAAAGCCCTGTTTAAGCTTCATTGTGGCATGAGGTAAACTTATAGTATAAAAGGCATTAGTCCCCTTTTCTTCCAAGACTCTAGACCTAGCCTTAAAAATAGGATCATCTGGCATGATGAAGGGCAACTTGGTAATGATAACCAGACGCAGGGTATCCCCTGGCGCATCCACGCCTTCCCAAAAACTATCGGTGGCAAAAAGCACACTATCAGTATCGGTCTTAAATTTATCCAAAAGCTGATGGCGTTCAAAATCCCCCTGCTTGAAGGTAGTTATCCCAAGTTTCATAAGCATAGGTGCAACGCTGTTGTAGACCGCTTCCAGCTGTCTGAAGCTGGTAAAAAGTACCAAAGCGCCTCCACCAGAGCTGGCAATTGCCTTGTAGATATTATCAATGAGAAACTTCACGTACTCTTCTTCTTTACTAGGAGAGAAAATAGGCGTGTCATACGGGGTCAGAAGCATAAGCCTGTTTTTATAATCAAACGGGGACGTATACACCTTGCGCACAAATGGCTTTCCGTCAACGGGTAGCCCTATGTCAGAGCACCAATAGGTAAAATCATCGTTCAAATTAAGCGTTGCGCTGGTACAAACTACAGAGGAAATTGGCTTAAATAACGCCTCAGCCAGAATTGAAGAAACCTCAAGCGGAGCCTTATTAAAGAACACATATTTGCCCTTGCCCACCTTTTGTAATTCCAAATAATGGATTCCGTCATTCCAGTCTTTACACTGAATGAAGTCCTGAAAGAAGGAAATGAGGTCTATAATTCGTGAAATATGCACTTTTAGGTCATCGGTCTTGGTGAGGACGGCTTCATCGGTAGAAGAGATGCTGGTGTAGAAATCGGCAAGCTTTGAGGTAAGGTTCCTGCCCGCTTTCACCACCTGATCAGCAATATCTCCAGCGGCTTTGAAGACCTCTTGGGCGTTGGAGCAGTCTAAAAGTAAATGCACCTCTTTGCGTGAGTTCAAGATATCTGAGAAGATGAGATTTAAGGTCTCGCAGCGCTCCTTGACCAGGTCATAGAGATTAAGAATATCCTCATACAAACTGCGCTGCAGGCAAAACGGCAAAAGGTCATCTAATAGATGTCCATAGCCGGCGTTGCGGGTAGATTTACGATCTTGAATGTAGTTTAGCTGACGCATTAAGTCATAGCTAGAAAAGGAGTTAGTAAACAAATCTGTAGCAGTTCTTTCAATATTGTGTGCCTCATCAATAACAAGATGCTCAAAACCAGGAAGAACCGCATCCTCCTTGTAATCAATCTCATCCATATATCTGGCATGACTGTCAACAAAAAGCAGATGGTGATTACAGACAATTATGGAAGAATCCAGTAACTTTCTCTTTGCCTTAAAATAAAAACACTTGTTGTAAAAAGGGCACTTGCCAGAAATGCACATGTCAGAGTCGGAGCAAATAGAAGCCCAAACAGCGCCATCCACATGACCTGGAAAATCTTCTTTAAGACCCGTTTCCGAGTTGTTGGCGTAGCGGTTTAATAACATGATTTCAGAGGATAAATCATCCTGAAATAAGGCATTACTTTCTACTTCTGCTGCAAGGCGTCTGAGACAAATATAGTGATTCCTTCCAACTGCAAAAGCCACAGAGCAATCCACATCAAGAATTTGTAGCAACGTAGGAATATCCTTGTCCATAAGCTGACGCTGCAGATTGACAGTAGAAGTTGCAATTACGGTACGTTCTTGGGCTGAGGCTTTACCTTTGGATTCAGAAGCCTCCTCCTGGGCTTCTTTCAGTTTTAGTCCCTTTGTCTTCAAAGTATGCAAAATAGCAGGGACTAAATAAGCATAACTTTTTCCAATACCAGTACCTGCTTCAATAGCGCCAATACAGTTTTCTTCATAACATTGCAGTACATCCAAGGCCATTTTGAGCTGACCTTCTCTGAATTCATAAGAATCCAAATTATTACAGAGAAGCCCGTCCTGGTCAAAGATTTCATAGATCTGCTGCTGGTTCACTTAGAAGCCTCGTAATCCTCAAGCTTCCTAAAGAGCGTTTTTCTGCCAATACCAAGCACATCTGCCGTCTTGGACTTGTTGCCCTTGCAATGAGCCAAGGTAGCCATAATCATAGCTTTTTCAGCCTCTTCCATTGTAGAACCAATTGGAATTTCTACCGTACTGTCGCTACTAGCCTGCTGAACATTAAGAGGCAAATCACTTACTTCAATCACCTTACCCCTACACATGACCACAGCACTTTCAACGCAGTTTCTTAATTCTCTTATATTGCCTGGCCAATCGTAATTGACAATCTTGTTTCTAGCCTCGTTGGAAAAACCTTCCACCTGCTTACCGTTTTCCAGATTAACCTGATTAAGAAATTCTGTGATAAGCAGATAGATATCTTCCTTGCGTTCTCTCAAGGGTGGCACTTCTAGTCTAACTACGTTGAGTCTGTAGAACAAATCCTCTCTGAAACGTCCCGCCTTAATCTCCTCTTCAAGATTCTTATTGGTTGCCGCAATGACCCTGACATCTGTCTTAATGGTTTTCTCTCCGCCAACCTTCTCAAACTCATGTTCCTGTAGCACCCGCAAAAGTTTAATTTGGGTATTGGCATCAATTTCACCAATTTCATCTAAGAAAATGGTACCTCCGTCAGCCATCTCAAATCTGCCCTTTCGGTCAGAGACGGCTCCGGTAAAGGCTCCCTTCACGTGACCAAAGAGTTCACTTTCCAAAAGGTTGGCATTTAGAGCAGCGCAGTGCACCTTAACATAAGGTTTATCACTGCGGTCAGAATAGTTAACTATAGTCTGAGCAACAAGTTCCTTACCTACACCACTTTCTCCGGTAATTAAAACACTTGCCCTTGAGCCAGCAACCCGCTGAATGGTATCCAGTAGTTTTACCACCTTCTGACTCTTTCCAATAATCTTGGTAAAACCGCTACGTAGTTTTAGAGCATCCAGTTCCTGTTTAAGTTCAAGGTTTTTATCTGCAAGGTCCTTATTAGACAGACATTTCTTTATTAAAACAGAAAGATGATCCAGGTTAACTGGTTTAGTAAGAAAGTCCACCGCCCCGTTTTGCATGGCATCTACGGCTTCCTCAATGGTACCATGACCGGTTAAAACAATGACCGGAATTGTAGGATAAGTGGTATAAATCTTCTTAAGAAGGTCCATTCCGGACATCTTTGGCATTCTCAGGTCTGTTATCACTAGGTCCACAGGACTTGCGTTGATGGTAGCCCAGGCCTGCTGTCCATCCTCTGCTTCAAGTCCCTCATAACCATCCATTGCAAGGGCAGCACAGAGACCTTCTCTAATGTATTTTTCATCATCCACAACTAGAATAGTTCTGCTCATTTGCCCTCCGGATTATATTGAATTCTGAAAAGTTCCTCTTGTGGTACAGGAAGCGAGATGGTAAATTCAGAGCCCTCCTCCTGGATAGAGTTCACATGAATATCTCCCCCGTGCTCTTTGACTATCTTAAACAGTACCGTAAGCCCCAAGCCAGTCCCATTAGACTTTGTGGTAAAGTAAGGCTCAAAGATTTTCTCCATTTGCTTGTCCGTCATGCCACATCCGGTGTCTCTTACACTTAAAATAGCATTTGCTCCTTCAAGATAGGTGGAAATGGTAATTTTCTTCTCTCTTCCGGTATTTTCCATAGCCTGAATGCCATTTTTCACCAGGTTCAAAAGTGCCTGCTGCATAAGTCCCACATCCATAAGAACCTTTGGCATAGAAGTGGACAAATTCAGCACTAAAGCAATGTTATTCTCATTCATCTCAGCCTGGGCAATACGGGTCACCTTATCTACAATCTCGTTAAAACTGAATTTTTCAAAATTCACCTTCATAGGCTTAACGGCAAAAAGAAAATCTACAGCAATAGAATTTATCCTATCCAGCCCTTCTTTTATTATGGGAATAAATTTATTAGCAGTCTCTGCAGAAATACTACCCTTCCGCTCAAGTTCCTTTTGCAACAGCTGCACATAAATAGAAACCGATGCCAAAGGATTTTTAATCTCATGAGCCACCCCCGCTGCCATAGTAGTCATGGAAGCCAGGCTTTCATTCTTTCTGAATTCATCCTTAAATTTATTGAAAAAAGTCACATCACTGAAGGTAAAAAGTAAGCCTTCATAGTCTTCCACTCTAGCAGACCTGCAGTTAATATATTTTCGCTCTCCATTGGTGTCCTCAAACTCAAAGAGTTGAGAAATATTAGACTTCTTTTCACTCAGTTGGATACAACTGCGTAAAAACAATGCAACTTTTTTATCCATAAAGACTTTTTCAATTGAACAATTGGTGTATTTTTTTCTTTTGGAAACTGGGACCAGCAAAGTAGTCTGCTTGTTTAAGTACGCAATATTACCCTCTTTGTCCACAAGCACATAGCCAATAAAAGCATTATCCAGCGCCAAGTTTCTCAGTTTTAATTCAGAGGTTTGAGTATTAATGATTCCCAGAATCTGCTCATCAGAAAGTTTTGAAATTTTTGAAGACGCCTTTGAAACAAAAGTATTCATCCCAGCACCTCCTTGACCCTATAAACCACATAGTCAAACGTAAGCCGTTTAAGCTGATTATAAGTTTTTGCCTTGTTTAACATTGAAGTCAATTCTTCAATTAAATACTCTGCCTTACGAGCATTAAGAGAACCGTCCTTTCTTCCACTGTAGAGCAATTCCAAAACGTAGGAATAGAATAAATCCCACGCCTTATTCTCCTCCAGCAACTTCACCAAAGCAGGAATATCCAAATTCTTGTCTATCACCAAAGCCCTTGCAGCCTTTTTCAGAGCCTGGCTATCAATGCTTGCCCCCTCCAGGAAAAACTGATTGAGATTTGCATACCTGTTAGGGTCAACAAAAAGAGAGTTGAAAATATACTTGGTCTGCTCTTTTGTAAGCTCATTAAACTTGAACTTGCGAACTCTACTGAGGATGGTAGCCAATAGTCTTCCAGGATTAGCCGATATTATTATAAAAAACGTATCTCTAGGAGGCTCTTCCAGCGTCTTAAGCAGAGCATTTACTGCAGAACCAAGCGCATTTTCTAAGCCTTCAATAATAACCAACTTCCGTTGCCCTTCCATATCAGAAGTAGCACACCAGTCCCTAATAGCCCTGACCTGCCCTACGGAAATAGCAGTTGTTTTATTTGCATCTACCAGAGAACTCAAGGACTTTGCAAGCTTATCTGCTATTGCATCTACCTGAGTCTCTGAAGCAGAACTAAGTTGATCCAAAAGTTCACTTACCGTTGCAGCCTCTTCAAACTTCTTCTTTCCTGCAGCAGATTGATCTTCAATCAAGGCCCCATGATACTGCTGAAGCAAGATACCAACATTGTCCTTCAGAAAATTCTTTGCAGCCTTGTTCTTAGCCTTTTTTAACAACCCCAAAGCCGTCTGAATTCTGTAAAAATGGTTTCTGTCAGAAACAATAATGGTGTTTTCCCTAGACACACCAAGGGCCTTGCCCACTTCACTTGCAGCGTACATTCTTCCACACAACAATGGTCCAAAGAACAAAGAAGCATTAGGAAAGTTGTTGTTTACTACCAAATCAGACAGTTGTTGAGCAATTTCAGGCTGAGTCTTAGCAAGGCCTTCAAACATTAAACAAGGCCTCCTACTGAGTTAAACAGCTCTACAAACCAAGTAGAAAAAGGCATAATCAGGCGGCTTGAAAGAAAACTTTCTTCAAAGACCTCTTTAAGATTAAAAAGATTCTGATAGTTAAGCAAATATTCAGCCAGACCAAGGAGCAAAAGCGCTTCAATTCCGCCCAGGAAGAAGCCCAAAAGATGGTCTACTACATCTAGCTTAGTTTCTTCGCAAATATTGTTAATGATGGTGCCCAGTCCTCTCATAGACGAATAGCCAATCATAAAAATCATGAAATAACCCAAAAAAGCAGCAAACCAATAGGGAAAACCAAACTGCTCTACAAAGAGCTTTGCTATACTGGAGGTAAACATAAAAGCAACGACAAAGCCCAGCACATAGCCAAATTTAGAAGAGACTTCTTCAATTAAGCCCTTAATTGCGCCCCAAATGCCACCAATAGCAAGAAGAACAATGATTATGTAATCTACCGTTTTTAAATATTCCATTTTCTCCCTCTGCAATAATAATAGTATAAGAAATCCCAGCCAATCTGACAACCAATCTATTCGTTTTGCCTTATTTTAGGTATACTTACGGTATGTCATTTTTAACAAAAATATTTGGTTCTAAAAAGGACAAGGACATCAAAGCCTTAAGTCCTATTGTACAAAAAGTAAATTCCTTTGATTCGTGGGCAAAATCCCTGAAGGATGAAGAATTCCCACTTCAAACCAATAAATTCAAAGAAAGAATTAAAAACGGAGAAACTCTGGATCAAATTCTTCCAGAAGCCTTTGCATTAGCAAGAGAAGCCTCCTTCAGAGTTCTTGGTGAACGCCATTATGATGTGCAGATCATGGGTGCAATAGTCCTGCATCAGGGCAAAATCCTTGAAATGAAAACTGGTGAAGGAAAGACCCTCACCAGCGTTCCAGCGGCCTATCTCAATGCGCTGGAGGGAAAAGGCGTTCATGTGGTCACCGTCAATGACTATTTGGCTCAACGTGATGCCCAGTGGATGGGACCAATTTACAACTTCCTGGGTCTAACTGTAGGCGTTATTGTCTCCAACCTGGACAACGAGCGGCGCAGGCAGGCCTATCTATGTGACGTCACCTATGGTACCAACAATGAATTTGGTTTTGACTACCTGCGCGACAACATGAAACTGCGTTTTGTTGACAAAATCCAACCCAAGCACCACTACTGCATCATAGACGAAATTGACTCCATCCTCATTGATGAGGCCAGGACTCCACTTATCATCTCAGGTCCAGCTGACGACGACACCCAGCAGGCCCTGAACGCTGAAAAGATTGTCCCCTACTTCAAAGAATGCGAAAAGGATCCTGAAACTGGCGAATACCCAGAGATATCGGCTTTTGCCCGCTTTGAAGATGGTGCCAAATTGGAGCCCGATGGCGATTACATGCTGGATGAAAAAAGCAGGCGCGTAAGTTTTACTAAGCAAGGCATGGCGCACATGGAGGAACTTCTGCACAGGCTAGGCATAATCCAGGGCTCACTTTATGACGATGAAAACTTTGAATACATCCATTACGTTACCCAAGCCATGGTGGCAAAGCACCTGTATCACAAGGATACAGACTACGTCATTCAAGACAACCAAATCCAAATAGTAGATGAATTTACCGGTCGTATTCTTTACGGACGCCGTTACAGTGACGGACTACATCAGGCTATTGAAGCCAAAGAACACATCAAGGTCTATGGCAAAAACAAGACGCTGGCTACCATCACCTTCCAGAACTTCTTCAGAATGTATGACAAGGTCTCCGGCATGACCGGTACCGCTGACACGGAAGCCCCTGAATTTGCCGCCATTTACAACCTGGATGTAGTTGTCATTCCAACCCACGTCCCAGTACAGCGTGAAGACAAAGATGACCTCGTCTATCTCAATGAAGCCTTTAAGTATAAAGCCATTTGCGAGGAAATCAAACGAGTACATGAAACAGGTCAACCAATTCTCGTAGGTACCGTTTCCATTGAAAAATCGGAATTAATCTCTGGCATGCTGCGTAAGATGGGCATTGCTCATGAGGTGCTCAATGCCAAGAACCACGCAAGAGAAGCTCTCATAATTGAAAATGCCGGAGCCAAAGGCGCTGTAACGGTTGCCACCAACATGGCAGGCCGTGGTACAGATATCAAACTGGGCGGCTCGCCTGATGCTCTTGCAAGAAGACTTTGTGGAACAGAAGCCACAGAAGAAGAATTTAAGATAGCAAAAGAGAAAACCAAGGCTCAGTGGAAAGCCAGCTATGAAGAAGTTAAATCCTTAGGTGGCTTATATATACTTGGTACAGAGCGTCATGAATCCCGCCGTATTGATAATCAGCTTCGTGGAAGAAGCGGCCGCCAGGGAGACCCAGGCGTTTCCCGCTTCTACGTCAGTTTTGACGACACAATCTTGCGCCTCTTTGCAAAAGACAATGTCAAAGCCCTCGTTGGAAGAATGGGTATGAACACTGGAGAACCAATTGAACACTCCATGGTAAGTAAGGTCATTGAAACTGCTCAAAAGCGCGTAGAAGAACGCAACTTTGAAATAAGAAAACATCTGCTTGAGTATGATGATGTGCTCAATGAACAGCGAAACTTCATCTATGGGCAGCGAGATGACATTCTAATTGACTCCAACCTGGTAGAACGTGCTCTTAAAGCCTGCTTTGAGTTCATAGAAGAAGCCGTTGAAGACTGTCACAGCAAGGGTAGCAATAATCTTGCAGTTTTGCATCAGAAGCTCATGGACAAGATTGGTTATGACTACCAGCCCTCAAAAGAAGATGAAAGCCTGTCAAAGGAGGCTCTTACCTCTAAAATCAGTGACCTGATTCGTAAGAATGTTGAGGCAAAGGTGGCTATTGTGGGAGCTGAGAACTTTGGCGAATTTATCCGTCAAATCTATTTAAGACAAATAGATAGCAGATGGCAGAACCATCTAGAAGAGCTGGAAGACCTAAGAGACTCCGTTGCCCTGCGCTCTTATGCTCAAAAGAATCCTCTTTTGGAATACAAGCTGGAAGGCTTTGACATCTTTGACGCCATGATTGAGCAAATCAAGTCTACCGTAGCCAAGACCGTTGTAAGAGTTCAAATCAACGTAGGTACTAATCCAAATGCAAGAGCAACTCGCCCTCGCAAGATTATTGAATCCCACGGTGAAAGCAGCCAATTTGCCAATCAGGCAGCACGCCAAGCCCTTCAGGCCAGAGCGGCAGAGAACGCCCACGCCCAAAGTTCAGTTCAGATTGTTCGCTCTACCCCAAAAGTAGGCCGCAATGATCCATGTCCTTGTGGCAGTGGTAAGAAGTACAAAAACTGCTGTGGCAGGAACCTGGGCTCTAACTAAATTACTTAAACACGTACGTCTTTATTGGCGGAAATCCGTTGAAGCAGACGCTGGCGTAACTTGCGGTATAGGCGCCTGCTGCAAGAAAGTAGATTCTATCCCCTGCCTTTAAATCCACCGGAAGCGGATACTTCTCTTTTTCATACATGATATCCATACTGTCACAGGTTGGGCCTGCAAGCACCACCGACTGGGTTGGATGGGTACAGTCCATATCACAGGAACAGACACTGCTATAGCGAATGCTCTCATCTATGGTTTCAATCATGCCATTGAATTTGCCGGTATCAAGGAATACCCAACGGTAGTCTTCGTTTCCACCCTTTTGGGCAACTTCCACCACAGTTGAAGCCAAAATGCCGCTGTCCGCAACTAGGCTTCTGCCTGGTTCCATTACAAAACGAGGGCGTGATTTGGCATCAGGAAAGTATTTTTCAATATAACTATTGATTTTTAGACCATAGTTTTCCAAGGACAGGGTCTCGTAGGTGTATCGGGCTGGAAGACCTCCACCCATGTCAATTAAGGATAGCTTGCAAGGCGATTTCTCAAAAATATTTGCGCACATAGACAGGGCTGTGTCCCAAACCGTTACATCCCGCTGCTGAGATCCTACGTGGAAAGAAAGCCCTACCGGCTTAAGACCAACGGATAAAGCAAGAGAGATTAGCTGCAAAACCATGTCGCTGTGGCAACCAAACTTTCTAGAAAGCGGCCAATCTGCACTATTACTAGCAGGAAGCAGCACCCGGAAGTAGACCTGAGCGCCAGGGGCTACACGGGCAATCTTAAGGACATCATTCTCGCAGTCGCTGGCAAAGGTGGTAACGCCCTTGGACCAGAAATAGGCTATGTCCTCCTCCTTCTTAATTGGGTTGCCATAAAACACGCGGGAGGGAGAAATACCTAGCTCAAGCACCTGATCCAGTTCGTACCGGCTGGCAATATCAAAGCAGGAGCCCATGTTGTACAGCATAGTGGCTATCTCGTTGAGAGGACACGCTTTAAGAGCAAAGTAGATAGTAGCATACGGACAAGCCTGCTTCATGCGCAGGTAGTAATCCTTTATCAATTGCAAGTCAACCAGCACATGAGGGGTGGTCAAGGTTTTAGAGTATTCAACCATTTCTTTAAATCTAGCACGCTGGGCTAATGGATTTTCACAGGGCATTTCTTTTGGCTCCTTTGGTTTCTGCAGAACCCTGCGCACAATTATAACACACAACCTTAAAAAAATGCTAAAATAAACCAAGTGAGGTAACTATGGAGCCAAATCTGCAAAAAGTAATTAACATGAGAATCTCAAAGACAATAGAAAATCTAGGCAAGAATGGAATAAAAGGCGTTTACGTTCCAACAGGTAAAGAAGCAGTTGCACTACTGAAAACCCTTTTAGTTCCAGGTGAAACTATTGGTGTGGGTGGTTCTGTAACCCTCAGCCAGATTGGTGCCATGGATTTAATCACAAGTCCTCAGTACAAGTTCATTGACCGTTATGAGAAAGGTCTTTCTCCAGAGGACTCTTATAAACGTAAACAGGAATGTGTCATGGCAGACACCTTTATCTCAGGCACCAATGCCATAACCCAGGAAGGTGCCCTTTATAACATAGACGGAACCGGCAACCGCCTCTGTGCCTTTCTCTTTGGGCCAAAACGCGTAATTGTTGTTGCTGGCTACAATAAAATAGTCCCTACCCTTGAGGACGCAATGATAAGGATGAAGACCGTTTGCGCTCCAGCTAATGCCATAAGACTAGGTTTTGACACCTACTGTGCCAAGCATGGACACTGCATCTCTCAGGATCTGAAAGGCCGCAACATGATGTTTCCACCCGCAGGAGCCTGCACTGCAAGACTGTGTCAAAATGCCGTCATCACCGGAAGACAGCCTGAGGGCAGAATGCTAGTAATCATCATTGGAGAAGAATTAGGCTACTAAAGAGGTTTTTGAAAAACCTCTAAAATTAAATCTCAGTAAAATCAGTGGTGAAGATAGGACTATCCTCATTTAAATGCTTAGAATTGAAGATGTTATAATCAAGCCAGCTGAAGATATTATCCCTCTTTTCTGCCCTAACCAGCCACTCCGTATTCACAGCATTTCTACACATATTTTCATAGACCAGGTTAACATTCTGAAGATGTCCTTCAAGCCGCTTCTTAGCATAACCTTCGCTGGTGTGGTTGTGAATGATAAAAGGCCAGTCACTAGCCATAGCCAGCAGGGTCTCTCTAGCCGCCTGAGTGAGGAAGCGCTGTTTAAGCGACTTCTGATTAGAGAAGCGGTCTGCTAACTCTGTCATGTGCTCAAGAGCCTTGAAAATATGTCTGTAAGACTTAGCATTAGAACTGCTATCCACCCATGGTCCAGAGAAACCACCCTCACCCCAAGTTGAATAAGCAGGTCTGAGAGTATCTACCTTCTCGCCCAAAGCAATAATCTCGCTAGGCGTTGTAAGAAGCATATTTTCCTCAAGATCAACCCTGCGGATGACCTGCTCCAGCCACTGAATTCCTTCGTACCACCAGTGCCCAAAGAGTTCAGCATCAAAGCTAACGGTGAAAACAGGATCATTTTTAAGGGCAGAACCAACTAGGGTTCCAGAACTTTTCACATTATAGATGAAGTTACCTGCATGCAAAGATACCTTAGAAGCCGCCTTCTTAGGATCATAAAGCACCTTGTCCTGACCCTTACCAGTAATAGCCCAGTACTTAAAACCAGTAAAAACCCTAACATTAGGTTCATGAATGTAAGGTCCAATGTAGTCCAAAGGCAAATCATAACCAATGTCTCTGTAGAACTCTCTGTATTCCGGGTCACAAGGATAGCCCTCAGTGGAGGACCATACCAGACTGGTCAAGTGAAAATCTCTGGCAAAGCAGTACAGTCCGTTAGGGCACTTAACAGGAGCAAAAGTGCCCTGTTTAGGCTCATCCTGCGAAAGAATGAACGCCTGTGCACCTAAAGTAGTCCACTTAATATTATGTCTAGCAAGAAGTTCTTCCAAACCAGGATAATAACCGCACTCAGGAAGCCAAAAACCCTCAGTAAGCTTATCAAAGGTTCTCAAATGGTTCATAACACCAGTTTCAATCTGGGCATTAGTAGCCACTGGATAATCCTTATAAGCAGGCAAAAAAGCATGGGTTGCAGTGGTAGTAATTAATTCCAAATGACCACTGTTAGAAAGTTCATTAAAAGCCGTCAGGATATTTCTATCATACTTTTCATAGAACTGAAGATTCTCATTCAGATTCTTCAAATAAGCCTCAGCCAGAACCCTAGTCTCAGGCTCCTTAGCTAGACGTTCCACTTCCTTACTGCCCAGCTCAATATGCTGATTCAAGTAGGACACAAAACGTTCGCACAAGAGTTCATCAGAAAGCATGGCACAGAGCGTAGGAGCCAGCGAGAACGTAAGCTTAAACGAAACATTATCCTCTTTCAGCCGTTCCATCATCCTCAAAAGCGGAATATAAGACTCATTCATGGCCTCAAAAAGCCAATCCTCTTCCAAAAATCTAGGGTACTCCGGATGTCTCACAAAAGGCAGATGTGCATTAAAAATGAAATTAATCCTATCAGTTCTCATCTCAAGCCTCCAGATTCTTAAACTGCTCCAGAAGGTGGCGCACCTGCAGGTTATTCAGCACGTTTCCCCCCTTCGTAAACTGGGCACTCATCAACAAATTGAACCTGTCAGGGTCTTCAAGCACGTCCAAATGCTCCTCAAGCCAACATTTTTGCACAACCACCACATTGCTTTGCGCCAGGACTTCTTCATTTTTGCCTTGCACCGCCACCAAAAACGCCTTGTAGGACTTACCCTGCCAAGGAAGCTCCACATTCCAGTCAGAATCTTCCTTTTCAATCCCGATATCATAAGAATCTTCCTGCTTGCCATTTTCGTCCAAAACGGCAACTCTAACCAGCAGTTCAGCCTTCTTTTGCTCAATGTCCTCCATAGTGTTTGGACTTAGATTCCAAAAGGCGTAGGCCCAGTTGCAATCCTTAAGCAATAAGCAAATGGAGGTTTCATTATAAAAATCAGGAAGCTCCTCTACTCCAGGAAAGCCAAAACCCTCTTTAGGCTCCGGTCTGTTTTGCAACTTAATGTATCTGTGACCTGAAGACGCTTCCCTAGAAATGCGCTCTGGCAAATCTTCGTCATCATAACTGTCTTCAATGGCTTCAACCAGCTCTTCTTGTGAAAGATCTTCCCAATCCTCAATGTCCAGCTGCTGGGCAATATCTCTAAGCTCAGCCTCTGACAAAGTGTCAATGTCTACAAGAACCATGCAAGCTCCCCTTTAGAGGTAATCTCTATGTCAAAAATTTTAGAGAAACCGCCCTATTTAGTCAATCAATTCAAAGCCCAAGCATTTTGCGAGCATGCTCTAAAGAGACTTCACTTTCGTCACCACTAAGCATTCTAGCAATTTCATGAACCCGCTCCTGTCCAGCGACAACCTTAAGATGCGTGTACGTTCTGCCGTCCTTCACTTCTTTTGTAACTACCATTTGAGTATCAGCACAGCTAGCAATACTGGCAAGATGTGTAATAGCAATAACCTGTTTCTTCTCAGCAAGAGTTCCAATACACTGAGCCAGACTCAAAGCCACAGAACCACCAATTCCGGAATCCACCTCATCAAACACCTGAGTCTGAATAGAATCCTGAGAAGCCAAAACGGTCTTTAGAGCAAGCATGACTCTGCTAAGTTCTCCACCTGAAGCAATAGCCTTTATCTCCTTCATAGGTTCGCCAGGATTTGCACTTATCTTAAAACTCACTGCATCAGAGCCAAAGGAATTTGCCTTCTCCAAAGGAGTTACCTCAATTGCAAATTCAGCATTAGGCATTCCCAAAAGTCTTAATACCTCACAAATTCCCTTCTGTAATACCAATGCAGACTTCTTACGAGAAGAAGTAAGAGAAGCACAAAGGGCTCCAAACCTAGCCTGCTCTTCTGAAATAGCCTTGTCACAGCCCTCTAGTTTATCTTCAAAGTTTTGCGACAGCTCCAAAGACTCCCTGGCTTTCTGACCAAAAGCAATAACATCCTTCAAAGCCGGACCATACTTACGTTTAAGTTTTTGCAAAGCAGCAAGCCGGTCCTGCATGCGGTTAATTGCATCCTGTGAATATTCAACAGAACCCAAATAATCTCTGAAAGCCTGAGAAATATCTTCCAGCTCAATACGAGAGGCTTCAATTCTTGCAGTAAAATCCGCTAAAGTGGCATCACTTTTTGCAGCCTTACTACAAAAGGCAGAGGCATCATACAAAAGACCTCTGGACTCCTTAAGTTTGTCAGAACTTAAGGTAACGTTCTCATAGATGGATTCATAAGAACTTAGCACCTTAATTTTTTCAGAAAGTTCTTCGTCCTCATCAAGAACAAGTTTTGCGTTCTCAATTTCTTCCAGGGCAAAACTAAAGTAATCGGCCTGTCGGCGTCCCTCTTCCAATTGCAATAACAAAGCAGCCTTCTCTTGTTGAAGTTCAGCTAATTTCTTGTAGGATAAAGAGCAAGCGTCTAGAAGAGTAAAATTATCGGCATAAGAATCAAGGATTTTGCGCTGTTTATCGGCATGTAGAAGACTCTGGTGCTCACTTTGCCCGTGCATATCAATCAGGCTATCTGCAAGATGGCACAAATCCTGGCGCATGAAAAGCTGACCCTGCACGTAAATCATGGAGCGGCCCGATGCCCTTACCGTTCGCTTGATGTAAAGGGCGCCGTCTTCAGGCTCTACCCCCTTTTCCAGAAGCCAGGGCAAAATCTCGTGCCCTTCAGGAACAGAAACTACGGCGTTAATGATAATTTCCTCTGCCCCGTTACGAATTGCAGATGTGTCTGCCTTCTCCCCCATGAGCAGCCCCAAGGCACCAAGGATAATGGACTTACCAGCACCGGTTTCACCAGTTATTACATTAAAACCCTGAGAAAAATCCACGCTGAGATTCTCAATTAGTGCATAGTTTCTAATCTCAAGATGCTCAAGCATTAAAGCCTCCAGCCCAGCCTAGTTTATCCCGCAAGACCTCAATGGAATTACGCCTAATATTCTCCAAAAACAGTGCGCTGCAAAAACTCTTTTTCACCGTTACCACGTCCCCTTCCAGCAATTCAAACAGTCCATGACCGTCTGCAGAAATGGCAATACTGGTTCTTTGAGACGGAATAACCACCTCCAGGACAGAATTATCACTTACCACCAGCGGTCTAACGCTCATGGCAAAAGGACAGATTGGATTGACTATGATAGCCTTCATGGAAGCATCCAAAATAGGACCACCTGCTGCAAGGCTATAGGCAGTAGAACCCATAGGAGTTGCAAAAATAAGCCCATCTCCTTTAAGACTTGCCGCTCTCACTCCATTAATGTTCAACGAAAGATGCACAAGTTTAGACATAGAGCAGGCACCAATTGTCATGTCATTTAGAGCGCTAGCCTGATAAACAGGTTCTCCATCTCGCCTTACACACATATCCAGCATCATGCGCTCTACAGGAAAAACTGCCCTATTTACATAGTCCATAAATACCTCTTGGTACTCGTTGGCAGAGGTATTTGTAATATAGCCAAAAGTGCCAAGGTTTACCGCCATAATTGGCACTTTACGCTCTGCAAGGGCAGCAGCACAGGTCAGAACAGTACCATCGCCGCCAAGGGAAATGACTAAATCAGCCTTAGGAATATTGATTTGACAGTCTTCTTCGGTTGAAGAAAGCCTGACAAAACTGGTGGAAATGTTCTTACTAGAGAAGAACTTACGCATGTCCTCTGAAAGGGCTTCTGCCCCAGGTTTGGTACTGTTAACACAAATTACAATATTCCTAACCGTCATAGCCACTCCTTACGGCAAATGAGAGATAATCTTGGAAATTAAATCAATCTCAGTACCCTTCAGGAAAGGATAAACCGGGAACGAAACCGCTCTATAATAGTAAGAGGCTGCAACAGGGAAAGCCTCAAACGGATCTCCGTCATAGTCCTTAATCAAACAATTTTCAAAAGCCAACTTGATAGGCACGTCATGTTTTGCGCCAAACTTAATGGCTTCGTCTGGCTTTGAATCCAAAAGAACGGCAAAACCACTGCAGTTAGACTCAAAATCTATCAAAGAAAGACCAAATTGCTTGTGTCTGGTCTTGGAAAGCCCTTGCTGGTACAGTTTAACAATTTCTCTTCTTTTGGCACTGTTAGCCTCAAGATTAGCAAGCTGTACTAGCCCCAAGGAAGCATTTAAGTCAGGCATTTTCACATATTTGGAAGGTCTTCTACCCCTTAAGGCAGAAACCAGTTCACTCTTGGCACCCACGGCGCTGCCACCACCGGCAGAGACTACAGAGTCCTCTTCAAAGGCACAAACCACCAGTTGACCTACCGCTCCAGCATAGCCCTCCTCCTTAAGATGACCGCCAATAGACTCGCTAATGTCCTCAATCACTTTTACAGAACCATAGTCTAAAAGTTCAGCATAAGTGGTTTTTTCATTGTATTTCATAGGAATTGTGCCATAGTTTTCGTAAAGTAGCAGAATATCGGCACCACTTGAAGAGACTAAATCTTCCCTTGGACAACCGTTTTCCTTGTCCACATCCACGTAGACCATTTCAGCACCAACGTTTTCAATAACCGTCTTATAAAGCTGAGGCGAAAGCGGAGAAACCGCCACCTTTACCCCTTCTCCTGCGCCAGCCATAAGGAGGGCAGCGGTAAGACAATCGGGATAAGTTCTGTAGGAGGAAGAGGAAATGGCTTTGATAGTGTCAGAATACGCCTGCATGAAGGAAAGCACCTTCTCGCCGGGACCAATTTTCTCGTCCACCATAGTCTGAAGGACGCTGTCCATATCTTTACGCTTTATAGTTGGCTTGTAGAAACGAATCATAGCCCCAATTCTACTCAATACCACACCTTTTTTCAACGTAAAACCAAAGTAAATACCAATTGAGGATTGCTCCTAGATAGTATAAAATGGAAATTTAGGAGGCTTTGAGATATGTTAAAACTCAACCGCAAGAGAACCTGCCTTATTGGGTTCGCCTTTTTTGGAATTTTATTGCTCTGGCAAGTCTACGACTCCTGGTGTCCAACCCTGCTTACAGAGATAATTAAGACCCGCATGGGGGTAGACAGTGAGCTAGAAATCCAGTGGCTCGTGGGAATCATCATGGCGTGCGATAACCTTGCAGCCCTTATTCTTCTTCCAATCTTTGGTTCTCTTTCAGACAGAACCAAAACTCCAATTGGAAAAAGAATGCCTTTCATCTTGGTTGGAACCTTTGTTTCCGCCATTGCCTTCCCTTTCATACCGCTGTTCTTCCACCTGAATAAAATTGGTGCCATGGTAGCAATGATGGCAATAGTGCTGGTCTTTATGATGATGTACCGCAACCCAGCCGTGGCCCTCATGCCAGACATCACCCCAAAACCACTGAGAGCCAAAGCCAACGGAATCATCAACATCATGGGATATCTTGGTGGAGCCTTTGCAACCGTACTGGGCATGGTCTTTGTACTTTCCAGCTACATCAAAGGAGAAAAGAATCTACTGGTAATAGAACTGCCTTTTGTCATTGCCTCTGTTCTCATGGTCATTTCTGCCTTGGTATTATTCTTTACTATTAAAGAAAATAAACTGGCAGTAGAACTTAAGGATGAAATGGAAGAAGGCGAACGTCTTGCTGCCATTGAAGACCCAGTTGATGACGACAAGCCAATGTCAAAGGCCAACAAAGTCATGCTCCTGTCCATTTTGGCTGCAGAGTTCCTCTGGTTCATGTCAGATAATGCTCTTGGCACCTACCTGAACAACTTTGTCATTTACGCCCTTGGAAGTGCCTCTAGCAAGACCTCTAATCTTGTAATCTTTGGCGGCGCCGCCTCTGTAGTAGGCTTTGCAACTGCAGGATACCTTGCAGACAAAGTTGGCAGAAAATGGACCATATCTCTTGGCTTAATGCTTACCTTCATTGGACTTATCCTAATGTGTTTTGTCAAAAAGAGCGCCGCAACCTACACAGACAAGGCCGGCACCATTTACAATGTCTTCCCAAATCTTCTGCTAGTTGTATGGATTATCAAAGGCTACGGAATGGCACTGGTACACAACTGCTCCTTCCCAATGGTAGTTGAACTTTGCTCTTCCAAGAACATTGGAAAATTCACCGGCTACTACTACGCCGCCAGCATGAGTGCCCAAACCGTCACCCCAGTCCTTTTAGGTCTCATCCTCAAAGCCCACGGGGCCTGGAGCATTCTTCCAAAATACGCCGCAGCCCTCACCTGTGCCAGCCTCCTGGTCTTTACCTTCTGCGTAAAAAACATCAAAGCCAGCAAGGTAGCCAACGCCAAGGGTCTAGACGCGCTTGGAGACAACGACTAAATTTTTTAGCCCGATATTTCAACAGTTTCAGTAATGGCAGACCTAAAGCTATCTCCCCTGTAGAATTCATTTTTGTAGAAATACAAGGCTGGAACTCCAGGGGAAAGTAGCACCACCTGAAGCAGTTGAGAATTGTTATTCAAAGAAGTCAAGGCAGAAGCCACCGCTTCCTTCATAGAACCAAAAGGACCAGAGAAACTTCGTCCATTAGCCTTCAAAAGCGGAATAAGTTTGTCCTCAGTAAAAGAGCCCTCCAACAAATGAATGGAAGCCACCCCTTCAAGGGCATCCAGCATGCCCTGAGGATCCAAGGATTTCCCGTAGCCACCACAAATTAAGTGAACTGGCATATTAGAAAAATTATCCACGGCAAAACCAACCGCCTCAGGTAAGGAAGAAGAACTATCGTTGATAAACATACAGGATTCAGTTCTGCAGACCAACTCGCCGCGGTTAGGAATACCCTTAAAAGCCTTAAGACAGGAATTAAGTCTACCCGTCTCATAACCCATACGCCTCAAAGCACAAAAAGCCCATTGCAACTTAGGAGCAATAGCCTTAGACATCTTTATGGCATCAAATTCAGCGGAGAATACCTTGCTAGCCTTTTTATCTGGCAATTTGGAAAACAAATCACTGAAGGTCTTTCTCTGAACGTTAGGACAAACAATAGCCCTAGAAATCAAGGCCAGCGAGTCAAACAAATCCAGGTTAGACTGGGCATCCTCCACAACCCCAGTAAAAACCGTGAGCGCAGAACAAGGAAAATCCCAATCCAAGATATCCAGAGTATCTCTAATCTGCCAAAAAGAAAGCTCAAGGACAAGGTACTCAGGCTGCTCTCCCCTTTCCAGTCTTTCCAGTTCACAGAACCCAGAAATACCCATATTCCCGCACATATGTGCACTATGCCCAAAGGAATTTAGCACATGACACAAGGCACTCGCGGTCACCGTCTTGTATTTTGCACCCGCCACATAGAGCAATTTCACATCCTTTGCAAGCGCACTGGTTAGGAGCACTGAGATATCATTGACTACCGCTTTGGTCTTGGGGAATGCGTAGTCATCTTCACCCATATAATGAGTCTTCACCACCAGGTCCGCCCACTGCACGTCCTCATCAAACGTCAGTTGTACGCGAAACTCAACGCCTTTTTGCTGCAAGTCTTCAATTGATTCACATAGTACCTCTTCATTTCGCACATCCGTAACTCTCACGCTATGCCCATGCGAAACGTAATACGAGGCTGCATCTACCCCACCGCCAATCAATCCAAAACCAACAACAAGAACGTTCATCTATCCATCCTAACTAAACTTAAACAACTCAAATGCCCCAAAATTACACCCTATCCCGATATTTTTCAAAAACTTGTCAAAAAAAAAGGACTGCCACAAACGACAGTCCCTCTTTTACAGTTAGAAAGAATCAACCAACGTTACCGTTCAAATACTTCTTTGCAGTAACAGTCTTGCCCTCAGCAGAAACCAAAGCATGACCATCCACCTTAAGAGTCCCGTTTTCCGTATAAAGAGGCATCTCAAAGAAGTGATCTGGCTTGACGTAGCACATCTCAGCAGGATTAGCAAAGCCCTCTGGAACAAGGTTAGTTCCAGCAGGAATATCGTCAGCAAAGAGCACCTCACAGGTGGTGTGCTCCTCAGCGTTAGGATCAGAAGCAGCCAACAACATACCGCGGCTCTTAACGCCTCTGAAATTAGCTGGCTTTAAGTTGTTTACCAGAACAATGTTATGCCCCAAAAGTTCCTCTTCCTTGTAGTAAGGAACAATAGAGGAAACAATAGTTCTCTCCTCGCCTTCTCCAGTATCCAGACCAAGAATGTAAAGAATATCGCCATTAGGATGACGCTCAATCTTAACAATCTTACTTACAGTAAGCTTAACCTTATCTGCAAACTTCTCAGCAATAGACTTGCTCTCTTCAGCAGCCTTAGCTGCGGCCAAAGCAGCCTTTGCAGCCTCTTTCTTAGCTTCCTTGCTATTATCTTCCATTTTTCTTTCCTCTCTTTCCTGCTGACTTCCACTATAGCGGATTCTCAGCTCCTCAATTCTTGAATCTTCCAACTTTGTGAAAAGAAGCCCAATTTCACCAACAGAAATTTCCTTAGAATAGCTGGCTAAATTAGACCAATTATCGGTATTGCAGCCCAAGAAGCCAAGTAAGGTCTGGCTTGCAGTTGGCATGTAAGGCTCAATCATGACGCCCAGGTCGCGGATAAGACCCACCAGCGTGCGAAGAATTGCTTTTGCCTTTTCAGGGTCCGTAGTTCTAAGTTTCCAAGGCTCGCTGTCCTGGAAGGCCTTATTACCAATGCTGGAGAGAGCAAAAATCTCTCTGAAAGCCTCGCGCTCCTCTGCATGCTCCAAAAGGTCTGTAATGAGTGCCTCTTTCTCCTTGATCTGAGCCAAAAGCACCTCGTCCACAGGACCTGTGCCCAAATTGCCATCAAAGAATCTCTTAACAAAAGTAAGCGTTCTGTTAACCAGATTGGAAAGGTTTCCAATCAACTCACCGTTGACCTTTTCCTGAAAATCCTTCCAGGTGAAGGTAAAGTCAGCATTCTCAGGTCTGTTGTAGAACATGTAGAAACGCCAGACATCAGCAGGAATTCCTGTTTCCTGGACATCGTTGCCAAAAATCCCTATTCCCTTACTCTTAGAGAACTTACCACCTTCATAGTTAAGATATTCAGTAGAACTCATGTGATGAAGCATGGTCCATTTCTCACCGGTTGCAAGCAATGTAGAAGGGAAAATTACCGTATGGAAAGGAATATTGTCCTTACCAATGAACTGGAAAAGTTCCACCTCTTCAGGCTTGTGCCACCAGTCCTTCCAGTTATCAGTGTAATTGGCAGAAATAGAAATGTAACCAATAGGAGCATCAAACCAAACGTAGAAAACCTTGTCTTCGTAGCCCTCCTTTGGAACCGGAATTCCCCACTTGAGGTCTCTTGTAATGCAGCGCTCTTTAAGTCCGTCTCTAATCCAGCTCTTGGTTACCTGAACGGCATTTTTAGCCCAAAAACCATCAACTGAAGCATCCTTAAGCCAGGCTTCCAAAAGAGGCAGAACCTTTGGCAAATCCAAATAAAGATGCTTAGTCTTTTTCACAACAGGAGTTGACCCACAAACTCCACAGCGAGGATTAATAAGTTCTGTAGGTTCCAAAAGAGTCTGACAGGCATCACACTGATCTCCACGAGCATCAGTAGAACCACAGTGAGGACAGGTGCCTTCCACAAAACGGTCAGCCAAGAATCTTCTGCACTGAGGGCAGTACAACTGTTCCGTTTCTTTTTCTGTGATATAACCCGCTTCATCTACCTTCTTGAAAATGCTCTGGACAATCTCTGTCTGCTTTGGCGTAGAAGTTCTTCCAAAATAATCAAAACCAATGTTAAACCACTTATAAATTTCTTCATGAATTGCATGATAGTGGTCACAAAGTTCTCTTGGAGAGACCCCTTCTTTGGCTGCTCTGGTTTCAGTAGCAGTTCCGTACTCATCTGTTCCACACACATACAAAGTCTCATAGCCTCTGGATCTGCAAAAACGTGCAAATACATCTGCAGAAAGCACTTGAGTGAGATTTCCAAGGTGAGGAATATTGTTTACATATGGCAATGCGCTAGTAACAAGTCTTTTCTTCATAATTTAAATTCCACAAATCTTTATTATAATCACTTTTGCGTCATAACGTCAAAGTACGGCAGGCCCGTAGAAAGCACCTTATCCATGCTTGGCAAAGTCTTTTTATAAGACTCCAACGTACGCCACAACTCAAAGAATTCAGGGTCTTCATCATAGGCCTGGGCATAGATTTTTGTAGCCTCAGCATCTGCCACACCCTTAATCTGCTCAGCCTGTGCATAAGCCTCCGACAAAATAGTCATTTGTTCACTGGAAGTCTTACCCTCCCACTGAGCAAGCTGACCTCTACCATAAGACCTGTAGGCTTCAGCAATCTGATTTCTTTCTTTGATCATACGCTGATAAACGCTCTCCGTAAGATCATCGGAATAGCGGATTTGACGAATTATGACGTCAATTAGCGTGATGCCGTATTCCTGAGTATACTGGCTTGCAAGCGCCAGCATACGGTCAGAAAGACCCTGTCTTCCCACCTTGATGGACTCTTGCTGGACGTTGGAAATGGTAAGCGAACGAAGCTTCTCTGCGGCCTCAAGGTCATCAATGCTAGAGACCTCATCAACTGCACTCATTTCATTGATACGGTTGGAATTACGCACCGCCTCATTGAGGTAATTTTCAGATATGACAGTTCTGATGGTGGAGTCAAGAACATCGTCTAGTCTTAGCTCAGCGTTCTCAATAGTCTTAACCGTCTCATAAAACTTTGCCGGATCCGATATCACCCACCTGCTGGTAGGATCCACATAGATAAACTGATTTTCCTTAGTTGGAATGCGCTGAGCATCCCCGTCCCAAGACAAAATCTTTGACGAGTAAGTATTTACCGTATCAACAAATGGCATCTTGAACTTTAAGCCAGGCTCTGTTTCCACGTTTACAATCTTTCCAAAGCGTGTCACCACTGCCTGCTGCCCCTCGCCCAAAATATAGAAAGGTCCCATCAAAAGGAAAATCACAAACAACACTACCACAGCACCACAAATAAACAAAGCCTTCTTCATTTGGTACCTCCCGTGATATTTGCAATTGGCAGAAAATTCTCAAGCCGCTCATCAATCAATGTGACCGTGCCTTCCGCATCCGACAGAATCTCCTCCATGGTCTCAATATACAGACGTTTGGACGTGACTTCCTTACTCTTCTCATACTCCGCCTTCACACTCTCAAAGCGCGCCACATCCCCTTTTGCGGTATTAATCCTCTCAGAGGCATACCCCTGAGCCTCCTGAATTATCTTACTTGCTTCCCCCTGAGCCGATGGTATTGTGCTGTTATAGTTTTCCTTGCCTTCGTTGATATATTTATTCATATCCTGGATGGCCTTGTTGACATCTTCAAAGGCATCCTGAACATCGCCTTCCGGCGGAACAATGTCCTGTAACTTCACTGTCACGATTTTTACGCCCATATTGTACGAATCTAGGGTATCTTGCATGAGCTGTTCGGCTTCCACCTCAATGGTAGTTCTCTCGCTAGTCATGATGCTCAAAATAGGCAAATCCCCTACCAGTTGGTTAATGACAGAACGAGAAACATCGCTTAAGGTCTGCTCTGGATTATTTACGCTAAAGAGCCATTTATTAGGGTCATCAATCTTGTACTGAACAATCCACTTTACATCTACAATGTTCAAGTCTCCAGTAAGCATTGTTGACTCGGAGGCATACCCGTTATAGGTATAGGAGGTCCCTGTACCATAGGTGTTTCCGGCAGTGGCAGACCTGAAACCAAAAGACATGGTCTGTACCACTTGAGTTTCTACGTTGTAACTCTTGTCAATTCCAAAGGGCAATTTGGTCTGCAAGCCCGGACCTACGGTACGGTTGTACTTACCAAATCTTAGAATGACCGCCTGCTCCGTCTGGTCCACAACAAAGAAACTGGTGGAAAGAATGCAAGCAACAGCAATAACAAGAATCAAAATAATTATTAATTTTGGAGACAAATTGAACTTCTTCTTATAAGAGCCGCCACCATTATAATTATTCTGGGATTCCTGCTGGTTTTGGTTAAAATCAAAAGCCATAGTTTTTCCTCATACGTAATTATATTGTTAAATTTATTCAGTTATTGTGGTGGGGTCAACTGAAACCGCTGAAAGAGTTACAGAAGCTTCGCTGAAACTTCCTTCTTTATATTCTAATTGAGTTACTCCCTGGGCGCTGACAGAACCGTTGACGGTGAGAGAAACTAAAAGACTACAGGTATCCCCCTCCTGGATATCGGATTGGTCATATCTTAAGGTGAATTGGAGGGCAAAGCGTTGGATATTTCTGATTCGCTGGTGGGAAATTTCCTGGATGGTGCCGGTGGTTGCGTCCGTTTTGAGCAGGGAAATGTCTAGGATGTCACTGCTGCTGGGAAAGTAAAAGCCTGCACCGTAGCTGACGCTGCCTGTGAGGATTTTGGTGGTATCTTCTTGCTGCACAGTATCTTGCAGGCTAAATCTCTCAATCAGCGTAACTGGTGTGCTGCAGGAGGTAAAGCAGAAGGCGAGGATAATTAGTGCAAGGGTAAGAAAGATGCCACGTTTCATGTCTGTTCCAAATCAACCTCATAACAACTGAAAGCAAAAAAAATTACAGGTTTTGACCCCAGTTCAGGCCTCAGGCGTGATGGTTTCCTCGTAATGCTCTGTGCCCAAGGATAAAATACGGGCAATGTGGTCATCGTTGAGGGAATAAATGACGTTCTTGCCATCCTTGCGCCAGCGCACAAGTCTTGCCACCCTGAGCAACTTCAGGTGCTGGCTGGTCACGGACTGAGAAATTCCAAGCGAATTTGACAGCGTGTTCACGCTAGCCTCACCTGCTTCCAGCATATAGAGAATCTTCAGGCGTGTAGGCTCGCCAAACACCTTGAAGAAATCGGCAATATCAACAATCTCCTCTTCTGGGAGACTTTCAAAAGTCTGGTTGTTATCGTTCACAATTAAAGAGTATACTTCAAAAAAAGTTATGTGAAAAGTTTCTGGAGGAAATATGAACATTGGATGGATAGGCACCGGTATCATGGGTCAAAGCATGTGTAAACATCTTATTGAGGGTGGACATAAGGCGGTAGTTTATAACCGTACAAAATCAAAGGCTCAGGCTTTGGTAGAAATGGGCGCTACCTTCTTAGCAAGTCCTGCTGAAGTTGCAGGGTCTTCAGATGTGGTTTTTACCATGGTGGGTTTTCCGTCAGATGTTGAAGAAGTCTATTTTGGAGAAAAAGGAATCTTTGCCGGACTTTGCGAATCCAAAGCCCATCCAATTTTGGTAGATATGACCACTACAAAACCTTCTTTAGCGGTAAAAATCTATGAAAAAGCCCGTTCTTTAGACTGTGAAGCCTTAGACGCTCCAGTTTCGGGTGGAGATACAGGAGCAAAAAACGCAACCTTATCCATCATGGTAGGAGGAGAAGCCTCAACCTTAGCCAAGGTTGAACCACTTTTTCAACTAATGGGAAAATCCATTGTTCTTGAAGGAGCCGCAGGTGCCGGGCAGCATACAAAGATGGCAAACCAAATTCAAATTGCAGGAACCATGGTGGGACTTTGTGAAGCATTGGCCTACTCTAAGGCAGCAGGTCTTGATCTTAAGACCATGGTAGCCACCATTTCTAAAGGAGCAGCCGGCTGTTTCTCTTTGGACAGTTATGCACCACGAATCATCCAAGGCGACTATGCTCCAGGTTTCATTGTGGAACATTTTGTGAAGGACATGAAAATTGCCATAGAAGAAAGCCATCGCATGGGTTTACAATTGAAAGGACTAGAACTTGTTGAGTCTATGTACGAAGAACTATGTGCAAAAGGCTATGGCAAATGCGGGACTCAAGCGTTAGTCAAAGTTATAGGCGAGGCTTTTTAATGGCTAAAAAAGACAAGAGCGCCAAGGCTCTTTCTGGAAGCGAGAAATTTGATTTATATTACAGCGAACTTTACGGCTCTCGTTGGTCTGCTCTGAAGCAGGCAATGCTTCAGGATACAAAGCCAGTGTCCCTTGAGGAAAATCTTAGCCAGTTTTTAGATTTGAATTCTTCTGAGGCTTCTGCGGCTTTGATGGAGCCTTATTACATGGATAGAGCCTCTATTTTAGCCGCATCAATCCTACCTATCAAGGAAAACAACAAGGTTCTTGATATGTGTGCTGCCCCTGGCGGCAAGACTTTAGTGCTTGCACTAAAACTAAATGGTACTGGAAAGCTAATTTCTAATGACCGCTCTGCCTCCCGCAGAACCCGCCTTGCAAAAGTAATCAACAGTTGTCTTCCTGAAAAACTACGTCAAAATATCACGGTCACGGGACATGATAGCACCACCTGGTCTTTATATGAAAAAGAGGTCTATGATTGTCTTCTTTTGGATGCCCCCTGCTCTTCTGAGCGCCATGTATTAACAGATTCCGCTGCCCTTTCAATTTGGAGCCCCTCCAGACCAAAACATTTAGCAATTCAGCAATTTGCAATGCTGGCTGCAGCCTTAGATGCTACGGTAAGTGGGGGCTATATTCTTTATAGTACCTGTTCAATAAATCCAGTTGAAAATGAACTTGTCATTGAAAAACTTTTTAAAAAGCGTAGTGGACTGTTTGAAGAAATACCTATTGCTGAAATGGCTCCTTCTGTTGCCGCTGTAAGTGAAAGCTGCTCTCACGGTCACATTATTCTACCTGATGTCTCTGATGGTTGTGGCCCTCTATACTTTTGTTTATTAAAGAAAATAGGAAGCCCTATATGAAAAGTGCAAAGGTTGCAATAACCAAATGTGAAAATTACAACTTTGATGAATTATACAGTTCTGTCTCTCAGGTTGCTCTTGCCGGTGCAATGCCTGAGGTTGCAGGCAAAAAAATCTTGCTCAAACCCAACATTCTTTCAGATGCAAAACCTGAAGATTGTATTACAACAAATCCTGAATTTGTTAGAGCCGTAATAAGACTTCTAAAAAACTCAGGTGCTTCAGAGATTTATGTTGGAGACTCTCCTGGTCTACAAAATGCAACCTTTGAAGGTAAACGCTGTGGTATTCATGACGTTTGCGAGCAAGAGAACGTTACTTGGGTAGATTTTACAAAAGAGCCAGTAAAGAAGCACATAGTAGGCACCACCCGCAGATTACTAATGGCAAACATCCTTGATAAAGTGGACTATGTATTCTCTTTATCAAAATTTAAGACTCACCAACTAATGTACAGCACAGGAGCCGTAAAGAACCTCTTTGGTTTAATTCCAGGACTGCACAAAAGCGCCTGTCATGTTAAATGTCCTAACAGAGAAAGTTTTGCCCGCCTCATATTGGGAATACATGAAACCGTCAAGCCAGCGTTTGCATTTATGGATGCGGTAATTGGAATGGAAGGGGCTGGACCAGCTAACGGAGATGCAAGACCAGTTGGGCTTATTATGGCCTCAAATAGTTGTATTGCAATGGATTACGCAGAAGCAGTTATCATGGGTTATGCTCCCCTGGATCTGCCCATTATACAAGAAGCCTCAAGACGACATCTTTTACCATCTACTATTGAATATCCTTTGCTGAAGGCTGAGGAAGTGATGCTAACTAACTTTGTTAGGATTCCTATCTGTGAGAAAACTCACTTTGTGAAAAGTCTGATTCTGCCCTTTTTCACGCGAGGCCTTCAAAAACGTAAACAGAGACAGGAGCCACGTCCCCTTTTTGAAGACTCTGCTTGTATCCGCTGTGCAAGGTGTGTTAACATTTGCCCAGCTAAGGCGCTAAGTCTGAAGCCTTTGGATGAAATTCAACTTGAGGGTGCACCTATTGCTAACTCCAAGTATAAAACTCATGTGGTGGCAGACTATTCCAAGTGCATTCGTTGCTATTGCTGCCACGAAATGTGCCCCGCTGACGCAATCAAAATTGAAAGGAAAAATTAACAATGCTAAAACACTACCTGCTAATGGCGCTCTTAAGCATTTTACCAATATCGGAGCTCAGAGGAGCTATCCCCTACGGCTATCTCAACGGGATCCCCTTGTACCAGTGTTTTATCATTAGTGTACTGGTAAACTGTATGGCCCCCCTTCTGGGCTACTTCTTCTTCAGCACCCTGCACAAGGTCCTTGACCAGCACGAGGGCTACCACAAATTCTTTGAAAGAACCATTGCCCGCTCCCGTGCCAAGGTTGGTCCAAAAGTAGAAAAATACGGACTCATTGGTCTTGCCATCTTTGTTGGTGTCCCCCTCCCCATGACCGGCGCCTGGACTGGCACCATTGGCTCCTGGGTCCTAGGCCTGAACAAAAAGAAAAGTGCTCTAAGCATCATGGCAGGAGTCCTTATTGCCGGCATAATCGTAACCCTTGTAGTCTACACCGGCGCCGGGATTGGTTCCCTGTTCACCACAAAAGTAGCCCTTTAACTTGCCTGCCGCTCGTTGAGCTCGTTGAGCTTGCCGTGCTTGCCGTGCTTGCCGTACTTGCCGTGTTCGTTGTACTTGCCGTGCTCGTTGTACTTGCCGTGCTCGTTGTGCTGGGTTCGTTGTGCTTACCGTGTTCGATGTGCTTACCGTGTTTCAATTATATAATTTTTATATTATTTCAATATGATTTCACTGTCATAATTCTACAATTATCATATCACTTCTATTCTATTACCATACAACCCTTTTTATTGAAGATTTCAAACGTAAAGCAGCCTCGTTTATGTCATCAGCCCCGCAAAATAACCGGATTTCTCAATTTTTGAAAAATCCGGTTATTTTATAACCGTTTTTTTCAAAAATGAAAATTTCCGCTTACGCATCAAATTACATTGCACCTTCCAAATCAACCCTATGGATATGCTTTATACCGTTGGTGCACTGTGTAGTATTCTGCAAATAGACCCTTAATGGTCATTATGGACCTTTGTATGATTTTGATTCCATTGTAATTTCCTCCACTAATATTTCAAGTGAAGTGTTTCTTTTTTTGGAGAGGGTTCATTTGTTTAGGGTTTACATTGTGCACAAAGGGTACAATTGATACACTGAGTACAAATTGGGCAACAACCAATACATTTCAGTTTAGCTTACAATTCTTTTCTGCATCTAAAATGATCCTAAGTGTTTCAAGTGTTCAAAGTGTTTGCCATTTTGTATAGGCTGTCTTTGTTGTCTTGGTTCTTTGAGTTGTCTCTGTTGTTTAATGAATTATTATATACCGCTACATCACCACATTAAGGATATTGATTGGAATCTTGTTACCCAAAACTACGTTTAAAAAGAAACCTTTATCTCCCGCTCAGAATTAACATATCCACTATGCTAATTAAGAGTTTAAAGTGGTTTTTCAAAACTGCCTTCATTCATCTTGGACTTGTTCTTGTGGCTAAAAAAACATTTCTGCTAACTTCAGTTATCAGATCTGCATTTTATCTCACAACTCCAAGACCACATCAGCACAAAGCTCATTTTGCAAAAAACCTCTAATTTAAAACAAAAACTGTTAACGCAAATTAGTTAGGATTGCTTACTTAAATTTAAAACGATATTTTTTTTATGGAATTTCAATATTAGAATAATATATTTTTTGTATGTTATGTTATTGTTTTAATATAGTTTTTATATCAGCAAAACAATAGATCAAATAATTCAAGAT